>JAYTDA010000046.1:0-54091 GCA_043736155.1 Paracoccaceae bacterium | reverse complement strand
GCAAGCGGGATATCGCCGAATTTCTGGAACTGACCGAACAGGGCGAAGGTGTGCGGATTTTTATTGGCTCAGAGAACAAGTTGTTCTCACTTTCGGGTTCCTCTCTGGTGGTGTCTCCCTATATGAACGCTGACCGAAAGATCATCGGTGCGGTGGGGGTGATCGGGCCAACCCGCCTCAACTACGGCCGCATCGTACCGATTGTGGATTACACGGCGCAACTGGTCGGCAGGCTGCTGTCTGACCGGGGCAAGGGGTGAAGAATGAACGACGTGAAGAAAGACCAGATGGTGCAGGATCAACTGCCGGAAGATATCGGTTTTGCCGAAGACAGTGCCGATTATGTCGATGAAGTCGCCGACATGATCGAACGGCTGACCGCCGAACGCGATGACATGCGCGACCGCTTCATGCGCACCCTGGCCGATGCCGAAAACAACCGCAAACGCGGTGAAAAAGACCGGCGCGAGGCCGAACAGTATGGCGGCGCCAAATTTGCCCGCGACATGCTGCCGGTCTATGACAATCTGAAACGCGCGTTGGATGCCGCCACCGACGACCAGCGCGCCGCTGCCAGTGCCGTGCTGGAAGGCGTTGACCTGACGCTGCGCGAGTTGCGCAACATTTTCGGCAAACATGGCATCAAGGTGATTACCCCCGCCATCGGCGACAGCTTTGACCCGCAACAGCATCAGGCGATGTTCGAGGCGGCGCTGCCTGGCACCAAGGTCGGCGAGATCATTCAGGTGATGGGCGAAGGCTTCATGCTGCACGACCGGTTGCTGCGTCCGGCGCAGGTCGGCGTTTCATCCAATACCGCCAAGTTGAACTGACCACGATCCCACGCCGCCCCGGACCTGATCCGGGGCCTCGAGTCGTCGCGCACCATGCCAGAGACTCAAGGCCCCTGCCTTCGCAGGGGCGGCGCGGTTCAGGATGCAAAGGTCATCCCAACAGCCCCTTCAGCTCATAAATCAACGCGAGCGCTTGTTTCGGGGTCAATTCGTCGGGCAGGACAGCCTTGACCCGATCCTCCACCCGGCTTTGCTCCGGCTTTCGATAGGCAACCGGTTTCACCGCAAACAATGGCAAATCATCGATCAGCACCTTTTGCCTGGTACCGCCTTCGCGTTCGCCCCGTTCCAGCGCCTCCAGCACCAGCTTTGCCCGTTCAATCACCGCCAGCGGCAGCCCCGCCAGCTTTGCTACCTGTACCCCGTAAGACCGGTCAGCCGCCCCCTTGCGGACCTCGTGCAGAAAGATCACCTCGCCGTCCCATTCCTTGACCGCGACGGTGGCGTTTTCCACCCCCGCCAGCTTGCCCGCCAGCGCCGTCATCTCATGGTAATGGGTGGCAAACAGGGCGCGGCTGCGGTTGACATCGTGCAGATGTTCCAGCGTCGCCCAGGCAATCGACAGACCGTCATAGGTGGCGGTACCGCGCCCGATCTCGTCCAATATGACCAGTGACCGCTCATCGGCCTGATTGAGGATCGCGGCGGTTTCGACCATTTCCACCATAAAGGTCGACCGGCCCCGGGCCAGATCATCCGAAGCACCGACCCGGCTGAACAACTGACTGACCAGCCCGATATGGGCGCTGCTGGCCGGAACGTGGCTGCCCGCCTGTGCCAGCACCGCGATCAGTGCGTTTTGCCGCAGAAACGTCGATTTTCCCGCCATGTTCGGCCCGGTCAACAGCCAGATCGCGGCTTGCGCCACTGGGGTCAGGTCGCAATCGTTGCCGACAAATTGCCCACCCTTGCTGCGCAAGGCGCGTTCCACCACCGGATGCCTCCCACCGGTGATCACAAAGGCGCGGCTGTCATCCACCCGTGGCTGTACCCACCCCTCACCCGCCGCCAGATCAGCCAGACCGCTCGCCAGATCCAGCTCCGCCAGCACCCGCGCCACTTGCCCCAGGGCGCCGGATTGCGCCAGAATAGCGCCCTTCAGGCTGTCATAGAGCCGCTTTTCAATCTCCAGCGCATGATTACCCGCATTCAGGATCCGGGTTTCCAGATCGCTGAGCGGCAGCGTGGTGAACCGCACCTGCCCCGCCGTGGTTTGGCGGTGGATATAGCGCTGGTTCAGCGGGGGTGACAGCATCCGCTCGGCATGGTTGGTGGTGGTCTCGATGAAATAGCCCAGCACATTGTTGTGCTTGATCTTCAGACTGCCGATTCCGGTATCTTTGACATACTCGGCCTGCAACGCGGCAATCACCCCGCGCCCCTCGTCGCGCAGGTGCCGCACCTGATCCAGTTCGGCGTCATGCCCCTCGGCGATAAAACCGCCGTCCCGCGCCAGCAATGGCGGTTCCGCCACCAAAGCGTCGGACAACAGGTCGATCAGCGCCCGGTGCGCCAGCAACGCCCCGGCTTCGTCGAACAGGGCTGCGGCATCGGGCAAATTGTCAAACAACAGGCCGATCAGGTCCGCTTCGACCATCGCCGACCTGATCGCCCCCAGATCGCGCGGGCCGCCCCGGTCCAGCGCCAGCCGGGACAGGGCGCGGTCAATATCCGGGGTGCGGCGCAGGTGGCTGCGCAACCGTTCGCGCATCGGGCTTTGGTCCAGCCAGAATTGCACCTGCGCCTGGCGCTGATGAATGACCGGCAGATGGCAGGACGGGCCGGACAGCCGCCGTTCCAGCAGCCGCCCGCCCGCCGCTGTCACCGTGCGGTCCACCACCGACAACAGCGAGCCGTCGCGCCCACCCGACAGGCTGGCGGTAATTTCCAGATTGCGCCGGGTGGCGGCGTCGATCTGCATCGCCTGCCCGGACAGTTCCAACACCGGTGGCCGCAGCAGCGGCAGCTTGCCGCGCTGTGTCAGATCCAGATAATCGGTGATGGCCCCCAACGCCGCCAGTTCGGCCCGGCCAAACGCCCCGAACCCGTCCAATGAGGCCACTTGCCACAGATCACACAGCCGCTTTTCCGCGTTGGTGCTGTCAAACGAGGTGCGGGCCAGCAGGGTCAGGGCGATCGACAGTTCAGAGACTATTCCAGCCAGTTCCGCCTCGCGCGTATCGGAAATCACCAGTTCACGCGGGACCAGCCGCGCCAGCTCCGGGGCCAGCCGCACCAAGGGGCAGTCCATCACCCGCAATTCACCGGTAGAGATATCCACCCAGGCCAGCGCCGCCTGATCGCGCACCTCGGCCCAGGCGCACAGGTAATTGTGCCGCCGCGCCTCCAGCAGGGATTCCTCGGTCAGGGTGCCGGGGGTGACCAGCCGCACCACATCGCGGTGCACCACCGATTTATGGCCCCGCTTTTTCGCCTCGGCAGGATCTTCCAGCTGTTCGGCAATGGCGACGCGAAAGCCCTTGCGGATCAGCGTCAGCAGATAACCCTCGGCGGCATGAACCGGGACACCACACATTGCAATATCGGCGCCCTGATGCTTGCCGCGTTTGGTCAGGGCGATATCCAGCGCCGCCGATGCCGCCACCGCGTCATCAAAGAACATCTCGTAGAAATCGCCCATCCGGTAGAACAGCAGGGCACCGGGATGCTGCGCCTTGATCTCCAGATATTGCGCCATCATCGGCGTTGCCGCTGCGTCTTCGCTCACATCTGCCCCCTGACCCGGGGGCGACCCTACAAAAGCCGGAGGGCGGGTGAAAGCGGCTTAATGCAGGAACTGCGCGGTGCTGCCCCAAAGCTGCTCAATCCGGTCATCGCGGCCACAGGCGCTGCGGTAAAACGCGTAGGCGTTGGCCTTGGTTTTCGGGCCGCGCCGGGTAATCACCAGATCGCTGCTTTTGTAGTAATCCTGATGATAGGCCTCTGCCGGGTAGAACTTCGCCGCAGCGAGGACCGGGGTGACAATGGTCTTGCCCAATTCGGCCACTGCCTTTGCCACTTCGGCCTTGGCGGCGGCCTGCTGGTCGGCATTGGCGACAAAGACGGCAGAGCGGTAGCTGTTGCCACGGTCGCAGAACTGGCCGCCGGCATCCAGAACATCGGTGGAATGCAAAAACAGGTTGATCAGGGTCGCATAGCTGACCTTGTCCGGGTCAAAGCTGATCTTGACCGCCTCGTAATGGCCGGTTTCGGAATGAGAGACATCGTCATAAGTCGGGTCTTTCAGGGTGCCACCGGTAAAGCCTGACACCACATCCTTGACCCCCGCGACGCTTTCAAAATTGGACTCGACACACCAGAAACAGCCACCCGCCACAATGGCGGTTTCGGTGCGGGCCTGGGCTTGGGTTGGCGCAACGATGGGGCCCGCCGCAATGGCTGCCGCCCACAGGATCAGCTTGATGGAATGGAGACCGGGTTTCATGGTGCCCTCGCTTTCCCGGCCAACCTGCCCGTCACGCCCGGCCCGGTCCAATCACCGCCGCGTGAGATCACCCACAGGTGAAGGTTGTTTCAGTCTGCGGTCTTGCTAGAACAGGCGCAAAGGAGTGCCAGATGACCGATGTATCCACCCACCGCGCCGAAGAAGATGCGCGCAACGAGGCGATTCTGATCTGGGTCAACGGCCAGATTGTGCCCAAGGCGCAGGCCATGGTTTCGGTCTATGACAGCGGTTTCATGCTGGGCGACGGGGTGTGGGAAGGCATCCGGCTGTATGACGGGCGCTGGGCCTTTCTAAACGAGCATATCGACCGGTTGTTCGAGGCGGCCAAGGCGATTGACCTGACCATGGCCTGGGACCGGGAAGCGGTGAAAACGGCCTTGATAGACACGCAAATCGCCAATGCCATGGTCACCGATGCCCATGCAAGGCTGATGGTGACGCGGGGGGTGAAAACCCGGCCGTTCCAACATCCCCGGTTGAGTGAAAAGGGCCCGACCATGGTGATCATCATGGAACATTCGCGGCCAAAGATCCCCCGCCCGATCCGGCTGGCCACGGTGCCGCATCTGCGCGGTCTGCCGATGACCCAGGACCCCAAGCTGAACAGCCATTCCAAGCTGAACTGCATTCTGGCCTGTATCGCCGCCGAAAAGGCCGGGGCGGATGAGGCGCTGATGCTGGACCTGCATGGCTTTGTGAACACCACCAACGCCTGTAACTTTTTCATCGTGAAAAAGGGCGCGGTCTGGACCTCGACCGGCGATTATTGCATGAACGGCATCACCCGGCAAAAGGTGATCGACCTGTGCCGCGCCAACGGCATCCCGGTGTCTGAGCGGAATTTCAGCCTTGTCGATACCTACAGTGCTGATGAGGCGTTTCTGACCGGTACTTTTGGCGCACAGACGCCGGTGGGGGTGATTGATGGCCGGGTAATCGGAACCGGCGAGATCGGCCCAATGACCGAACGGCTGCACGGGTTGTACAAGGCGCTGATTGCGGCATGAGACCCGACCCCAAACGCATCGCGATGTGGTCCGGCCCCCGCAACCTGTCGACCGCGATGATGTACGCCTTCGCCGCCCGTGGCGACTGCGCGGTGTGGGATGAACCGTTCTATGCCGCCTACCTTACCGCGACCGGCCTCGACCACCCGATGCGGGCACTGATTCTGGCGGCGGGGCAGACGGACGCGGGCCTTGTCGCGGCGGCCTGCGGCGGGGCGGCACCGGGGGGGCAGCCGCTGTTCTACCAGAAACACATGACGCACCACATGGTCGACGGAATTCCCTTGGATTTCATCGACATGTGCCGGAATGTCTTCCTTGTCCGCCACCCCGCACGGGTGATCGCCAGCTATGCCGTCAAGCGCGAGGATCCGACGTTCACCGATCTGGGCTTCCCGCAGCAAGCTGCGCTGTTCGACCGGGTGGCCGACCGGCAGGGCCACGCCCCCCTTGTCATCGACAGCGCCGACATCCGCACCAACCCACGGGAATCGCTGGGGAAACTATGTGCCGCCGTTGGTATCACCTTCACCCCCGCGATGCTGAACTGGCCAGCCGGGCCGAAACCCCATGATGGGGCCTGGGCCCCGCACTGGTACGGTGCTGTCCATCGCAGCACCGGGTTCGACGGGGCCGAAGGCCCGTTGCCCGCCCTGCCCGATGCCTATCGCCCCCTTCTGGAACAAGCCCTTCCGATTTACCAACGCCTTTCGCGCCACAAGTTGTAGGGTGCATGCTCGCACGCACCGCTTCCCATAGTGGCCGCTGCCCGCCGGCGACCACGCGGAAACCCGTTGCCGCTTTGAAATAACTAAATCACGGTGATTTATCATTTGATTATCAACCAAAGATAGAGTGATCTGGACAGGGGACAGCCAGATGCTCATTGGAATCGAGGCACTCAAGGACTTTGGCGAGACGGTTGCGGTCATCGCGCTGCTGGCGGTTGCCTACGGCTCGCTGCACTGCTGGCTTGCGCGCGACGGCTTGACCAGTCTGGTGCTTGGCATCCTGTTCGGGCTTAGCGCGGCCTTTGCCATGGTCGACCCGGTGATCCTGCAACCCGGCGTCATCGTTGACATGCGCTATGTGCCGGTGGCGCTGGCGGCGGTCTATCTGCGACCGGTTGGGGCGCTGGCAGCCCTCGGGGTTGCCGTGGCCACGCGTCTGGCCATCGGTGGAATCGGCGGGATGCCAGGCGCAGTCGGGATGACCCTGACGTTCGGCACCATGCTGCCGCTGGGTCGCATTACCAGGCGCGCCGGGTCGCGGAGCTTTCTGCAGCTTGTGGCGCTGGCGCTGGCCAGTTCGTTGGGGCTGAGCGCCTTGCTATTGCTGCCATGGGACATCGCCCTTGGCTATCTGGCCCGGATCGGGCCGACACTGGTCCTGTGCAACACCATCGGCTTTCTTATCGTCGCCAAGATCATCGAGCGTGAACAACGTCTTATCGCGCGCGAGGCCGACCTGTTGCAGACGTCGGTCACGGATCCGCTGACCCAGCTTCTGAACCGGCGCGGGTTCGAGGCGGCCTATGCCCGCGTGCTTGGCGACCGCCGGACGGGTCGGGGTTCAGCGTTGATGCTGCTCGACATGGATCACTTCAAGGCGCTGAACGACACCCACGGCCACGATTTCGGTGACCGCGTGCTGCGCGAGGTGGCGCACCGTCTGGGTCTGGCGCTGCGGCAGCGCGACCTGATCGGTCGCATCGGTGGCGAGGAAATGGTGGTGCACATGACCGGCCTGTCGCGGGAAGAGGCGCTGGAGGTCGCCGCCCGGATCTGCCACGACATCGGCGACGGCCCGATTGTCGGCCCGACCGGCGCGCCGGTCCGCGTCACCGCCAGCATCGGCGTGCACTGGACGTTGACCCCGCCCGCCCTTGCCGTCGCGCTGTCTAGCGCCGACGATGCACTTTACGCGGCCAAGCGCGAAGGCCGGGACCGGTTCGTGATGGCAGCGCAAGTCCTTACTTCACCCGTGCATTCCGTGCCGCGATCAGCCGCAGCCGCAGCCCGTTCAGCCGGATGAATCCCGCCGCGTCCTTCTGGTCGTAGGCCCCGGCATCCTCTTCGAACGTTACATGCTTTTCGCTGTACAGCGAATGCCTCGACCAGCGGGCGACGGTCCGGGCGGAGCCTTTGTACAGCTTCAGCCGCACCGTGCCGCTGACGTGCTCCTGCGACCGGTCGATCAGCGCCTGCAGCATCTCGCGTTCCGGGCTGAACCAGAACCCGTTGTAGATCAGTTCCGCATAGCGCGGCATGAGGCTGTCCTTCAGGTGCCCCGCCCCCGCATCCAGCGTGATCTGCTCGATCCCCCGGTGCGCTTCCAGCAGGATGGTGCCGCCGGGCGTCTCGTAGGCGCCGCGCGACTTCATCCCGACAAAGCGGTTCTCGACCAGATCCAGCCGCCCCACCCCATGCCGCCCGCCAATGTCGTTCAGAGCCGTCAGCAGGGTGGCGGGCGACAGGGCCTGCCCGTTGACCGCCACCGCGTCGCCACGCTCAAAAGTGATCTCGACCATCTCGGGAGTGTCCGGGGCGTCCTCGGGATCGACCGTGCGCTGCCAGACGTAATCCGGCGGTTCCAGACCCGGATCCTCCAGCACCTTGCCCTCGGACGAGGTGTGCAGCAGGTTCGCATCCACGCTGAACGGGGCTTCGCCGCGCTTGTCCCTGGCGATGGGAATCTGGTTCGCCTCGGCAAACGCCAGCAGGCTGGTGCGGCTGGAAAGGGTCCATTCGCGCCACGGCGCAATCACCCGGATCGCGGGGTCAAGTGCTGCCGCCGACAACTCAAACCGGACCTGATCGTTGCCCTTGCCGGTCGCGCCATGCGCCACCGCATCCGCCCCGGTTTCATGCGCAATCCGCACCAGATGCTGCGCGATAAGGGGCCGCGCAATCGAGGTGCCCAACAGATACAGCCCTTCGTACAGCGCATTGGCGCGGAACATCGGAAACACGAAATCGCGCACGAATTCCTCGCGGACATCGACGATATGGATGTTTTCCGGCTTGATCCCCAGCAGCACCGCCTTGGCCCGCGCCGGTTCCAGCTCCTCGCCCTGGCCCAGATCGGCGGTAAAGGTGACCACCTCGCAGCCGTATTCCGTCTGCAGCCATTTCAGGATGATCGAGGTATCAAGGCCACCCGAATAGGCAAGGACGACTTTCTTCGGGGCTTTCATCGCTGCGGTCATCATCGCTCCTGCATTGGCATGATGGGGCGCGATTACCGGGTTTCGGGGCGCAGGGCAAGGCGGCGGCGCAGCGCCCCGGGTTGACTTGGCCGGGCCGATAGCAAAGGATTAAGGTCTATCAGGTGCAGGGGGCGGCATGGGCTGGCAAATCTTCATTCATTCGATCCGGCAGGTGCTGAACAACATGGCCGCAGCGCTGCGCATTTCGGGGGCGCTGTTTCTGGTGCAACTGGTGGTCAGCTATGCGCTGGGGGTCAGCCTGTCGGGCGGGTCCGAAACAGAGCTGCAACAGCGGATGATGTCGGGCGATTTGCCCTGGCTTGGGCTGGTCCTGGTGTTTGTCATCACCGTCATCACCGGCATCTGGATTGCCGTGGCCTGGCACCGCTATGTGCTGAAGCTGGAGATGCCGACCACATTCATCCCACCGTTTCACACCGACCGGATGCTGGGCTATTTCGGCAATTCGCTGTTGCTGATGCTGATCGCCATCCCGATTGCCTTGGTCATGTCATTGATCGTCGGGTTTATTGCAACATCGTTCTACAGCAGTACCTCGGTGCCCAGTATCGCGGTTGGCATCCTGATCGGCGTGGTGACAATGCTGCCGGTGATCGTGGTGATCTACCGCCTGTCGGTGATCCTGCCGGGCTCTGCGCTGGGGAAAAAGGTGCGGCTGGGCGAGGCCTGGTCGAAAACTGTCGGCAGCAGTGGCGCGATCATCTTGCTGGCAGTGCTGTCGATTCTGGCGGCGGTGGCGATCGATCTGCCGCTGCTGCTGCTGGGATCGGTGCCGTTGCTGGGTTTTGTATGGTCAGCCGCCACGGCATGGCTGAAAATGATGGTGGGGATCAGCATTCTGACCACGCTTTACGGGCATTTCGTCGAGAAAAGGCCGCTGCTGTAGATGGATATCGCCGAGATCATCGATCTGACCCGTTATCCGCTGCACCATCCCGGCAGCGATGCGTGGCAACAGATGGTGGACCGGTGCCGCGCCGAACTGGCCAGACAAGGCATGTTCGATCTGGCCGGCTTCATGCGTCCTGCGGCGCGGGACCAGGCGATTGCCGAGTTGCAACCGGTGATCGAGGCCGCCGCCTTTACCCATGCCCGGCGGCACACCATCTATTTCCGCAACGCGGTCGAAGGTCTGGCCCCGGACCATCCGGCACTGGCCACGCACGAAACCAAAAGCCACACGATCTGCGGCGACCAGATGGCGGGGTCGCTGGTGGTGCAGCTGTATGACTGGCCGGAGTTTGCGCGCTTCATGGCGGCGGTGATGGACAAGCCGCTGCTCTATACCATGGCGGACCCGCTGGCCCGGGTGAACACCATGGGGTATCTCGCGGGCGAATCGCTCAACTGGCATTTCGACCGGTCGGAATTCACCACCACCTTGCTGCTGCAGTCACCGCTGGCCGGCGGCGCGTTCGAGTATCGCCGCGATTTGCGGTCTGTTACTGATCCGAATTATGACGGTGTGGCAAAGATGCTGGCCGGCGCTGACCCGCAGGTCCGGCGGATCAGGCTGACCGCCGGGGCGCTGAACGTGTTTCGCGGGCACGATACCGCGCACCGGGTTACCCCGGTTGAGGGCACGCGGATGCGGATCATATCGGTGTTTTCGTTCTTTGACCGGCCCGGGGTGAATTTCACCGCCGAAGAACGGCTGGGCTTTTATGGCCGCGCCGAACCCTTGGTGGCGTGACCCTCACGCCGCCCGGGTCTGCGCCTGCAATTCCGCCAGAAACACCAGCTTGGACTCGCGGTAGCTGATCAGAACAGCCTGGATATCGACCGAACCGCTCTGGCCATTGGCTGACAGCTTTTCCCCCACCTGACACAGCGCCGAGAAATGGCGAAAGCCAAGGTTCAGCGCCGAGCCCTTGAGGAAATGCAGATCCTCCTCAAACTTCGCGGCAACCGGGCTGATTTCCAGCCGGTCAATCACTTCTTCAACTTCTTCAAGGAACAATTCCACCACTTCACGGAAATCATCCTCGCCGACCTCTGCACGCAGATCGGCCACCCTTTCCCAGTCTATCATCACCCGCTCCAACCCACATCGGACGCCCTACCCAAGGCCAAAACTAGGGTTCAGCCTTTAACAACGGGTAAGTCGGGGCGAAGTGTTCACCGGCAATTTTATGCTTCACCCGCCGTTAAGCCCGAAGTGCAAAGACTGGCCTCGAGCAAAGACTGGCCTCGTGCAACGACTGGCCTCTGACATTTGACAAGGAACCCGGCTTGGTCCCCGACCTGATCCTGACAGAGACGAACCGGCCTGTGTTGGCTGCGGGCACCGTGCGCCGGGTGCTGGTGGTGGATGACAGCCGGGTGCAGCGCAAGATCCTCAGCGCGTCGCTGCGCCGCTGGGGGTATGAGGTGCTGGAGGCGGGGTCAGCCACCGAGGCGCTGGCGCTGTGCACCCGGATCAGCGTCGATGTCGTGGTGTCAGACTGGATGATGCCCGGCATGTCGGGTCTGGAATTCTGCAGTGCGTTCCGCGCGTTGAACCGCGACAGCTATGGCTATTTCATCCTGCTGACCTCGAAAAGCGACAAGGGCGAAATTGCCCGCGGGCTGGATGCCGGTGCCGATGACTTTCTGGCCAAACCGGTCAATGCCAATGAGCTGCGCGCCCGGATCACCGCCGGTGAACGCATCCTGCGGATGGAACAGGAATTGCGGGAAAAGAACCGGCTGGTCACCTCGACGCTGGCCGAAATTCAGACGCTGTATGATTCGCTGAACCGCGATCTGATCGAGGCGCAAAAGCTCCAGCAAAGCCTGATCCGCGAACGCTATCATTCGTTCGGCAACGCCGAGGTCAGCCTGCTGCTGCGGCCCTCGGGCCATGTCGGCGGCGATCTGGTCGGGTTCTTTTCGATCAACCACAAACGGGTCGGGCTGTTTTCCATCGATGTATCGGGCCATGGCGTCACATCGGCGCTGATGACGGCGCGGCTGGCCGGTTTCCTGTCCAGCTCCTCGCCGGAGCGCAATATTGCCCTATACGAAGAGGATGGCATCTTTCATGCCCGCCCGCCGCATGAGGTTGCGGCCCAGCTGAACCGGCTGCTGATGGAAGAGATCGAGACGGAAACCTATTTTACCCTGCTCTATGCCGACGTGAATCTGGCCACCGGCCGGGTTGCCATGGTGCAGGCCGGGCACCCGCATCCGGTGGTGCAGCGCGCCAACGGGGCCGTGGAATATCTGGGCGGCGGTGGCTTGCCGATCGGTCTGCTGGCCGATGCCAGCTATGAAAGTTTCGAAATGCAACTGTCACCCGGTGACCGGCTGTTTCTGATGTCCGACGGCTTTACCGAATGCGCCGATCTGGCGGGAAATGAGCTGGGAGAGGAGGGCCTGACCCGGTTGTTGCAAAACAACGCCTCGATGCGCGCCGAAGCCTTTCTGGAGGCGATGGTCTGGGATCTGCAGGCCTATGCCGGGGAACAGGATTTTCATGATGATGTGTCCGGCGTGCTATTCGAATTCGGCGGGGTAAAGATCGACCCCGGCCTTGACCCGCGCGATCTGCTGCCGGAGTAGAAGGGGCGGGAACCGCAAAACTGCGCCGTCCCGGGCCTGACCCGGGACCCCGAATCTTATGCGACACACCGAGAGTCGAGGTTCCGGGTCAAGCCCGGAACGGCGTGGGAATGGTTCAACCGGTGCCGTCCAGCCCCAAATGCCGCATCCCCCGCTTGGCCGCCAACTGCATCTGACGGTGGCGCTGGCGAAAGCGGTCCCGGTCAGCCTCGGCATAGTCCCCGATGCAGTGCGGGCAGGCGGCGCCTTCTTCATAGGCAGCGTGGCTCAGGTCGCTTGGTCCAAGCGGGCGGCGGCAGGCATGACAGCTGTGCAGATGCCCCGGTTGCAACCCATGGCCCACCGACACCCGCTGATCGAACACGAAACACTGGCCCTGCCATAGCGATTGCTCCTCTGGCACCTGTTCCAGATAGTTCAGAATACCGCCTTTCAGGTGAAACACCTGATCGACACCCTGTTCCAACAGATAGCTGGTCGCCTTTTCACAGCGGATACCGCCAGTGCAGAACATCGCCACCCGCTTGCCCGCAAACCGCGCCGCATTCTGTTGCCACCAGTCCGGAAATTCGCGGAAACTGGCGGTTTCAGGGTCTGTTGCACCCTGAAACGTCCCAATCCCCACCTCATAGCCGTTGCGGGTGTCGATCACGGCAACATCTGGCGCGCTGATCAGCGCATTCCAGTCCGCCGGGTCGATATAGTGGCCAACCGAGGTCAGCGGATCGACATCGGGTTGCCCCATCGTCACAATCTCGGCCTTGATCCGCACTTTCATCCGGCCAAACGGCATCACCTCTGCCAAGCTTTCCTTGGCAGTCAGGCCGGCACACCCCGGCAACTCCCGCAGATGCGCCATCACAAGGTCGATCCCGGCGCGGCTGCCGGCGATGGTGCCGTTGATCCCTTCACGCGCCAAAAGCAGGGTGCCTTTGACCGCTTCGGCAGTGCACAGGTCCAGCAACGGCCCGCGCAAGGCGGCTGGGTCGGCAAAGCGGGTAAAATGGTACAGAGCGGATACGGTGATCATCTGCTTTCCTTGGCGCGGCGCGGGCAGAAAGGCAAGATGCCGCCATTGACGGAGGCAGCGCCAGCACTTACCCACAGGGAGAACCGGGGAGAGACCATGCAACTGCCCAACCAAGCTTTGATCGTGATTGATATCCAGAACGATTTCTGCCCCGGCGGTGCGCTGGCGGTGGCGCAGGGCGACGCGATCATTCCGCGGGTCAATGCGATGATGGATGATTTCGCCGTGCGGGTGCTGACCCAGGACTGGCACCCCGCCACCCATTCCAGCTTTGCCGCCAACCACCCCGGCGCAGCACCGTTTTCCACCGTGACGATGCCCTATGGTCCACAGGTGCTGTGGCCCAGCCACTGCATTCAGGGCACGACAGGTGCCGCCTTTCACCCCGACCTGCGGAGCGATCCGGCTGATCTGGTGATCCGCAAGGGGTTTCGGGCCGAAATAGACTCGTATTCCGCCTTCTTCGAAAATGACCGCACCACCCCGACCGGGCTGGAGGGCTATCTGCGCAGCCGCGAGGTCAGCGCGATAACTCTTGTGGGCCTCGCCTTTGATTATTGCGTGGCCTATTCGGCGCTGGATGCGGCGCGGCTGGGGTTTGCGGTGACGGTGCTGGAAGGGGCCTGCCGCGCCATTGATCTGGCGGGCTCCAAAGCCGCGATGGGCCGCGCGATGCAGGGTGCCGGTGTGGCGGTGGTGGCGTAAATGGTCGATATCGCCACCCGGGTCTATAACCACAAATGGAAGATCGACCCGATTGTCCGATCCTTGATCGACACCGATTTTTACAAGCTGCTGATGTGCCAGTCGATCTATCGCAACAAGCCCGACACCGTGGTGCGGTTCAGCCTGATCAATCGCAGCCACGCCATCCGGCTGGCCGATCTGATCGACGAAGGTGAATTGCGCGAACAGTTGGACCATATCCGCACCCTGCGGCTGTCGCGGGGTGAAAGCACATTCCTGCGCGGCAACACCTTTTACGGCAAACGCCAGATGTTCCGCCCTGATTTCATGGAGTGGTTTGAACGCCTGCAACTGCCGCCTTATCAGCTGGAAAAGCGCGACGGCCAGTTTCACCTGACCTTCGAGGGCAAATGGCCCGAGGTGATGCTGTGGGAAATTCCGGCGCTGGCGGTGCTGATGGAACTGCGCTCGCGCGCCGTGTTGCAGCATATGGGGCGGTTCGAATTGCAGGTGCTCTATGCCCGCGCCATGACCAAGCTGTGGGAAAAGGTGGAAAGCCTGCGCGCGATTGACGGGCTGCGCATCGCCGATTTCGGCACCCGCCGCCGCCATTCCTTCATGTGGCAGGACTGGTGCGTGCAGGCGATGCAGGAAGGGCTGGAGGAGAAATTCGTCGGTACCTCGAACTGCCTGATCGCGATGCGGCGCGAGGTAGAGGCGATCGGCACCAACGCCCATGAATTGCCGATGGTCTATTGCGCGCTGGCCAATTCTGATGCTGAACTGGCGCGCGCCCCCTATCAGGTGCTGGCCGACTGGCACGAGGAACATGACGGCAATCTGCGGATGATCCTGCCCGACACCTATGGCACCGCCGGGTTTCTGGACCGCGCCCCGGATTGGCTGGCGAAATGGACCGGGATAAGGATCGATTCGGGCGACCCGGCCACCGGGGCGGAAACCGCGATCCGCTGGTGGCAATCGCGCGGCGAAGACCCGAAACAGAAGCTGGTGATCTTTTCCGACGGGCTGGATGTCGCCAAGATCGCCGAGTTGCAGCGCCAGTTTCAGGGCCGGGTCAAGGTCAGCTTTGGCTGGGGCACCCTGCTCACCAACGACTTTCGCGGGCTGGTTCCCGGCGGCGCGCTCGACCCGTTCAGTCTGGTCTGCAAGGCCGACAGCGCCAACGGGCGACCAACGGTCAAGCTGAGCGACAATCCCAACAAGGCGATGGGGCCGCCGGAGGAGATTGCGCGCTACAAACGGGTGTTTGGGGTTGGCGCACAGGTGGCGCAGGCGGTGGTGGTGTAGTCCCCAATGAAAAGGCACCCGAATTGGGTGCCTTCCTATTCGATCCGGCGCAAGTTCAAATCGACGCGTTGATCCAGTTGGCCAGCGCCGCCTTGGGGGCCGCACCGACCTTGTTCGACACGATCTGGCCGTTCTTGTAGAGAAACAGCGACGGAATGCCGCGCACGCCGACCATCGCGGGGGACTTCGGGTTGTCGTCGACATTGACCTTGACGATTTTCACCTTGCCCGCCAGTTCCACCGACAATTCTTCCAAAGCCGGGCCGATCATCTTGCACGGGCCGCACCATTCCGCCCAGAAATCCACCACCACGGGCAGATCGGAGCCTTTGACTTCGGCGTCAAAGGTGGCGTCGGTGACGTGGATGGTGGCCATGGCAAACTCCCTTGGGTAAAGCAGATGATAAATCTAGGTCTGCCACCGGCCCCCGTCAAGTGAGTGGTGTGGATCGCATGGCGGCCATGACCAGATCGTGTGGCAACGGCATCAAAACCCCGCTGCGGGTCCACAGGATTGCGGTCTCGATCCGGCGGGCGGGGTAAATCTGCGCCAAAGCGGCGGCATAGGCCCCCATCTGGCGCAACAGCCCGTCGGGCACCTGATCGGCGCTGTCCGGCACCATGAGGTTGGATTTGTAATCCACCGCCAGAACCCGGTCCGGTTCCACCACCAGCCGGTCAATCGCCCCCAGCACCCGCCGCCCGCCAAGGTCTGGCAGGCTGGCGGAAATGCCGACTTCGGCCAGGGTGTCCGGCCCGAACAGCCAATGCAGTGACGGGTTGGCCAGGATCGCCAGCGCCTCCGCCAGCAGGGCGTCGGTCTGATCGCCGGTTGCCGGTTC
Organism: Paracoccaceae bacterium; assembly: GCA_043736155.1. GTDB lineage: Bacteria > Pseudomonadota > Alphaproteobacteria > Rhodobacterales > Rhodobacteraceae > JANNRR01. The sequence continues at coordinate 38,122 of JAYTDA010000046.1, read as the reverse complement.
CGCTTGCCCGGCCAACAGGGCGCGGGCCAGGGCGGGCCGGTCCGCGACGGTCCAGGTCGGCAGATGTTCCAGCAGCAGATGCAGGCGGCCGCCATAAAGCTTACCCGCCGCCTCATCACTGGCAAAAGGATCGCCTGCCAGCGCCTTGGCCCCGCCAAGGCCGGAGGGCGACAGCGCCAGCAGCCGGTCCGAAGCGGGTCGAGCCGGGGTTGTGGCCCACAGCGGCAGGTCCGGAACGGCAAGGGCAGGGGCGGGTTGAACTGCCGCGCCCGCTGCCGGGTGACTGGGCCAATCGCCCCAGGACAGCCGCCGCACCCGGCCCAGCCGGTTTTCAAACGATGCCAGCGCCATCCCCGGCACATAAGCCGCCTGCATGAAGCCCTGTTCGACCAGTTCATGCCACAGCAGTTTGTTGGTCTGGGTCCTGGCTTTGGGAGAAGCTGCCACGATCAGCCAGCTTTCCGCCCGGGTCAGCGCCACATACAGCAGCCGCATCCGTTCCTGCTGGTTCGCCTGTTCGCGGGCGTCGCGCAGGGCGGCAATGTCGCCGGGGGATTCCTTGCCGGTGTTCCACACCACCGCCTGTTCGTCGCGGTCGATCAGCAGGCTGTCCTTGTCGGACCGTGGCCCGGCATTGGCGTCGGGGATGATGATCACCGGTGCCTCCAGCCCCTTGGCGCCATGCACGGTCATCACCCGGATCCGCTGGCCACTGGCATCGCTTTGCCGCTTGATCTGCAACTCATCGGCGGCAAGCCAGGCCAGAAAGCCGGTCAGGCTGGGAACATCCATCCGCTCATAAGCCAGTGTCTGCTGCAAAAAGGCGTCGATGCCATCCTCGGCTTCCGGCCCCAGCCGCGCCAGCAGCTTCTGGCGGCCGTTATGGCGGGTCAAGATCCGTTCGGTCAGTTCATAGGGTCGCAGGAAATCGGCCTGATTGCGCAGGTCGTGCAACATTTCCAGCACCTGCGGATGGCGGTTGGCACAGCCGCGCAGCGCTTGCCACAGCCCCGCCTTTTGCCGCGGCTGCGCCACATCGTACAACTCTGCCTCGGTCATCCCCAAAAGCGGCGACCGTAACGCCCCGGCCAGTGACAGGTCATCGTCGGGCAGCGCCAGAAACGCCATCAGCGCGGTCAGATCGCGCACCGCAAGCTCTGCCGCCAGTTTCAGCCGGTCTGCCCCGGCAATCGGCAGACCCAGCGCCTTGCAGGCGCGGATCACCTGATGAAACAGCGCCGACCGTTTCTGCACCAGAATGATGATGTCACCGGCATGCAGGGCGCGAACCTGCCCCTTGGTCCGGATCAGGGTGGTGCCGTCGATCATCCCGGCAATGGTGTGCGCCAGTTCTTCGGCCAGCAGCGCCACGGCATCGGTGCGGGCAATGGTATCCACCGGGTCATGCCAGGCCGGGGCTTCGGCCAGTTCGGCGGGCTCTGTGACATCCCACAGGTCGATCCGCCCGGGTTGGGTGGGGTAAAACGCCTGATGCAGCGGCTCTTCGCCCAGACCTTCGACACCGTTCAGGGTCTGATCCACCAGATGCAGGATCGCGGGCGAGGATCGGAACGAATGGGTCAGCGCCAGTGTCGCCAACGGCACCTGCACATTGTTCAGCCGCGCCTCGAAATGGCTGCGCATCGCATCAAACGCCTGCAGGTCGGCGCCCTGAAACGAATAGATCGACTGCTTTTTATCCCCCACCACAAAGATCGTACGCGGAGTATCGCGGGCACCCTGACCGACATGAAACTCCTCTGCCAGCCGCTCGATCACCTTCCACTGGGCGGGTCCGGTATCCTGCGCCTCATCGACCAGAATATGGTCGATGCCGCCATCCAGCCGGAACAGCACCCATTGGGCGCGGGCATGATCGCCCAGCAGATCGCGGGCCTTGAGGATCAGATCGTCAAAATCCAGCCAGCCGCGCGCCAGTTTACGGGCGGCATAGTCGGGCAGGAAAGCTGCGGCAAAACCATGCAGGGCCAGGGTCTTTTCGGCAGCGCCAAGCGCCAGTTGCGCCTCTTTGACATCGGCGATGCGCTGCATGAAGTCGTGAAATTCCGGCAACAGCGGGCCCAGCGCCGCAGCGGCAGCCTTGGTCGGAACCGACTTGAATTTCGGCTGCCGGTCGTCTTTCAGCAACAGCGCCTTGAACAGCGCCTCCATCATCTCCGGGGATGGCGCTTCAACATCGATGGTTTTCAACAGCGCTGCCAGCGACGCCATTGTCGGGTTCAGCGGGGCAATCACCCGGGCAACCGCCTGCAGCAAAGCCTTGTCCGACCCGTCGATCCCCAGCCGGATGCAATCCTGCGCCGTGTAATCCGGCGGCAGACCCGCCAGTTGCAGCGCTCGGTTGCGGGTCATGCCTTTGGTGAAATACTCGCGGTTACCGGCAACGGCAGCCGCCAGACCGTCCAGATCCTCGGCACTGGTCAGCCGCGCCATGGCGTCGATCTGCGCCAGATGCGGCCCCTGCGCCATTTCCGACAGGACCTCATCGCGCAGCAGCCGGGCTGAGCGGTCGTCCATTTCGACAAACTGCGGCGATACCCCGGCTTCCAGCGGGAAACGGCGCAGCAGACCGGCGCAGAACGAATGGATGGTCTGGATCTTCAGCCCCCCCGGGGTTTCCAGCGCCCGGGCAAACAGCCGCCGGGCATCGGCGAGATCGCTGGCGGCAATCCCGGCATCGCTGCCGAGGTCAGCCAGGTTCCGGCGCAACTGATCCTCGGGCAGCATCGCCCATTCGCCCAGCCGCTTGAACAGCCGGATCTGCATCTCGGTTGCCGCCGCCTTGGTATAGGTCAGGCACAGGATGCGCTGCGGGCTGACATGGCGCAGCAACAGGCGCGCCACCCGGTCGATCAGCACCTTGGTCTTGCCCGACCCGGCATTGGCCGCCAGCCAGGTGGAGGCGGTCGGGTCCGATGCGACAAACTGGGCGTGGCTGGCGGGATCGCGGGTCATGCGTCGCCCTCGCCACCGACGATCACCGGCACCACCGGGTCACTGTCCTGCCATTCGCCGTAGCGCGCCAGATGGTCGTAATCGCCCAAGGCATCCTTGCGTTCAATGGCGCGGCGCGCGGCATAACCCTGTGAACGCTGCATGTAACGGGCGATCAGCGCGGCAAAATCCCGCCAGATCGCATCCAGCTCACCGGGTTCCCAGACCCGTTCGTCGATCTTCGGGTCTGACCCCATGCCGACATAACGGGTCTGTGCCACCGGTTTTGCCCCGACAGCGACAAAGGCACCACGCTCCGCCATCGCCGCTTCCAGCGACAATTGCTTGTCGAAATGTTCCTGCACCTTTTTGGACGGCAAGGATCCGGTTTTGTAGTCGAGGATCATCAGCCGCCCATCCGGCAAGACATCAATCCGGTCCGGCTTGGCCGACAGGATAAAGGCCGGGTTTTCCAGTGCAACAGAGCCTTCTTTTTCCAGAATTGCCGGTGTGCCTTGCAGGTCCGCCTCCCGCTCCAGAAACCAGTCGGCCACCCGTTCCAGCCGCGCCCGCCACAACCGCCGCGCCACCGGCCAGGGGATATCGCGCAGCAGAATGGTATCGGCAATCTCCAGCAGCCGCGCCTTGGCCTGACCGGGGGTTTCGGGTTGCCGCCCTTCGACAAAGGCTTGCAGAATGCGGTGCAGCGTGGTGCCGCGTTCGCGCAGGTCGGGCGGGGCATGCAGCGGATCCAGCTTTTTCAGCCGCAGGATATGGCGGGCATAGATCGCATAGGGATCCCGGATCAGCCGGGTGATCTGGGTCACGAACAAATCACGCGGCCGGTCAGCCACCGGTGGCTGTGGCGCAGGGCGGGTTTCGGCCGGAACCGGGTCTGCAACGGCATCACCCGCCGCTACCAGATCCAGCCATTGCTGCCCGCGTTGCCGCATCGCCGCCAGTGCCGCAGGGCCATCGGTGCCGGGAGAGCCTTGCAGCAGATTGCACAACCGGTTCAACCAACGTGACACCACGGTTTCCGCCTCGGCATCCCGCACAGCCCGGGTCAGCACCACCTGGGGTGCCGCAACCGCCTGTTGATAATCATGGGCAGACAGTCCGATCCGGCGTTCGGGCAACAACAACCCCGCATCGTGCCGCATCTTGCGGTTCATCCAGGGGTCTGGCGATGGTGAGGCGGGCCAGATGCCGTCATTCAACCCGGCCAGCACCACCAGATCGGCCCCCTGGGCCCGGGCATCCAGCGTCCCCCAGATCATCACATCGGGGTGCGGCTTGACCGCGCTGCGCACCTCGCGCCGCATCAGGATGGCGGTGAACAGGTCGGTATAGTCGCTGGCAGACAGGGTTCCGCCGCTGGGTGCCTCTGCCAGCAGTTCACGGGCGGCGGCCAGCGCCTCGCGCCCCGCTTCGGCCAGCCACAGATCGCCATTGCCGCTGCCGCCGGGGCCACGCGCCAACGCCTCGGCCAGCGCGATGTGGCGGGTGACATGGTCCAGCAGCGGCGCGGGGCCGATCGCCTCCAGCCCGGCAAGGGTGTCTGCCAGCCACTCTGCCCAGACCAGCCGCGCCGCATCGTCCCGCGCCCAGCGGAGCAGGTCTTCGGTCCCGGGAAACTGCGGGCCATAGCGACGCAGGATGATTTCCAGATCATGGGCAAACAGCAGATGGGTGCCCCGCTCCGCCCCGGTGGCACAGATCGGGTGTTTCAGCAGGATCAGCAGCGCCTCTGCCGTCAGTTTCCGCCCGAACAGAGCCGCAATGTGCCGCAAGAACCGCCCCGGTGCCGACAAAGCCAGCGGTTGCCCGGCGCTGTCATCGGGCAGGATGTTCCAGCGTTGCAAGGCCGCCGTGACCTGCCGCGCCAGAGTCCGGTCGGGGGTAATCAGCGCCGCCTTGTTCCCCTGTTCCAACGCAGCGCGCAGCCGGAACGCCACCGCCAGCGCCTCTTGCCGGGGCGAGGCGCACTCGATCAGCACCATCCCCTCGGTCGCCAGCCGCATGTCGCCCAGCAGCGGGGCCTCGATCATCCACTGATCGGTCACCGGTGCAGGCCGCAGCGACAGTGAGATCAACCGGTTGCGTGCCACGCTTGGTGGCTCAGTCGCGACCCACGGCTCGATATCGCACGGCCCGATTGCCAGCGCATCCATCAGCCGCTTGTACCGGTACTGCGGATGGTCTTCGCCGTGAAAGGCATCCGCCAGCCCGTCCCAGATCTGGGGCATCTGGTCATCGAACCCGGGCAGGATCAGCGCGCCCTGCGGCAACCGCGCCACCGTCTGCATCAGCAGCGCCGTGGTGCCGCGCGACCCGGTTGACCCTGCGACAATCACCGGATGGTCGGGCGGTGCCACTTGCCATGCTGCCACCAATTGCACCACCGCCAGCCGCTGCCGCGCCTCGGCCCCCGGCGCCCCGGTACCGGTGAAATAGGGTGCGATGATCTGAATGAAGTCGCGGCTGCGGTTCCAGTGGTCGGAATGGTCGGTCAGATCAAGGCGTGCCAGCGCCGTCAGATCGACGCCTTCGCCCTGCATCTCTTCCATCAGCGCCGCCAGACTGTCGGCCAGATCATAGATCGCCGACCGCGGCGCCACGGTTTCATCGGCATCGATCAGGCGGGAAATCAGTTGCGTCAGTTCCAGCCTGCGGCGCAGCGCCGGAACCGCAGGGGGCACGCCACCAATCACCGCTGACTGGCCCAAACTGCTGATGATGCGGATATTTGGCAGGAGCAGAGCCTGTCTTGCCGCCAGCGCCGCCGTCACCCGCGCCTGCATCCGGGCGGTGTTGACCCACAGATCCACCCTTGCGATGGCTTCGGGAGGCTGGCCCTGCAGCCGTGCCAACAGCCCATCCGCCACTGCCTGCGGATAATCCACCCCCGGCGGCATGGCGAAGACCCGGGGGTTGGGGGACGGCTCAAACATGCGCGGCGGCTTTCAGCATGGCTTCTGCCACAGCGATCCCCTCGGGGCTGCCGACGTCACACCACCGCCCCGGATAAGCAACACCATAGGCGCGGCCGGTGGCGATCATCCGGTCCCAGATCAGATTCAGCGAAAAGGCGCGGTCTGGCACAGCACCCAGCCCTTCGGTGCGGATGATCTGAGTGCCGACATAGATCCAGTCCCGCAGATCGCCGGGGGCGCGGCTGATGCGGCCCATGGCGTCCAGCGCGAAATCGCCGGTGCCCCTATGGCCCATAGCCCGTGCCGCCGGAACCAGCAGCAGCAACACATCCATCCGCTCCGGTTGCCACTGGTCCGCCAGCACCTGCAGCGGGTTCGGCCCGGACCAGACGGCATCGGTGTTCAGCGTAAAGACCGGTCCCGCCCCAAGCACCGGCAAGGCATTGCGCAAGCCACCGCCGGTTTCCAGAATGTCGGGGCTTTCGGTCAGCATCACCAGATCGTCGCGGCTTTGCAGATGCCGGATGATCGGACCCGGCAGGTAATGCAGGTTCACCGCCTTGCGCGCCAGCGGCATCGCATCGACCAGCGCCAGCGCATGATCGATCAGCGGTTTGCCCGCAACTTGTACCATCGGTTTTGGCAGATCGGCGGTCAACGGCAGCATCCGGTTGCCGAAACCGGCGGCAAACAGCATCAGGGCGTCGGGCATTGGCTTTTGATCCGGTTCAGAATGGCGTCGGTCGGTTCTGGCAGCAGTTTCTGGCACAGCCGCGCCAGTTCAGCCAGCGACGGATGCGCCAGATTGCGCTGCAACTGCTGCCAGACCCGGGGCATGTGCTGCAAATACTGCGGCTTGGCGGACACCAGAGCCAGCCGGGCAAAGATGCCGGTGATCCGCAAGGCGCGCTGGGCACCCATCATTGCATAGGCGGCGGCGAAATCGCGGCCTTGACCGGTGGCGCGGCAATAGCGGGCCACCATCGCCGCTTCCAGATCGGGCGGCACATCGCGGCGGGCGTCTTGCAGCAGCGACACCAGATCATAGGCGGGATGGGCTTGCATGGCATCCTGAAAATCCAGCAGTCCAACCCGGGCGGCGGCGCGGCGGCGCGGCAGCCAGATCAGGTTTTCGGCATGATAGTCGCGCAGCATCAGCACGGTCGGGCCGCCAATCAGCGGTGCGGCGATCCGGACCAGCATCTCGGTAAACTCCTCCTGCCCGTGGCAAGGGTTGCCGGTGGCGGCGGGTTGATAGACATCCACCGCCATCCGGGCAATCCGCGCCATTTCCGCGCCATCCATCAGCGGCACCCCGGCAGGGGGCGGCTGATCGCCAAGGGAGACCAACACATCGATTGCGCCAGAATAGAGCCGGTTTTGCCAGTGCGGCTGACGCACAACCACGGTGGGAAACAGCGCATCGCCGAGGTCTTCCAGCAGCAGCAGATGATGGTCATGATCGGCGGCAAGAATCGCCGGTGCGCTGAGGCCAAGCCGGTGCAGATGGCTGGCGATGGCTGCAAAGGCCCGGGTTTTGCCATCGGCGGTGGCATCCATCAAAATGGCGCGGCGGCGACCCTGATGCAGGCGCAGATAGCGGCGGGTCGAGGCGTCACCGGCCAAGGGTTCAGCCCACGCATCGGCCCACCCCGCGCGGGTCAGAAAATCCGTGAGGATTGGGCACAGGTCAGGCGGCATGGTGCCACAGGGTCATGGTGTCCAGCAGTCGCTGCCATCGCGGGGCGCTGGCACTGGCGGTCAGGGTGCGGCTGTCATCGGTGGCAGGGTCAAACCGCAGGGTCAACCCCGGTTTCGGCAGCAGATCGCCCAGCCGTTCCGGCCATTCGATCAGGCAAAGCGCGGTTTCCAACGCCTCATCCAGCCCCAGTTCCAGCGCTTCGCCGGGGTTGGTCAGGCGGTACAGATCGCAATGCCAGATCTCCAGCGCGCCGGCCTGATAGGTCTGCACCAGGGTAAAGGTGGGTGAGGGGATATCTTCGGCAAGGCCGTTCTGTGCCAGCAGATGCCCGATCATGGCGCGGGCAAAGTGGGTTTTGCCGGCGCCGAGCGGGCCTTGCAACAGCAGGCAATCCCCGGCACGCAGCTGTGGTGCCATCCACTGTGCGAACCCGGCTGTGGCATCGGCATCGGCGAGCCGGATCTGGGCGGCATAGGGGGGGGGTGGAATGCTCATCCCCGCCAGTCTAGGCGCAAGTGCGGCTTATGTGAATCGCAATTCGGCAAGGACCGGAGTCGGCGCAGCTGCCAAGCCTAGACCACCTCGCGCCCTTCGGTCAGGGCGGACAGGCTCGCCATCTCTGGCCGTGACCGCAGCTTTTTCACCGCAGCCGCGCGGCGGCTTTGCGTCAGGGCGGGTTCCGGCGACAGGGTGGTAAAGCCGATCAGGGTTGACCCGCCCTGAATCGGCTGCATCCGGCAGTGCAGGCGTCGGCCATCGGGCAGCAACACATCGTCTTGCCATTCTGACCGGCTGACCAGTGAGTCCACCCGGTCGCGCAAACGAGCCCAGATCGATGAGGGCTGGGTGGCCCCGGCCCATTGCGCCAGCGCGTCATTGACGTTGAAATTGCTCAGCGAAGTCGAAGGGTCATTGCCCCACAGCCGGGCATAGGCGGCGTTTGACAGCACCAGAACCCCGGCGGGCGAAAACACCGCCACCGCTTCGGGCAGGCTGTCGATCACCGCCTGCCCCAGTTCCAGCTCGGCGCGGAACCGGCGGGTCAGTTGCATTTCGGCGCTGATATCCTCGATCAGCAGCGCCATCGCACCATCGGGATGCGGTCTGCCGGTGACACGGTAGGTCTGGCCACCAGGCAGCGACCAGATTTCCTCATACTGGCCGGTCGAGGCGGCGCGTTCCAGTGCCACCATCTGTTGGCGCCACAGCTTGTAATTCTTTGGCTCCGGCATCCGGTTGTCTTCGCGCAGACGATCCAGAAAGGTGAACAGGGTCGGGCGTGCCGACAGGAAATCCGGGCCCAGTCCGGTCAGGTCGATCAGCGCCGGGTTGAACAGCGCCAACTGGCGTTGCCGGTCAAAGATCGCAAGGCCGATCGGCAGATGGGCAAAGGTCTTGGTCAGGGTCTGGATGAATTCGCGCAGCGACTGTTCGGCGTGGGCTGCGGCATCGGCAGACAGGGCGAACTGCAGCAAGCCGTCGCCATCGTCAAAGCGGAACACATCAAACCAGCGCGGCTTTTTCTCACCGGCAAACGTCAGTTTGGCGCGGTGGGTCGGCTGTCCCTGCGCGGCATCGGCATCAAACAACCTTGGCAGCGGCCAGGTGCCGGCATGGTCTTCGCCATCCCGGTCCGCCGCCAGTTCCAGATAGGCTCGGTTGGCCCAGGAAACCGCCCCCTGCCCATCCTGCCGCCAGATCAGCACCGGTGCCCTGTCCAGCATGACGCGCAGCCCGGCCAGTTCATGGTCCATCGCCTGATAGCTGAGCCGATCCACCGAAACCGACCTGCCCTGTGGGTCCTTGCAAGACAACGTGATGCGTGACAGGCCAAACCGCCACTCGGCAATCAGGGTCAGCCCTTCCTTGCCCAGGCCCGACAGTACCAGACGGCGGGCATCGGCCAGTTTGGCCATCCGCGCCTCGAACCCGGGAAAGTTCGGCTCCAGCAAGGCGCATAATTTGCCCCAGGGGCTGGCAGAGCTGGAGGCTGCGGCCAGGAAATCATTGGCCGAGTCGCTGGCATCGATCAGCACATCCTGATCGAACAGAAACACCATTTCATCGGTGATCGACCCGAAAACCTGAACCGCTCTGGCCTGTTTGCGCGCCTGCAGGCACGTCAAGGCAAACAACGCGCCAAACGCAGCGCAAACTGATGAAACGATCAGCACAAAGGCGATCGACCAGGTAAATGGCATGTCGGTCCCGACCCTATTCCCTTGGGGTTTTCCCCCTTAAGGCGACTTTTTGTCAGATTGGTTAATCATTAGCTAAGAGAGAAACGAACGTTGCGTTAGTATTGTGTAGGTAGATATACAGTGAATGGGAAATCGGATCAACGGCCCGGTTTGCGCCCGGAAATTTTTCATCCGTGCAGCCAGATTTGCGCTTTGCTGCCCGCTACCCCGGCAGGGCCCGATGGGGGGGCCGGGACTGTTGCCGCAGAATCATTCTGCGATACGTGGATTTAGCCTGCAATCGGCTGGTTTTCCCCCAATCCATGGGCCTGCGGATGCTCGATCAGGCTGCGCGGCCAGGTCACGGCCACAATGGCACCACCGTGCAAAGACCGGGCGGGGCTCTGGTGATAAGGGCCCTGGCCATTGGCAAAGGTCAGCGTGGCACCGGTGCGTTCCAGCAACGTCTTGGCAATAAATAGCCCCAGGCCCATGCCCTCATATTCCGGCCGATGAACTGATTCGGCGGCAGTTTTGCGGCCCCGCACAAAGGGGTCGCCAATCCGACCAATCAACTGCGGCGGGAAACCGGGGCCATTGTCGATGATTCGCAAGGTGATGCGGCTGCTGTCCCATTCACATTCAATCCAGACGTCAGTTGCGGCAAAGTCCACGGCGTTCTGCACCAGATTGCGGATGCCATGGATAATCTCCGGCTGGCGGCGGATCAGCGGTGGCCGGGTATCGGCGCCAGAGCTCTCGAAATGAAGGGTCTTGCCGCGCGACGCATGCGGTTCCGCCGCTTCCTGTACCACAGCGGTCAAAAGCGCATGATGCAGATGCAGGTCATCCTTTCCCGCCCGGCCCATCGAGCGCAGAATATCGCGGCAGCGGTCGGCCTGATCGCGGATCAGCGCGGCATCGTCGCGCAGATCGGGAAACGCCGCCAGTTCCGCGATCAACTCGGCACTGACCAGTTTGATCGTGGCCAGCGGCGTTCCCAATTCATGCGCCGCCGCAGCCACCACACCGCCAAGGTCGGTCAGCTTCTGTTCGCGCGCCAAAGCCATCTGTGTCGCCAGCAGCGCATCGGCCATTGAGCGGATTTCCGATGCAACCCGCCAGGAATACAGCCCCAGAAAGATGATGCCGATGTTGATCGCCATCCAGAAGCCAAAGCTGAACAGCGGCGGCATTGTCAGCACTGTGCCGCCATCGCTGCGCAAAGGCAGCGACCAGCCCGAAATCAGCGACACCACGGCGATGGCAATGGTTCCAACCGCCAAAGTTGTGCGCCAATGCAGCGCGGTGGCAGAGATGGTGACAGGTGCCAGGATCAGCAAGGCAAACGGGTTGGTCATGCCGCCGGTCAGAAACAGCAACAGACCCAGTTGCGCGATATCGAACACCAGCGCCAGCATCGCCTCGCCCTCGGAAAACCGCTTGGTTTCCGGAAACACAAAGATCGACACCAGATTGGCAATCACCGACAGGCCAACCGCCATGAAACACAGCCCGGTTGGCAGGTTGACGGCAAACAGATGGTCAGCCGCCAGAATCGCGATGATCTGCCCGGCAATCGCCAGCCATCGCAGCAGGATAAGCGTCCGCACCCGTACCCAGGAGGTGCGGGCCTCGCCATAGCCGGGCGACAGGGGTGATGAAAGCATGAATGCGGCCATGGTGCTGCCCCCGGATCTGCCGATGCCATTGCGGCACCGGCAGACTATCGCGGCAATTCACCGGCAAGGGAAGTTCAGACCGGCAAGGGAAGTTCAGACCGGTCCGCAGTTCACGGGGCGCGCTTTCGGACCAAAGCGGTCCTTGCCGTCAGCGGCGGAATCGAGGATCAAGGGCCAAAGGCGCATTGCAGGAGGCGGGGATGACGCGGTTATATGCTGCCAGTGCTGCGGCAATGGTCTGCGCCCTGATGGCAGGCACCGCGTGGCTGGCCTTTGGCGGGCGCAGCAACGATCCCTATGCCGATTGCCGCTCTGGCGTGGTTTCCGGTGGTGGCGGGTCAATCGGCGGAGCCTTTACCCTTGTCAACGCGGCAGGTGAAACCGTCACCGACCAGCAGGTCTTTACCAAGCCGTCACTGCTCTATTTCGGTTTTACCTTCTGCCCCGATGTCTGCCCGGTCGATAATGCCCGCAATGCCGAAGCTGTCGATATTCTGGAAGAACAGGGGTTTGACGTGGCACCGGTGTTCATCACCGTTGATCCGGCGCGCGATACACCGCAGGTGATGGCAGACTATGCCGCCAACATGCACCCCAAAATGGTGGCACTGACCGGAACTGCAGAACAGACCAAGGCCGCGGTTGAAGCCTATCGCGCCTATTCCAAACTGCCCGCCGATGTCAGCGGCGACTATGCGGTGGACCATTCGACATTCACCTATCTGGTGCTGCCGGAAAAGGGTTTTGTCGAATTCTTTCGCCGCGAAGTGACAGCGGACCAGATGGCTGAAAAGGCCGGCTGTTTCCTGGCCCGGGGATGATGCTCGGATGATGGCGGGGGATGATGATTTGACCGATCAGCCGGCACCGCCTAAGGTCGCAGGTGAGCTTTGTATTTCCCGATGACCCAGAGGCGCATGGATGGCTGAAGCAGATTTGCCGGATATCGGGCCCGATCCGACCCTGCTTTTGGTCGACGATGACGAAGCCTTTGTAAAGCGCCTGGCCAAAGCCATGGAAAAGCGCGGCTTTGTCCCTGAAACCGCCGAGTCGGTGGCGCAGGGGCAGGCCATGGCAAAGGCGCGGCCCCCGGCCTATGCGGTGATTGATCTGCGGCTGAAGGATGGCAATGGGCTGGATGTGGTGGAAACCTTGCGGGATATCCGCCCCGATTGCCGCATTGTCGTGCTGACCGGCTATGGCGCGATTGCAACTGCTGTGGCGGCGGTAAAGATCGGAGCGACCGACTATCTGTCGAAACCGGCCGATGCCAACGATATCACCCAGGCACTGCTGACCCGCAACGAAGGGCTGCCGCCACCGCCGGAAAACCCGATGTCGGCTGACCGGGTGCGGTGGGAACATATTCAGCGCGTTTATGAACTGTGCGACCGCAATGTCAGCGAAACCGCGCGGCGTCTTTCGATGCACCGCCGCACCTTGCAACGCATCCTGGCGAAACGCAGCCCGAAGTAAGGCCAGGCGGCTTTCCCTCGGGCTGGGGGTCAAACAATATTCACCCTCTGGTTGGGTTCCTGACTGTTTTAGCCCTTCACGGGCGGATGCGTTGCAATTTGCATCACAATTTAACCCGGTCAGCGTCGCGTGTATTGGTGTTTTGGCAATAGACTGCCGATCAGGCCGGAGGAAACGAATTTCACTGGAATCCGGCAAATCATTGTGGCAAGACTGGCGAAGTTATAATCAAGAAAAGGCAGAACTGTGGACATCAACCTGAACACCATGGAGTTGAAGGATCTCAAGGACCTTCAGGCCCAAGTCACGAAAGCCGTCGCATCCTTTGAGGACCGCAAGAAGCGGGTGGCGATTGCCGCGCTGGAGGAAACCGCCCGCAACCTCGGTTTTACGCTGGGTGAGTTGACCGGCGTGTCGGTCGTGCGCAAGCGGGCACCGGCGGTTCCGAAATATGCCAACCCTGCCGACCCGACCGATACCTGGTCTGGCCGTGGCCGCAAGCCGCGCTGGATGGAAGCAGCGCTGCGGGCGGGCAAGTCGCCGGACGATCTGGCGATCTGATTTTGCTCAAAGGCCGGTGCCGCAACGGCACTGGCCTTTACACCCGGCTTTTCAGCCATTTGACAAAGGTCTTCAGTTCCGGCTTTTGCGGCCCCGGCCGTGTTACCAGATAATAGGCCAGACTGTCGTCCTGCAACTCTCCCAGTGCCACCAGATCGCCGTACTGCAAATCCTCTTCAACCAGTGCCGCGCTTTCGACATGCAGGCCATAGCCCTGCCGGGCCGCAGACAGCGCCAGTTCCTCGGTGGGGATATAGGTGATCTGCATCACATCGGGCTTTAGCCCAAAGCCACGCAGCCAGGCCAACGCCTCTGGCCAATCCTGTTCAATCACCCAGGGCATCGCCGACATTTCCGCCTTGGTCAGGGCGGTGCGGCCCCCCAGCAGGTTCGGGGCGCCGACAATGATGTATTTCGCCGAGGTCAGATAGTCCGCCTGTAGTCCCGGCCATTTGCCATCGCCAAACCGGATCGCCAGATCGATCCCTTCGCGGCGCAAATCAATCACCCGTTTGTCGGGGTGCAATGACAGCGGCACATCGGGGTGGTCGGCCCAGAACGTGCCCAGCCGGGGCATCAGCCATTGCGCGGCAAAGGCCGGGGTCATGGTCACCCGCAGTGGTGCGCCGGGCTGCACCGCCTTGACCTCATTCACCGCCGTCTCGATCGCACGAAAGCTTTCGCTGAGCGTCGCCGCAAGTTTGGTACCCGTCGCCGTCAGCGACATCCTGCGACCCTCGCGGAAGACCAGTTCCGCCCCCAGTTCCGCCTCCAGGCTGCGCACCTGCTGCGCCACTGCGGCATGGGTGACATTCAGCACCCGCGCCGCCGCCGAAAACCCTTCCAGCCGCGCTGTCGCCTCAAAGGCGCGCAGCGCGGTCAGGGAGGGAAAGTGGGGCCAGTCGGGATTTGCCATATGTTATCTCATCTAACAGTTAGAAAAGTTTCCTGACTTGGTCAAACGCCATTTCGCGCCTATATCACAGTCACAGACGAAGAACGGAGTAAAGAAAATGTTGAACATTCTTGCAGACGCCCTGTTGCTGGCGACCCGGTTTGAAGCGCCGACCAGCAAGCCGCACTTTCATCCCGAAGCCCCGACCAGCTTGACCGACACCTCGGCAAAGCGAAGCTGGGCCCAGATTGTCGGGTTCAGGCGTTGAACCCTTGTTGCAACGCCAGAACAGGATGAGTCCGGGCAGGTTCGCCTTGCCCCGTGCCGCGCCGCAGGGTCAGGTAATCCATCTGATCCACAGGCCGTCCTGTTCTGGCGGATTAACGAGGCCCTTCGGTTAACAGCAAATGAATCCCACAACGTAACCTATTGATTTTGGGCGACTTCAAAAATGTCCCGGGCCGTGACGCCCCATCGCCTCCAGCAATGCCCAGTGCCGGGCAGCATACTCCGCCCGCACCAAAATCGGTGGCCGCAACCTGATCTGCAAAGCCGTCACCAGGCCCCGATCCGGTTTGCCAAAAAACCGATCCGCCTCACCTTCCGAAAACCCCGCAATCCGCACCGCCTCCAGCCAGGCGCTGATCCTGTCAGCCGCCTTTATCGCCTTTTTGACCGGGGCGGGCAAAACGGCAGGCAGCCCGAACCGCAAATGAATCGCCGCCGCCAACCGCTCATCCAGCGCGCCATACCCCGGACCAACCGCCGCCTTCACCGGTGAAATCATGTCACCGATCACATATTCCGGCCCGTCATGCAGCAACGCCGCCATCTGCCACCGCGCCGGGGCCCGCGGATTCAGCCGGCTGTAAATCTCCTCGACCAGCAGCGAATGTTCGGCGACCGAATAGGGGAAATCACCGTGGGTCTGCCCGTTCCACCGCGCCACAAACGCCAGCCCGTGGGCGATATCCTCGATCTCGATATCCACCGGCGTCGGGTCCAGCAGATCGAGCCTGCGACCCGACAGCATCCGTTGCCACGCCCTGGGTTGTTTCATCGCCGCCACCCTCTTTCCCGTGTCGCCCACCCACCATTGCCCCGAAGGGGTCAGAGTGTTATTTCACCCGCAATTCATCAGATGCCAAGGAGTACGGCGCAATGCCGAAGGATTATATCGTCAAGTCAATCGATCTGGCCGAGTTTGGCCGCAAGGAACTGACCATCGCCGAAACCGAAATGCCCGGCCTGATGGCGCTGCGCGAGGAGTTTGGCGCGGCCAAACCGCTGACAGGTGCCAAGATCGCCGGGTCGCTGCACATGACGATCCAGACTGCCGCCCTGATCGAAACGCTGGTGGCGCTGGGCGCCGACGTGCGCTGGGCCTCGTGCAACATTTTTTCAACCCAGGACCATGCGGCGGCAGCGATTGCCGCCACCGGCACCCCGGTGTTTGCCATCAAGGGCGAAACGCTGGAGGAATACTGGGCCTATACCGACATGATCTTTCAGTTCGGCGGCAAAGATGGCACCTGCAACATGATCCTCGACGATGGCGGCGATGCCACACTGTATATCCTGATGGGGGCACGGGTCGAAGCGGGTGAAACCGATCTGATCGCGGTGCCGACCTCGGATGAAGAGGTCTGCCTGTTCAACCAGATCCGGAAACGCCTTGCCGCCAGCCCGGGCTGGTTCACCAAACAGCGCGCCGCGATCAAGGGCGTGTCCGAAGAAACCACCACCGGCGTCCACCGTCTGTATGATCTGCACAAGGCGGGGCAGCTGCCATTCCCGGCGATCAACGTCAACGACTCGGTGACCAAGTCGAAGTTCGACAACAAATACGGCTGCAAGGAATCGCTGGTCGACGGCATCCGCCGCGCCACCGATACGATGATGGCGGGCAAGGTTGCCGTGGTCTGCGGTTACGGCGATGTCGGCAAAGGCTCCGCCGCCTCCCTGAGCGGTGCCGGTGCCCGGGTCAAGGTGACCGAGGTCGATCCGATCTGCGCCCTGCAAGCCGCAATGGATGGCTATGAGGTGGTGCTGCTGGAAGATGTGATGGCCGACGCCGACATCTTCATCACCACCACCGGCAACAGGGATGTGATCCGGCTGGACCATATCCGCGAAATGAAAGACATGGCAATCGTCGGCAACATCGGCCATTTCGACAATGAGATTCAGGTCGCAGCGCTGAAAAACCACAAATGGACCAACATCAAGGATCAGGTCGACATGATCACGATGCCGTCTGGCAACCGGATCATCCTGCTGTCCGAGGGTCGGCTGCTGAACCTCGGCAACGCCACCGGCCATCCGTCGTTCGTGATGTCGGCCAGCTTTACAAATCAGGTGCTGGCGCAGATCGAGCTGTGGACCAAACCCGGCGAATACGCTCCGGGGGTCTATATCCTGCCGAAACATCTGGATGAAAAGGTGGCGCGGCTGCATCTGAAGAAGATCGGCGTCAAGCTGACCGAACTGCGCCCGGATCAGGCCGCCTATATCGGCGTGGCTGTGGCTGGCCCGTTCAAGTCGGAACATTACCGCTATTGATCCCGGTTTGGCCGCGACACCGGTCGCGGCCAGCACCCCGTTTCAGAAGATGATGCAATAGCGCCCCTTGGCCCGCCCTTCGGCAAGGCTGGTCAGCGCCATGGTCGCATCCTGCAGACCGATCCGCCCGATCTCGGCCAGCAGCGGATCAGCCTGATGCAGCGCCAGCAGCGTGCGCATCTGTGCCCTGGTGCCGACGCTGGTACCGCTCAGCGTCACACCCGATCCGGTCAGCCAGTCCTGTTTCAGGGGCACCGGTTCATCCACCATCGCTGCCGCAACGATACGCCCCATTGGCCGCACCGCATGCACCATGGCAGGCCAGGCCCGGGCGGTGGGGGCAAAGTTGATCACCACATCGGCAATCTGCCCCGGCCCATCGCTTTGCGGCGCCCCGGTCGAGGTGGCGCCATGCCGCATCGCCAGCGCCCGCTTGTCGGGGTCGGTATCCACCGCATGCACCTGCGCACCCCGGCGCCGCGCCAGTTGCACCGCATATTGCCCGAGACCGCCGCAACCAAACACCGCGCAGCTTTCGCCGTGCTGCAGCCCTGCCCGGTCCAGCGCACCCAACGCGGTCAATCCGGCGCACATCAGCGGTGCCAGAGCCGCCGCATCGCCCTCGGGCAGGCGGGCGGCAAAACCGGCCTTGGCCACGACAAATTCGGCAAAAGTTCCAGGCACGTCATAGCCATGCGCCCGCTGCCGCTGGCAAAAGCCCTCTTGCCCCAACTTGCAGGCCGGACAGCTGCCGCAGGCCTCATGCTGCCAGGCCGCCCCCGCCCGGGCACCCAGCGCCCAATCCCTGACACCGGGGCCAAGCGCCGCTACCCGCCCGACACCCTCATGCCCCAGAATGAACGGCTTGGGCGGATTGGCGGGGCGATAGTGGCCCTGCCAGACATGCACATCGGTATGACAGATGCCGCTCGCCTCCAGCCGGATCAGGATCTCGCCGGGGCCGGGCCGGGGCACCGCCAAATCGACCAGTTGCAACGGCGCGCCCGGTGCCCCCAGGATGGCGGCTTTCATTTACAGCCCAAAGGCGGCTTTCACCGCCGCCAGGCCCGGCTGACCATCCAGCGTGGTCACATCTTTCAACCAGGCCTCCAGCAGTTCGGGCCGTTCGGCCAACATCGCCCTGGCAGCATCGGACGGGTCGATGCCGTCGCCCATGATCTTCTGCATACCGAAGTTCTCGTAATCCAGATCAAACACCAGTTGCGAAAACAGCCGCGCCACATTCGGACATTCGGCGGCATAGCCCCGGCGCGACAGGGTGTGCACCGTGGCGCCGCCATAGTCCGGCCCGAATTCCAGATCGCCACCTGCCAGATAGGTCAGGTCATAGGTCAGGTTCATCGGGTGCGGCTCCCACCCCAGGAACACGACCCAGTCGCCATCTTCCACCAGTTTCCTGACCTGCGTCAACATCGCCGCTTCGCTGCTTTCAACCACCTCCCAGCCGGCCAGCCCATGCCGCCCCTCGGCCACCATATCCAGCATCGGCTGGTTCGAACCGGGTTCAATGCCATAGATCTTGCCGTCGAACCTGTCCTTGTGGGCAGCCAGATCGGCAAATGTCGCAACACCTTCCTTGGCGACATAGCTGGGCACCGCCAGAGTGAATTTGGCTCCTGTCAGGTTCTGCGCCAGAACCTCGACCGAGCCATCCTCGAAAAACGCCTTGTACTGCTCGTTCTGCACCGGGCGCCAGTTGCCAAGGAACAGATCGATATCGCCGACCTGCATCGACACAAAGGTCACGTCCAGCCCCAGCAGCGTCTGCTCCGGCTTGTAGCCCAGCGCCGTCAACACCACCTCGGCACTGGTGTTGGTCAGCATGATGTCGGTCCAGCCCAGATCCGACATTCGCACCGTGGCGCAGCTTTGCGGATCGGCCGCCAGTGCCGCCCCTGCCTCCGCCAGAATCACGCCCAGCCCCAACCATGCCGATTTCATGGCTTTCCCCTCCCACAGATGATGATGCAATTCTGCGATCAGCCTACCCTGCAGGTCAATATAAAAATTTGTATGGCCATACAATATTCCGGCCTGCTAAACAGCGGCATGACCAGACTGCCCCAGAAACGACCCCGTACCCGGATCGAGGATCTGCGCCGACAGGAACTGATCGACGCTGCGCACCGCGTCTTTGTCACCCACGGCCTGGCCGGCATGACCACCGCCCGCATCTGCGCCGAGGCAGGCATGTCCCCCGGCATCCTGGCCTACTACTTCCACGGCAAGGACGAGGTGCTGTTTGCCATGGTGCGCCAAAACAACCGCGCCCTGGCCCGGGATGTAACCGCCCGGATGCGCCGGGCCGCCACCCTGTGGGATCGGCTTTCGGCCATCATCGAGGGCAACTTTCCCGCCGAATACTTCCACGCCCCGGTGGCCAGCGCCTGGCTGTCGGTCTGCGCCGCCTCCGGGCGGGAGCCGCGCTATGCCCGTTTGCAGCGGCTGTTTCATGCCCGCCTCGCCTCCAACATCGCCTCGGCCCTTCCGCCTGGCACCCCGTCCGACCAGACCCGCCGCCTCACCCTGGCCATCGGCAGCCAGATCGACGGGCTCTGGCTGCGCAAGGCCACCGACACCGGGCTGGACCGCAAAGAGGCGATCGCCCTGATCATCGACACCGCGAGGCTGCACCTCGGTGCGACACAAGCAGCGCTTCTGCTGCGCACCGCAGTACCCCTGGTGTCCCGCGGCGCCGCGTGACCAGGAACTGCCGATGGGGAAGTTCGGACAATTTTTCCCTTTGTGAACCAAAAATGCTGCCCTACTGTGGCTACCGACCCCGGCACCTGCGCCTGATCGGGGAATGACGGTAGAAAACAGGGGATGTGAATGGGTAAGCGCGACGATCTGATCGCCAAATATGCCGAAGATCTGACAAACAAATGCAAGATGGCGCCAGACATGGCGTTGCTGACAAAAGTGACGATTGGCTGCGGACCCACGATCTACAATGCCGACAGCGCCACTGTTGCTGCGTCGGATGCCGCTGAACTGACGCGGGTCAAGGACAATTTTCTGATCAAGAAACTGGGCCTGAAAGACGGGCCGGATCTGATGGCGGCGATCCATGCCGTGATCGAAACCTATGGCAAGTCCGAGCGGAACAAGTATCGCGCCGTGGTCTATTACATGCTGACCCGGCATTTCCGCAAAGAGCAGGTCTACGGCTGATCCAGCCGTCACCCAAACTCTCCGCCACCGGGCATCACGCCGCCTTGCACTTGTTTTTCGCAGAAATACTCTGCGGGGGTGTGGGGGTGCAAAACCCCCACCGGCCCCGGTGCAGCAGAGCATCGACCGGCCCTGGCACACAGGCGGCAAATCCAACAGTTTGAACCATGTTTTCCGCAGTCGGGATTTGCCAAAGTGCCGTTCCGCGGGGTAATGTCAGATCAACCGGCTAGAACAGCCCGGACCTTTTCATAACACGTGTGGTGCAATGGGAGCACGTGGGGTGGTGGGGGGTCCGGAGGGGTCGGGACCCCCCACATTAATTCGGAACCGGCACTGCTCAGAACAGGGTCAGAACCACACCGATGATGGTGCAGCCCACCACGGAATAGGTGCCATCAATCAGCGCCAATGCGCCGGGCCGCGCGGCATAGGTGTAATTCATCACCACCCAGGGCGTAATCAGAAACGCCCCGATGCCAAAGCCGCCCATCAGCCCCTCCAACACCGAATTCAGCCCCGACATCACGAACACATGGCGCATCATCCCCGCCACCACCAGCACACAGATGAAACCGATCACAAAGGGCATCGGGCTGCCGCTGCCTTGCGGTTTACCCGTCGCATCCACCGCAATCCCGGCGGCCTTGATCCAGGGCTTCGACATCCGGATGTACCAAAAGGCACCAAAGCCATAGGCGGCCAGGGTGGCCACGATGACGGCGACGAATTCCATGCTATCCCTCCATTGGTTGTTATCTGGCGGACCTACAGCCCAGCCAGGGCGCAGATCACCGCCCATTCCTCCGGCGTCACCGGTTGCACCGACAGCCGGGTGTTGGTCACCAGCACCATTCCCGCCAGTCGCGGATCCGCCTTGCACATCTGCAGCGTCACCGGCCGGGGCAGCGGCTTTACCCCGGCGATATCGGCGCAATCCCAACGCGGGTCATCGGTGGTGCTGTCAGGGTGGCTGGTGCCAACCACGGTGCAGATGCCAACCACTGCCTTGCCGATGTTGGAATGGTAGAAAAAAGCCGCATCCCCCACTTGCATCAGCCGCATGTTGTTGCGCGCCTGATAGTTGCGGATGCCGTGCCACTCGCCACCCGTTGGCCCCATTGCCAGCTGCTGGTCAAAGCTGAAGACGTTGGGTTCCGATTTCACCAGCCAATGCCGCATCAGCCGATCACCTTTTTCCACTCGATCACCTGAACGGCGGCAAACAGTCCCGCCTTGCCATAGGGATCATCGGCGGCCCAGTCTTGTGCAGCGGCCAGTGAAGCCACCTCCAGGATCAGCAAAGACCCGCACATCTGGCCCGCGCCGTCCAGAAACGGCCCGGCCATTTCCACCACTCCGGTTGATTGAAGATAGGCCAGATGGGCGGCCCGGTTCTCCATCCGGATCGGCAGGGCATCGGGCTTATCCTGGCAGATCACGGCAAATCGCATCAGTCACTCCTGTTTCAACGGGCGGCTCAGCAGCGCTGTCGCCGCGTCCTTCACCGTGACCTTAGCATCCAGCACGGCGGCGACCATAGCAGAAATCGGCATCTCGACCTTCAACCTGCGCGCCAGCGCGGCGGTGGCGCGCGCAGTGGCGGCACCCTCGATGGTCTTGCCCGGATCAGGCTCTGTTCCGGCCCCAAGCGCCATGCCATAGCGGAAATTGCGGCTTTGCACCGAGGTACAGGTCAGCACCAGATCGCCAAAACCCGACAGCCCCGCCAGGGTCTCCGCCCGCGCCCCCAGCGCCAGCGCCAACCGTGCCATTTCGGCCTGCCCCCGCGTCATCAGCGCGGCCCGCGCGCTTTCGCCAAGGCCGGCACCGATGACAATCCCCGCAGCGATGGCGATCACGTTTTTCAGCGCACCACCCAGTTCGGCCCCGGTGACATCATCGGTGTGATAGAGCCGCAGCGTCGGGTTCGACAACAGCTGCTGCAAGTCGCGCCCCACCCCGGCATCGGCGCAGGCCAGCGTCAGGGCGGTGGGCAGACCACGCGCGATATCGGCGGCAAAGCTCGGGCCGG
This sequence comes from Paracoccaceae bacterium, assembly GCA_043736155.1. Classification (GTDB taxonomy): domain Bacteria; phylum Pseudomonadota; class Alphaproteobacteria; order Rhodobacterales; family Rhodobacteraceae; genus JANNRR01. The sequence continues at coordinate 15,943 of JAYTDA010000046.1, read as the reverse complement.
TCAGCACCGCAATCGCCGAGGCGGGGCAGGCGGCGGCCAGCAGGGTTGCGGGGCTTTGCAGGCTGGTCAGATCCAGCCCCTTGGCACAACTGACCAATGGTTTTTCCGCCAGCAGGGCCGCATGTTCCACCGCAAAAGACCCGATAGATTGGGCCGGAATCGCCAACAGGATCACATCGGCGGCGGCTAAATCATACAGCCGCGTGGTCAGGTGCAGCGACGCCGGAAAGGCCGCACCCGGCAGGTGGCGGCGGTTTTCCCGGGCGGTCTGCATGTCCCCGATCCCGGCGGCATCACGGCCCCACAGGGATACGGCACCGCCACTTTGGCTCATCGAAATCGCCAGCGCTGTTCCAAAGGCCCCGGCACCTGCAATAGCAATCATGCCTTGGCTCCGCGTTTGCCCGATCCGATCATCGGTGTGGCGAACCGATCCAGCGGCCAGCGCGGCCGGGCAGACAGCGACCAGTCGTCGCGGTGCCCGTTCCGAAAAAGCTCGATCCCGGCCCAGGCGATCATCGCGGCATTATCGGTACACAGCGCCAGTGGCGGGGCCAGAAAACGCAAGGCCGACTGCGCCGAAACACTCTCTAACCCGGCACGAATGGTCTGGTTTGCTGCCACCCCCCCGGCCACGCAAAAGGCACTGGGGTTCAGGCCGCGTTCGCGCAACAGCGCCAGAGCACGACGTGACTTTTGAGCCAGCACATCCGCCACCGCTGCCTGAAAGCTGGCAGACAAGTCAGCGCGGTCCTGCCGGTGCAACCCGCCTTGCGTTGCCACAAGGCTGTCACGGGTGCGCAAAACCGCAGTTTTCAGGCCCGAGAACGACAGATCACAGCCGGGCCGGTCCAGCAGCGGGCGCGGCAAGGCGAAACGGCGCGGGTCACCCCGCTGCGCCTCGGCCTCGATGGCGGGGCCACCGGGTTGCGGCAGGCCCAGCAGTTTCGCCACCTTGTCAAACGCTTCACCGGGGGCATCGTCGATGGTGCCCCCCAGTCGGATAAAATGCTCCGGCCCTTCAACCGCCAGAAACTGGCAATGGCCACCCGACACCAGCAGCATCAGATAGGGAAACGCCAGTTGATCGGTCAGCCGGGGCGTCAGCGCATGGCCCGCCAGATGGTTGACCCCGATCAGCGGCAAACCGGCCCCGGCAGCCAGACCCTTGGCACACATCACTCCGGACAAAACGCCGCCGATCAATCCGGGACCGGCGGTGACCGCAATGGCATCCATTGAACCCAGCCGCAGTTTGGCCTGCAACAAAGCCTGTTCTACGCACAGATCCAGCTTTTCCACATGCGCCCGCGCGGCAATTTCCGGTACCACACCGCCAAAGGCGGCATGCAGGCTGGTCTGACCCTGAACGATGGAAGACAGGATCTCGGCAGCCTGGCCCGGCACATGCCGCACCACCGCCGCTGCGGTATCATCGCAACTGCTTTCCAAGCCCAGTATGGTCAGTGGCCTGTCCATCGCCCACCCGTTGCGCCCCGCCCGCTCCGGGGGTAACACCAACCGACCTGCCGGACAATCCCGGCGCTGGTGCAGGGGGCTTGCCGGGGAATGGTGCTGTCTGACGCCCAAGCAAACCGCCCCACCCTGCTGCTGACCCGACCGCAGCCGCAATCGCTGCGGTTTGCAACTGAGCTGCGCCACAGGTTCGGCACTGAATGGCGCATGGTGATTTCACCCTTGATGCAGATGCGGTTCCTTGCCCCGGCCATGGACCCTTCTGCCTATGCCGGTGTGATCTTTTCGTCTGAAACCGGGGTTGCCGCTGTGGCCGCCCTCATGGCCCAAACCAGCGCCCGCTGCTACTGTGTCGGCCAGCGCACCGCCACAGCCGCCCGGGCGCAGGGCTGGAATGTGATGCTGACCGGGCCGGATGCCGTGGGATTGGCCGCTGCGATCATTGCCGCCGGAACCCAAGGCCCGTTGCTGCACTTCCATGGCCAACACGTCGCCGGAAACCTGACCCAAGGGCTCATTTCCGCTGGAATAGAGACTGTTTCCGCCGTGATCTATGACCAGCAAGCGCAGCCCCCCACGCCAGAGATGCTGGCGCTGCTGGCAGGTTTCGCGCCGGTTCTGGTGCCGCTGTTTTCACCCAGGGCTGCGCAACTGTTCCGTCAGGCAGCGTCAGGGGTACAGGCGCCGCTGTGGGTTGCAGCCCTCAGCCCGGCGGTTGCTGAAGCCCTGTCGCTACCGGTTGCGCGGCTGGTTGTGGCGGCGAGACCTGATGGCGATGCCATGCTGGATGCCGTCGCAGCGCTGCTACCCGCCAAAAGCTAATCCGGGCCGCCTCTCTTGAGACCTTCAGGCCGGCACTATAGGTTGTCATCATCGAAGCTGAAGGTTGGCGCAGAATCGGGAGTGGCGCGGATGACAGGCATAGAAGTGACGCCGCCAGACAATGAGGCCGCCGCAAGCATCGGGACAGTAGCCCCCGCCGAACCGGCAGCCGCGCCGCGTCGCTCACCTTTGTTGCCGATTGTTGGCGGTGCGATCGCCGCACTGTTCGGTTTTGCCCTGGCCTTGATTGTCCCGTCCGGCTGGCCCATCGGCAGCGATAGTGCCGAAATCGCCGCGTTGCAGGCCACACAGCAGGCGCAGGCCAAGGCGCTGGATGCGCTGGCGGCGCAGATCGCAGAACCCGCCGATACCACTGCCCTGTCCAGCCAGATCGACGATCTGCGCACCGGCATGGATGCAGCGCAACAGGCCGCAGCGGTTCAATCGCTGGCCATGGCGGATCTGGCAGACCGGGTTGCCACCGCCGAACAGCAACCGCTGGCCGATGGCAGCCCGTCACCCGCAGCGCTGTCCGGCTTTGCGGCAGAGCTGAAATCCCTGCGTACCCTGGTCGAAGCACAGCAGGGTCAGGGCGGAACCGCCAGTGCCGAACTGTTGGCCTTGCTGGAACAGACCAAGGCTGAACTGGCGGCAGCCACCGACAAGGCATCGCAACTCCAGACTGAATTTGAACAGACCGCCAGCCGTGCCACCAGCCGTGCCGCAATGCTGCAGATCAACGCGGCGCTGGAAACCGGCGGGCCGTTTGCCGGGGCGCTGGAGGATCTGGCGGCGATGGGGATCGCGGTACCGGAAAGCCTGCTGACCGTGGCCGGGGGTGTGCCAAGCTTGGCCGACCTGCAAACCGGGTTCATCGCGCCGTCACGTGCTGCCCTTAGCGCCGCACTGAAAGCCACGGTTGGCGATGATGCGATGAGCCGGATTTCCGCCTTTGTCCGCAATCAGGTCGGTGCCCGGTCGTTGACAGCCCGCGAAGGCACCGACCCCGATGCCATCCTGTCGCGCGCCGATGCGGCGCTGCAAGCGGGTGATCTGGCGGCGGTGCTGGCCGAAATAGCGACGTTGCCGGAACAGGGGCGCGCGGCAATGGCCGAATGGGTTGCCCTGGCACAGACCCGCATCACCGCAATGTCAGAGGTTGCAACTCTGGCGGCCAACTTTGGCAAGTAAGGACAGCTTATGCTTTGGTCTTTGGTCAAAATCCTCGGGTTCGTGCTGATTGTCGCAGCTTTGGCGGTGGCGGCGGGCATGCTGCTGGAAACCGGTGGCGGTATCAGGATCGTTGTAGCCAACACCGAGTTTACTCTGGCCCCGCTGCAAGCCGTGATTGCCGGAGTGCTGCTGCTGGGGGTGGTCTGGGTGCTGCTGGCGCTGCTCGGCCTGCTGGTGGCGGTGTTTCACTTTCTCAACGGCGATGAAACCGCGATCACCCGCTATTTCGACCGCAACCGGGAGCGGCGCGGCTTTGCCGCCCTGTCCGACGGCATGATGGCGCTGGCCTCGGGCGAGGGGCGGCTGGCGATGCAAAAGGCGATCAGGGCGGAAAAGCTGCTGCACAAGCCGCATCTGACCGCCCTGTTGACCGCACAGGCTGCCGAAATGGCAGGCGACGCCAAACGTGCCGACAGTGCTTATCGGCTGCTGCTGGCCGATGACCGGACGCGGTTTATCGCGGTGCGGGGCCTGATGAAGCAACGGCTGGCCAGCGGCGATACTGGTACGGCGCTGAAACTGGCGGAAAAGGCTTTTGCGCTGAAACCGCGCCATGAAGATACTCAGGATGTGCTGCTGAAGCTGCAGGCCGGGCAGTCCGACTGGAAAGGCGCACGCACCACCCTGGCGGCCAAGGCGCGCGGCGGCAGCCTGCCGCGCGATATCCATCGCCGCCGCGATGCGGTTTTGGCCCTGCAAGAGGCCAAGGCGGTGTTCGACGAGGGCAATACGATCGAGGCGCGCGAAGCCGCAATTGCCGCCAACAAACAGTCGCCGGACCTGATCCCCGCTGCCGCGATGGCGGCGCGCGGCTATATCGCAAAAGGCGATGCCAAACATGCCACCCGGGTGCTGCAAACCGCGTGGAACGCGCAGCCGCACCCCGACCTTGCCGCCGCCTTTGCCGAAATTGCCCCCGATGAAACCCCCGTGCAGCGGTTGAAACGTTTTGCCGCCCTGACGAAGCAACAGCCCAATCATGAAGAAACCCGGCTGCTGCTGGCCGAGCTGAACCTGACCGCCGAAGATTTCAACGCCGCCCGCAAGGCGCTGGGCGATTTGCCGGAAACCCACCCGACGCAACGCGCCCTGTCGCTGCAAGCGGCGATTGAACGTGGTGAAGGTGCCCCTGATGCGGTGGTGCGTGGCTGGCTGGCCAAGGCTTTGACCGCCAGCCGTGGCCCGCAATGGACCTGCGACAAATGCCACAGCATCCACAGCGCCTGGTCGCCGGTCTGCGACAATTGCGGCGGGTTCGACACGCTCAGCTGGCGCGAACCGCCGCATTCGGTGGCCGCCGGCAGCGGTGCCGAACTGTTGCCGCTGATCATCGGATCCGACCTCGGCCCAAACTCTGGCCGAACCCCCCGCGAGGGTTGACTCGCCTTCGGCTGCACCCTAACAGAGGCCACACCAGAAAGTGCCGCTGTAGCTCAGCTGGTAGAGCACGTCATTCGTAATGATGGGGTCGGGAGTTCGAGTCTCTTCAGCGGCACCACTTTCCCGATCACCGAAGCTGCAAGTCATTTTGGCCCATCGAATCGGGCCTTTCCAGGGCCAAGCCGGCCGGATTTCCCGGGCCTTGAGCCGCTACCCCTTGTGGCGGCGGACCGCCTGTCCCACCTGTTACAGTGACCAACCAAGGAGCCCGGAGTGCGGCACTTCTCTTTGCTAGACCTGTCACCGATCCCCGAGGGGGGGACAGCGGCGGATGCCTTGGGCAACACGATTGAGCTGGCGCGACAGGCCGAGGCCAGCGGCTATCACCGTTTCTGGCTGGCCGAACATCACAACATGCCGGGCATCGCCAGCGCCGCCACCGCCGTGGTGATCGGGGCGGTGGCGGCAGCGACGCGGACGATCCGGGTCGGTGCCGGCGGGATCATGTTGCCGAACCACGCGCCATTGGTGATTGCCGAACAGTTCGGCACCCTGGCCACGCTGTATCCCGGGCGGATTGACCTTGGCCTTGGCCGGGCCCCCGGCACCGATGGCGCCACGGCGCTGGCGCTGCGGCGGCGCAGGGAGGCCAATGACAACTTTCCCCAGGATGTGGCGGAACTGCTGGGCTATTTCGGCGACGAGACCGCGGAAACCCGGATCAGGGCGATCCCCGGGCAGGGTACCCATGTTCCGGTGTGGATTCTCGGCTCCAGCCTTTATGGTGCGCAACTCGCAGCCTATTACGGGTTGCCCTATGCCTTTGCCTCGCATTTTGCGCCGCAGATGCTGGAACAGGCGATCGAGACCTATCGCACCACCTTCCGCCCCTCGGACTGGCTGGCCAAACCCTATTTCATGCTGGCTGCCGGGGTCTGCGCTGCCGAAACCGATGGTCAGGCGCAGTTTCTGCGGTCTTCGCAGGTGCTGGCCTTTGCCCGGTTGCGGGCCGGGCGGCCGGGCAAGCTGCCACGTCCGGTGGCCGACCTGTCTGCCGAGGTTCCGGCACCGGTGCTGGCGCAGGTGGAACAGGCGCTGTCCTGTTCGGCCACCGGCAGCGCCGACACGGTGCGGCGCGGGCTGGCGGACCTGATTGCCCGCTATCAGCCGGATGAGGTGATGGTGACCGGGATGGTCCATGACCATGCCGCCCGGTTGCGGTCTTTTGCGATTGCGGCAGAGGTGCTGGCTGATCTGACCAACCCGGCACAGGCTGCCTGAACCCAAGGCGCAACGCACCGGGGTCAGAAACCCACTTCGACCAGATCAACCGGCAGGCGGTTCATCACCTGTGGGCCGTCCGCACCGATCAGAACCTGATTTTCGATGATGAAGCCGCCCAACCCCTTGATGTACCATGGGCATTCAAAAGCCAGTACCATACCCGGTTCAATAACCACCGCAGAATCGGCGGCGATGAACGGCCATTCCTCGCTGCCCAGCCCCGCCCCTAAACCATGGCCAAAGTGCCCCCGGCTATAGCCCGCAAATCCCGCCGCCCGGATCGCCGACTGCGTCGCCCGGTGCACTTCGGCCAGCGGCATGCCGGGGCGCAGCATCGCCGACCCGGTCACGAACCCCTGCATCAGCGCCGCATGAATCCGCGCTTGCAGCCCGGATGGCGGGCCAAGCACAAAAGTCCGGCCGGTGTCTGATGTATAGCCGTCGACCAGGCAACCCACATCCACCTTGACCAGATCACCCGGTTGCACGGCGTCATTGCCACCCCAGGGGTCGGAGCCGACAGCGATGTATTCCCACGATCCGGTCAACCGGACCTGATCCGGGTTGGCCTTGATCGCCCCGGCCCAGACCTGCGCCAGATCATTGCGGGTGACCCCAGGGGCAATCGCACCCCGCACCGCGCCGATCCCGCGTTCGGCAAGGGTGACGGCCTGTTGCAGGGCGCTGATTTCCGCCGGGGATTTGACCATCTTCAGCCGGGCGACAAGCGCGCTGGCATCGACCAGCGTGGCGGCGGGCAGGGCCGATTGCAACGCCGGGTAGTCGGATGCCGATATCGCTGCCGCCTCGATGCCAATGCGGCCACTGGCGAGGCCGCGATCTGCCAAAGCCCGGGCCAGATGGCTGTAACAGACCTGCGGGTCAAAGGTGGTGGGGCGGGTGAACCCTTCGGCGCGACCCTGCGCCGCCCAGGCGTTTGCGATCAGCACCTCGGGCGACAGACCCGGATCAGCCCGGTTCAATATGCTGGTTTCCACCCAGATCGGGCTTTCGCGGACATCGGTAATATGGCTTTGGCGGCGGAAGCTGTCGGCAAACAGGTCGCTGACAATCGCGGCTTCCGGGATGGCAGGGTCGGTGGGTACCAGAACCGCCACCGCCCCGGCCCTGCGCCACATGGTTGCCACCCCCGGCTCTGCACCGGTGGCATGGCGAAAGCTTTCGGGTGCCAGCAGGATCAGGGCATCCAGCCCTGCGTCAGACAACAGCCGCTCGGCGCGGTGGCGGTTCAGGTGCGCCATGGTCAGGTGCCGGGCTGTGCGGGGGGCATCGCGCCCCGGGGGATCACGGCGCCATGATGGCCGCTCACGGCTAAGGCCAGCCGGTGCCCGGCGGCTGCGGCCTGTACCGGGGGGTCACCGCGCAGGCGTGCCGCCAGATAGCCGGCGTTGAAGCTGTCACTGATCCCTTCATCACCGAACTGCTGCACCATCCGCGTCGAAACTGCATCGGTTCCCAGATTGGTCAGATAGCTGACCTCACAGCCCAGCCGCGCCAGATAGATCGCGGTGTTCAGGGTATCGCCGGCAAAGCCCAGCCGGGTGCTGCCATTTTCCAGATCCATCCGGCTCATTTCAATCATGCATTCCCCGATACAGGCGATGCGGGCGCGGGGCACCGGGTCGCGGGGCATCGGCCTATTGACCGCCGTCATAGCCATCCAGCACGTCACTGGCATCGGCGGCGAAATAGTCGCGGCGTTCCACGATCAGGCGGCGGGTCATGGTGAAGACCCGGTCGATATGCAGCTTCATCGCGGCGGCGGCGGCTTCGGGGTCGCGCTGTTTCAACCCATCGACCACCGCCATATGCTCGCCCAGCACCACATCCAGATGGCTGACCAGCGGGTAAGACATCCGCCGCACCCGGTCCAGTTGCGCCTTGGCGCCGTTGATGATCTTCCAGATGTAGGGCGATGCGCCAAAGGCGCAGATCATCGCGTGAAACGCCTCATCCTGCAGGTAGAACTCATCGTAATCGACATCAGCCGCCAGCCGCCGCTGCTGGTGCATGTTGAAATCCAGCGCGCGTTCAAACTGCGGTGTCATCCGGGTCGCCGCCAGCCGCACCACCTTCAGTTCCAGCGCCTCGCGGATCAGTTGACCGTCAAACACCGATTGCAGGTCGATCCGTGAAACATAGGTGCCGGAATTGGGCACCACCGATACCAGATTTTCCGATTGCAGCTGCAGGATCGCTTCACGCAGCGGGGTGCGGGAAATCCCCAGTTGATCGCAGATCAGCTTTTCATTGACGCTGCTGCCCGGTGCCAGATGCAGATTGACGATGGCACGCCGCATGATGCCATAGACTTGGGCGGTTTTGGGCAGGGCAGGGTCGATCAGATCGATCAGCTGATCCGGCAGGCCCAATGATCCGGTATCCTGATGATCCTGCGCCGAAAGGTCATTCTTTTTGGGTCGGGCCATCTTTTCCGCCATGCGTGTGAAATCATCGATAGCGACAGCAGATTTGCATTGCAACACGAGGCCGGGCGTCTCCAGCCTGAACAGCCTGCCGTTGGAACCCGCCCTGCGCGTTGACAGGCATAAAATACCAATATATTGGTTACTTGGCAAGCCCGCAGTCCTGGCACCTGGCGGCGCGAACAGGGGCGGCATCTGAAAGGCTGGGGCAAGCATGGTACTGCGCGGAAAGACAGCCCTTGTCACCGGTGCTGCGGGGGCCATTGGGGCCGCGATTGCCACGGCGCTGGCGGATCAGGGTGCCCGGGTGGTGCTGGTTGATCGGGCCGCTGCCTCCACACAGGCGCTTGCGGACCGTCTGGCCGGGCATGCCGAAGTGACCGACCTGTCCGACGCATCGGCGGTATCGGCGATGGCGGCGCGGGTGCTGGCGCAGTTTGGCCGCATCGACATTCTGGTCAACAACGCCGGGATCCTCAGCAATGCCAAGATTGCTGACACTTCGCTGGCCGAATGGCAGCAGGTGCATGGCATCAATGTCGATGCCGCTTTCCTGCTGGCACAGGCGTTCCTGCCGGCGATGCGGGCGGCGCGCTGGGGGCGGATCATCAACATGTCGTCTTATGCCGCTAAGTCGGGCGGGCTGACAGCGGGCACCGCCTATTCGGTGTCAAAGGCGGCGATGATCGGCCTGACCTATTCGATTGCCCGCGAAGTGGCGGGCGAAGGCGTCACCTCGAATGCCGTCGCCCCTGCTTATGTGATGTCACCGATGATATCAGACCAACTGACAGCGGCGCAGCGTCAGGCGCAGATGGCGGCGATACCGGTGGGGCGGTTTTGCGAACCCGAAGAAGTGGCGCATGCCGTGTTGTTTCTGGCGTCCCCGCTGGCGGGGTTCATCACCGGCGAAGTGATCGATGTGAACGGGGGGCTGCATTTTGACTAAGCGGTTCGGAATGGTGATCGGTCTGAAAGCCGAACGGGTCGCCGATTACAAACGCCTGCATGCCGCGGTGTGGCCGGGGGTGCTGGAGACGATGCGGCAGAATGGCTGGCGCAACTTTGACATCTATCTGAAACAGCCGGAAAACCTGCTGTTCGGCACCTTTGAATATGAGGGCGATGATTTCGAGGCATCGGGGCGGGCGATTGCCGCCGACCCTGAAACCCAGCGCTGGTGGCGTGAATGTGAACCCTGTCAGCTGCCGCTGGAAACCCGGAGCCCGGGGGAATGGTGGGCGATGATGGACAACGTCTTTCATATGGATTGAGGGATGGTGGCCGTCTGCAAACCGAGAAGCGAAACGCTGTGAAACGCCTGGCACAGGCAACGCTGGGCGATCTGCCCGCCGATGTGGCGCGGCCGCGCTATGACCGGGCAAAGGTGCGCACAGGTATCGTGCATCTGGGGGTTGGTGCGTTTCACCGGGCGCATCAGGCGGTGTTTGCCGATGATTGCCTGACTGCGGGGGCGACGGAATGGGGCATCACCGCCGCATCCTTGCGCAGCGCCGCCACCCGCGATGCGCTGGCGCCACAAGACGGGCTGTACACACTGGCGCTGTGCGAAAACGACCGGCAGGCGCTGCGGGTGATCGGGTCAATCGGTCAGACCTTTGTGGCACCGGAAGACCCCAGCGCATTGCTGGCGGCGATGGTTGATTCTGCGGTGCGCATCGTGACCCTGACCGTGACAGAAAAGGGCTACACCGCCAATGTCGCCAGCGGCGATCTGCGCACCGATGATCCGAGGGTGCAGCATGATCTGGCCAACCCCGGTGCCCCGCGCACGGCTTTGGGCTTTGCCGTGCAGGCACTGGCGCTGCGCCGTGCCGCCGGGGTGAAGCCTTTCACCCTGTTGTCCTGCGACAATCTGCCGGGCAATGGCCATCTGCTGCACCGCGTATTGACCCAGTTTGCCGAGGCGCGCAGCCCGGAACTGGGGCACTTTGTGGCAGGTGATGTGACCTGCCCCGCCTGCATGGTGGACCGGATCGTGCCTGCCACCACCGATGCCGACCGGGCGATGGTCGCAGACCGGCTTGGCCTGCGCGATGCCTGGCCGGTGCTGACAGAGCCGTTCTTTCAATGGGTGATCGAAGACCGCTTTCCCACCGGCCGCCCGGAATGGGAAGGTTCCGGCGTCGAGTTTGCCAGCAATGTCGCCCCCTATGAGGAGATGAAGCTGCGGCTGCTGAACGGGGCGCATTCGACCATTGCCGCGATGGGCCGGGTGTCGGGCCATGCCACGGTGGCAGCGGCGTTTGGCAACCCGGTGATCCGTGCGCTGATCCGCGCCTATTGGGCCGAAGTTGCCCCGGCCATTGCCCCGGGGATTGATGTTGCGGGCTATACGGCGCGGCTGACCAGCCGGTTCGACAACCGCGCCCTGCATCACAAGTCGGCACAGATCGCCATGGATGCCAGCCTGAAAGTGCCGCAGCGGATCATTGCCCCGCTGCGCGACCTTTTCGCTATGGGCCGCCCCACACCGATCCTGTGCTTTGCCCTGGCGGCATGGATCCGGTCTTGTCAGGGGCCGGATGAGGCGGGGGCCGCCATGCCGCTGAATGATCCGCAATTGCTGGGCTGGGCGGGGCTGCCGGGGCCACAGGTTCCGGTGGCAGCTACGGTGCGGGCCTTTGCCACTTTCGCCCCGGTATTCGGTGCGGGCCTTGCGCCAGAGGCGGTGGCGCTGATCGAAAGCGCCCTGGCTGATATTCGTGCGGTGGGCATCTTGCCCGCAGCGCAACAGCGGCTGGCGGCTGGAACCTGAGGGAAACACCATGACCAGACCGCTTGGCACCACGGGGTTGCATCTGACCACCGTTTGACGCCCTGCGGTTCACTGACGCCAGAGGGACCAGGTTCTGTCTGACTTGCAGAAAGATGTTGCTTTAGATAACCAATATATTAGTATTGAAACTACGCCGAAACCGGCATGTCCTTGGGAGGATTCCTTATGAAGTTGATATCGAAAGCGGCCGCCGCGCTGCTGCTGGGCACTGTTGTCTGCGCCCCGGCCCTGGCTGACCCGGCAACGAAAGTGGCACTGGTTCCGGGTGGCCCGCACCCCTATTTCGCCGCCTGGGAACAGGCTGGCATGGATGCGATGAAAGAGTTCAATCTGGGTGCCGGCGATTACCGCGTACCGGCCAAGTGGGAACTGAGCCTGCAAAGCCAGTTGCTGGAAAGCCTGTTGACCCAGGGTTACAATTCGTTTCTGATCTTTCCGGGCGATGCTGTTGGCACCTCATCCGTGGCGCAGGAACTGGTGGACAACGGCGGCCAGGTGATTGCCACCGCAGGTTGCCTGAAAGATCCGTCGCCCGCGCTGTTCTGCCTGGGCACCGATACCGGCAATTCGGCCTATCTCGGCGCGAAAGAGCTGATCAAGGCGATGGGTGGCAAGGGCCGCATTGCGCATTTCACCGGCTTTCTGGTCGACCCAAACACCCAACTGCGCATTGATGCGGTGCAACAGGCCGCCGACGAGTCCAACGGTGCCGTTACCGTGGTTCAGGTGATCGCCGATATCGATGCGCCACAACCAGCCGAGGAAAAGATCAACGCCTATCTGGCCGCCAATGCCGCCGAAGTCGATGGCATTGTGACCACCGCCTGGGTGCCAGCCGTCGTCGCCGCCAATTCGCTGCGCAAGATCGGTGACAAGCGGATCAAGATGGTCGGCATTGACCATGACGAAGTGGTGATCAAGGCAATCGCCGATGGCTTTGTCACCGGCACCATGCTGCAAAACCCCTATGGCCAGGGCTTCATCGGGTCTTATGTGCTGGACAAGCTGCGGGCTGGCTGCACGCTGAAAGACGATGCGCCGTGGAAGTCGAACGCCCTGACCACCAGGTTCGTCGACAGCGGCACCGTGTTTGTCGATCTCGCCAGCGCACCGACCTATGTGAATGCGATGGTCGGGATTTCGCAGGACCTGAAAGCCAGCATGGACAGCGATTTTCTGGCTTGCCCGTAGACAAACTCCCGGTCTGACAGGCAAAGTGGCGGCTGTTCCCTTTGGCAGCCGCCACGCTTTCCGCACATCCGACACATCAAAGTGAGCCATGAGCCAGGCTTTGACCGACCTTGACCCGACCATGCCGCAGGCACCGTTACCAGGCCGCGCCTCTGGCGGGCTGCGGCTGCTGCTCAGCAACGAATTCGGGCTGGTGGTACTGATTGCCCTGGCCTTTGTGGCGTTTGCATTGGGGTTGCAGGGCTTCACCTCGCCTTTCAGCCTGTTCACCATTGGCCGGCAGATCGGCATCGACACCATGATCGGTCTGGCGATGATGGCAGTGATTGTCACTGGCGGGCTGGATCTTTCGGTCGGGGCCATCGGGGTTTGCGCCGCCATGGCCTTTGGCTGGCTGGTGCAGATGCTGGGTCTGCCGATCCTGCTGGCGATTCCACTCACCCTGCTGTTTGGTGCCAGCCTTGGCTTCATCAATGGCTTTACCGTGGTGAAATCGGGGGTTCACAGCTTCATCATCACCCTTGCCAGCATGAGCATCTTTTTCGGCGTGATGATCTTTCTGACCAAAGCCGCCGCCTTTAACGGTCTGCCAGCCGAGGTGCAGGCCTTTGGCAAGATGAAGTTTTTCAAGACGCTATCGCCGCTGTTGCTGATCTCCATCGCGACCTGCCTGTTGCTTGCCGCGTTTTACAAGCTGACACCGATGGGGCGTCAGATGCTGGCTGCCGGGGCAAACCCGCGTGCCGCCGAATTGTCGGGGATACGCACCGGGCAGATGATCGTGGCCTGTCACATGCTGACGGGTGCCCTGGCCGCGCTGGCCGGATTGATGGTGACGGCGCGCACCGGCGCCTCGGTGCCCTCGATGGCGGGGCATCTGGGGCAGGATTGGCTGTTGCCGGCGTTTCTGGCCCCGGTGCTGGGCGGTACCCTGCTGTCTGGCGGGCGGGTATCGGTGATTGGCACCCTGCTTGGGGCGGCCTTTGTCAATGTGATGACATCGGGGTTGCTGCTGATGCGGTTGGGCGAGTTCTGGATTCTGGCGAGCCTTGGCATGATGCTGCTGCTGGCGGTGCTGGCAGACCGGGCGCGGCAACAGTTCCTGCAAACCAGGGGGATGATCTGATGGCAATCCTGCCCGCCACAGACTCGCGGCTGACCCGGGCGTTTGACAATGACTGGATCGGGCCGGGTCTGGTCAGCCTGATCGCGGTGATCGGCATCAGCCTGTTTCAGCCCGCCTTTCTGTCTTCTTTCAACATCTTTGTGCTGCTGGCGGCAATCTCGGTGAATATGGTGATTGCCCTTGGCCAGTTGGTGATCATCGGCATCGGTCAGATGAATCTGGCGCTGGGCTCGATCGGCGGGCTGGTGGCGATCAGCTTTGTCGGGGTGATTGAAACCTTTGGTGTGCCGGTGCCGGTTGCCCTGATCCTTGGCCTTGGCATCGGCATCGCGGCTGGCATGGTCAGCGGCACCATCATCGCCCGCACCGCAATCTCTGCCTTTATCATCACCCTGGCGGGGTTGCAGATCTTCAAGGGCATCAATCTCGGCATCACCGAGGCGCAGCCGTTTTATGGTGTGCCGGATGTGGTCAAGACCTTTGGCAACGGCTCGGTGCTGGGGCCGCTGCCCTGGCTGCTGGTGCCGATGGTGATTTGCAGTCTGGCGATGTGGTATCTGTTCACCCGGATGCGGATCGGACGGCACATTCTGGCGATGGGGTCGAACCCGCATGCCGCCGAACTGTCGGGCATCGACCCAAAGGCCACGATCATCTGGGCCCATGCCTTGTCGGGTCTGCTGGCGGCGGTGGCGGGGATCATGCTGGTGGCGAAACTGCAGATCGGCCAGCCGACGATTGGCGATGACTGGCTGATTTCCAGCTTTGCCGCGCCGGTGATCGGCGGCGCGGTGCTCAGCGGTGGCCGGGTGTCGGTGGGGGGGACGTTCTTTGGTGTGGTGATCATTGCCATCATCACCCAAGGGCTGGTGATGTTCGCCATTGATCCGTTTGCGGTGCAGATCGTGCTGGGGGCGCTGATCCTGTGGGCGGTGGCGATCAACCGGCTGCGAGAGGTGCGCATTCAGCGGCTACAGGCGCGGGGGGCAGGCGCATGACGGCGTTGCAGGTGTCGCATGTCAGCAAAAGCTTTCCCGGGGTCAAGGCGCTGGCCGATGTGTCGATGACGATGGAAGCAGGCTCTGTTCATGCGCTTCTGGGTGAAAACGGTGCCGGAAAATCCACGCTGATCAAGATCGTCACCGGGATTTATCAACCCGATTCTGGCTCCGTTTTGATGAACGGTGTCCCGGTCCGTTTTGCCAATCTGCGGCAGGCAGCGGCGGGTGGGCTGGGGGTGGTGCATCAGGAACGCAATCTGGTCACCCGGTTCTCGGTCGGTGAAAACATCCTGCTGGACCGGCTGGGGTCTGGCCCGCTGTCCAGCGTGGATTACACCGCAATCCACCGCGAGGCGGAAAAGTGGCTCAGGCTGCTGGACCTGGAGGTGGACCCCCGCACCACCGTGTCGCGGCTGTCGGTGGCGCAGATGCAACTGGTCGAGATTGGCAAGGCGCTGTCGCTGCAATCCAAGGTGCTGCTGCTGGATGAACCCACGGCGTCGCTGACCCCCAACGAATCCACCGTTCTGTTCCG
This sequence comes from Paracoccaceae bacterium, assembly GCA_043736155.1. GTDB lineage: Bacteria > Pseudomonadota > Alphaproteobacteria > Rhodobacterales > Rhodobacteraceae > JANNRR01. The sequence goes on along the minus strand of JAYTDA010000046.1, from coordinate 648 downwards.
CATCCTGCGCCGGTTGCGCGATGACGGGGTGGCGATCGGCTTTGTCAGCCACAAGCTGGAAGAGGTGTTCGACATTTGCGACCGCGTGACGGTGCTGCGCGACGGCGTCAATGCCTGCGACTCCGCGGATTTGACCACGCTTAGCCGCGCGGATGTGGTGCAGATGATGATCGGCCGCGCGGAACGAATCACCAAACGCGCGCCGCGCGCCCAGCCGGATGTGCCGCCCTATCTGCAATTGACCGGATACGCCTCGGGCGCGGGCCACCGCGATATCAGCCTGTCTTTGCGACCGGGTGAAATCGTTGGCCTTTACGGCCTTGTCGGTGCAGGGCGCAGCGAACTGGCCCGGGCCATTCTGGGCCTGTCAAGGCAACTGGGGGGAGTGGTCAATGTTGCGGGTAAGCCCGTGCGCATCACCTCGGTGGCGCAAGCCTTGCACCAGCATAGCATCGGCTATGTCTCTGAGGACCGCAAGCAAGAGGGCTTGATCCTGCTGCATTCGGTGTTGGCCAACGCCGGCATCACCTTGTGGAGCAAGCTTGCCAACCGCATGGGTTTTTTGCGTGACAGCACGGTCAACGCCGAAGTCGCGCCGGTTTTGCAGCGGCTGGAGTTGAAGACCCCCTCGGTCTATCAGACCATCGG
>JAYTDA010000045.1:0-36005 GCA_043736155.1 Paracoccaceae bacterium | reverse complement strand
GACCGGCCCGGCAACAATCGCCTCGACACCCAGACCAATATTCTGGCCAATCCCGCCGTCGGGTTGCTGTTCATGATCCCCGGGTTTGATGATACGATGCGGGTGAACGGCACGGCGCAAATAACCCGCGACCCGGATTTTCTGGCACTGCTGGCGGTGAATGACCGCACGCCTTTGATTGCCATCGTTGTTACCGTCGCGGAGGTGTTCCTGCATTGCGCCAAAGCGTTTCGACGCTCAAAGCTGTGGGATCCAAGCCAGATCCAGGACCGCAGCGCAATGCCATCGCTGGTCAATATCATCCTCGATCAAACCACGGGAGCACCCAAAGATCCCGGGGAGATGCAGAAGCTGGATGCCGATCTGGAGGTGGATTATCAGAAGTCGATGTATTGAGGCGCGGTTGGTCGTCGTGGTCGGAGCTTTGTGAGGGGCTGGGCTTTCCGGACGGCGGGATTTGTCGGGAAGGAGCGGTCGGCCCTGCACCGCAAGCGGGAGCCGCTGGGGGTGGTGACGGCCAACAAGGCCGGGGCACGGGTGGCGCATCTGGAGGAGGGGGAGGAGGGGGGGGCTCGTGCCGCAGCTGAGTCTGGAAGCAGCATGTTGACAATTGTATCTTTTGCCAAATTGAAGGAAAATAGTAGTGATTTTGGTTGGTTACGTGCCACCTTTCCTGTACAGTGCCACAACAATTAAGGTAGCTGGCCAACGTGGCCTTTGTTGTTCACATTTTGAGCACATTCACCTATATAGTGAAGAGTGGAGAGTTTCCCGTCTCCTTCGGAAGAATGCGTGCCATGATGACCTATGACGCCCGGCAGGTGGCTAACTGGTTTGTAACGCGCGCTCAGCGCGATGGTCGGACTCTGTCTGTCATGTCCCTCCTGAAGCTTACCTACATCGCGCATGGCTGGCACCTTGAGTCTCAGAGCGCACCGCTCTTCGACAACCGGGTTGAAGCGTGGCAATACGGCCCGGTCATCCCGGACGTCTATAGCGACTTCCGCCGCCAAGGTTTGACGGTGGGTAGGCCGGTTACGTCTGTGCCTCAATGTGATTTTGATCCAGCGGACGAATCTCTTTTGGAACAGGTTTGGAAAATCTATGGCGCGCTGCCTGCGTTCCGCCTGTCGGACCTGACTCACGTTGCCGGAGGCCCTTGGGACGTTGCCAGCCGAATGGGCGGTCATTACGCACGCATCCCGAATGAACTGATAGCTGGCCATTACTCCGAGTTGCGCAAGAGGGCCGAAGCGGCGACGAATGGCTGAAATTCCCCTTAACGCTGCCGCCGTTGTGCCCGCTACCGAAGAACTTGGACGCCAAGATCAGGAGAAGCGTGATTTTGAGTCTCTGGAAACAGAAAATGCTTTGAGGAAACTGCTGAGGCGAGAAGTGGGACAGCGTTATTGGCTGCGCTGGATCGCAGTCGCAACGGGGACCCTTGTCATTCTTGGCATGGCGGCGCTTCTTACTCACCTTGTCCACCGAACTTTCTGGGGCCCATTCCATTTCGCTAGTCCTGCTTTCTCAGTGGCTATGATTGTGGCCCCTATTGCCTCGATCACCGCAATTAAAGTTGCACTCTTTGTGGGGGCGTTCCGCAAGTTTGAAGACAAGGACATGGAAACCGTTGGTAACGGCGCTTCGGGCGCGTTCAACATGTTCCGAGGCAGCTGACGGCACTTCGTGCCTTCATCTCTCGAACAGTTGACGATGAAAAATTGCGTGTCTTGGAGCAGCAACGGTGTCTTTTGAGAAACGGATTTCGGTTGGAAGCCGTTCCAGGCTACTTCCCCCCCCGTTGACCCTCCCCCCCACCCATGCCAATCTCCCCCTAACACCCTCCACCCCGGAGTCCCTTTATGAATGCCATCACCTGCGCCACTGGCCAGGTCGGGTGACAGATTGCGCGGCATCTGTCGGGGGAGAAGAACGATGTCACCATCGTCGACAGCAACCCCGATCTGAACCGCAGCCACTCCTCCCGGAATAGCGCCGGAAGTCCCACCACTCGACGTTAGGCCCCCAAACCCCCACCCCCCCAACCCCGAACAGGCTTGACATCGCCCGCCGTTGCCACACCCTTGGCCTGCGTGAGGTGACGGGGGCGGTGCGATGGCTGCAACTGGTCAAGAGGGGGACGACGAACCGATCCCAACCGCCGGGCGGATCAACGCCATGCAATTGGCGTTGGTGGTTGGCGTGGCCGCCGTGCTTTATGTGGCGCATCAGATTTTCGTGCCACTTGCCATCGCGCTGCTGATCACCTTTGCCCTGTCGCCGCTGGTCACGGCGCTGCGGCGTCAGGGCATGCCGCTGTTGGTCAGTGTGCTTGTCGTTGTCGCCACCGCCTTTTCGCTGATGGCGGCCTTTACCCTGGTTGTTGCCACCCAACTGGGCACTCTGGCGCAGAACCTTCCGACTTTTCAGGCAAATATCATTGCGAAAGTGGACAGCCTGAAGTCCAGCGGTGGCGGCAGTGGCATTGTCGGGCGGTTGTCGGACATGATCTCTGCGGTCAGTGCCAAGATCGGCGCAGCATTGCCGTCGGACGGGCAGGCACCATTGCCGGTGGAGGTGATCCAGTCGACCAACGCCTTCACCGTTCTGGGAAATCTGGTGATTCCGCTGGTCAGCCCGTTGGCAATGACCGGTCTGGTCATTGTCGTGGTGATCTTCATGTTGCTGGAGCGCGAGGAATTGCGCGACCGCTTTATCCGGCTGGTCGGCACCAACGATCTGCACCGCACCACTCAGGTGCTGGAAGAGGCGGGGTCGCGGGTGGCAAACTACCTGCTGATCCAGCTTTTGGTCAATCTGATCTATGCGGTGCCGATTGGCGTCGGGCTTTATGTCATCGGGGTGCCGAACGCGCCGCTTTGGGGGCTGTTGACGCTGGTGCTGCGGTTTGTGCCCTATATCGGCACGGTTCTTGCCGCAGCGTTCCCGTTGTTTCTGGCCTTTGCGGTCTCGCCGGACTGGTCAGCGGTGCTTTGGACCTGTGCGTTGTTTGCCGTGGTGGAACTGATCACTTCCAACGCAGTCGAGCCATGGCTTTACGGGACACGCACCGGAGTCAGCCCGCTGGCTGTCATCGTATCGGCGATTGTGTGGACGTTTCTGTGGGGCCCGCTTGGTCTGGTGTTGTCGACGCCATTGACCGTGTGTCTTGTGGTTCTGGGCCGCCATGTACCGAACTTTGCGATTTTTGACATCCTGCTCGGCGATGAACCGATGTTGGCCTCCCATGCCAAACTGTATCAGCGCCTGCTGGCCGGTGATGCGACAGAGGCGACCCGCGGTGCCGAACAGGCGCTGGAAACGCTGGATCTGGTGGAGTATTATCAGGACATCCTGATACCCGCGCTGCTGCTGGCCCAGGATGACCGGGATCGCGGTGTTCTGAACGGCAATCAGGAAGCCCGCCTGGCGTCGGTTGCGATGACAGTGGTGCTGGATCTTGCCGGGCAGGTTGAAGCTGAAACTGCAGAAGCTGGTACCGAGCCATTGCCCGGAGCAGGCCTGACCATTGCCGTGGTGGGCGGGCGATCCAGCATTGATGATGTGGCGGCGCAGATGCTGGCACAGGCCGTACAGATCGAAGGCGCAACGGCGCGGTATCACCCCCACACCGATCTGGCATCATTGCAGATTTCGGCACTGGCACCAGCCGGGTACGATTGCCTGATCCTGACCTTCCTCGACCCGAACCCGACCCGGACATCGCTGCTGCATATCCGCCGGATCAAACGCGCCGCCCCGGACCTGCGGGTCGGCGTAGCCATACTGCAGATGCCTGCCAACATCGCCGAAGCCGATGACGACCTGCGCCGCGTGGTTCCGGTGAATTCCGACAAACTGGCAGTGGCAGATGAGCTTGGCGCCGATTTCGCCGTTACAACGATGGACGAAGCCTTGCGCGCCGCCGGTGACCGCAGCCCCGCACGGCAACTGACTGATCTTGCCAAACCTGTGGTGCGGGTAAAAGCCCGCACACGCGTGAAAACCGAGGTTCAGGGCGGCTCTGCTGGCTCAACCTAAACCCGATCGGGATGCTGCGGGACTCCAACAGCAGATAGCCTTGCTGCGGGCCGATCTGGCCCGTATTTCAGAAACGCTGGCAGCCCTTGGCCAGACCAGTGGCGACACGGTGCACGACCTGGTGGCGGCACCGGCGCAATCCCTGCTGGCCAAAGGCGACGCAAAGCTGGACAAAGCGGGTGACGCTGCCGATGCGGCACTGGCAGACCTGCCCGACTTCGCCCGACTTCGCCCGGCGCAACCCGCTCAGGGCGATGGCTTTGGCAGGTGGGTTCGGGTTGCTGATGGGTCTGCGGTTCGGGCGGCGCGAACATGATCCCCGTCCTGCGACTGGTTGCCAGTCTGGTGCGGCTTTCCACAACCCCTGCGATCCGCAGGATTGCTGTGGTTTCCGGCCTTCCCGGGCTGGCGCTGCTGTTGGCACTGGTGGGCTTCACCGGATTTGCCGCAGCACTGTGGATATGGCTTGCCCGGCTGCTCGATCCGGTTGCGGCCGCACGGATCATCGCAGGCGCAGGGTTGGTGATTGTGGCGATCCTGCTGCTGGTGGCAAGCCGGCAACGCCGGGCACCCGGCCAACTGTCATCGCCCGAGGCTCAACAAGTGCTGGCCGACCTCAAGCGCGGGCAGGGGCCCATCAATCTCCGGGCGCCGCTGATCGATCTGGCGCTGCTTGGGGTTCTGCTTGGCAGAAAGTCAAAGGACCAGCGTCGGGGCCCCCGTTGACCCCCATCCCATGCCATGCCACTCTCTCCCTCCGACAATCCACCCTCACCAAACCGCTTTGGAGCACCTGAATGAAAGTCATCATCTGCGGCGCCGGGCAGGTCGGGTGGCAGATTGCGCGGCATCTGTCGGGGGAAAAGAATGATGTCACCATCGTTGACAGCAACTCCGATCTGATCCGCCGCGCCACCGATACGCTGGATGTGCAGGGCGTTGTCGGCTTTGCCTCCTATCCCGATGTGCTGGAGCGGGCAGGGGCGCGGGATGCCGATCTGGTGATTGCCGCTACGCTGTCAGACGAGGTCAACATGGTGATCTGCCAGGTCGCGCATTCGATCTTCGGCGTCACCCGCAAGATCGCGCGGCTGCGGGCGCAAAGCTACCTCGATGCGATCTATTCCGACCTCTATCGCCGCGACCATCTGCCGATTGATGTGGTGATTTCGCCGGAGCGAGAGGTGGCCGAAGCCGCACTCCAACGGCTGGCAGCCCCACAGGCGTTTGATACCGAAAGCTTTTTCAACGGCAAGGCCCAGCTCCTGGGCATGGCGCTGGATGCAGACTGCCCGGTGCTGGATACGCCGCTTCGTGAACTGACCGACCTGTTTTCGACGCTCCGCGCCATTGTTGTCGGCGTGCGCCGGGCGGGAAAGCTGTTTGTCACCGACAAGGACGATCTGCTGCATGCCGGCGATCAGGTCTATGTCTTTACCCATACCGACGATGTGAACCGGGTGCTGGAAATCTTTGGCAAAGTCAGTGCCAAGCAGGAACGGATCGTGATTGTCGGCGGTGGCAATGTCGGGCTGGCAGTGGCAAAGGCGCTGGAGGCGCGCAAGTCGAAAACCCGCGCCAAGGTGATCGAGATCGACCGGGCGCGGGCAGAAAAGGTGGCGGATAGCTTGAGCAACACCGTGGTGCTGCATGGCGACGGCATGGATATGGAACTGTTGACCGAAGCTGGCATCGCCAACGCCGATGCGCTGCTGGCGCTGACCGATGATGACCGCACCAACATGCTGATCTCGGTCCGTGCCAAATCGGCGGGCTGCGCCATGGCGATTGCGCTGATTTCCGACCAGTCGCTGATCCCCTTGACCGGGCCGATGGCGATTGACGCCTATATCAACCCGCGTGCCACCACGGTATCCTCGATCCTGCGCCATATCCGCCATGGCCGGGTCAAGGCGATCTATTCGGTGGGCGATAGTGAAGCCGAGGTGATCGAGGCGCAGGTGCTGCTGACCTCTCCCATCGCAGGCCAGTTGATCCGTGATATCGCGTTTCCCGAAGGGGCGCTGGTTGGCGCGCTGCTGAAAGGCGACAAGGTGGTGAAACCGACCGGCGATGTACGGGTGGATGAAGGCGATGTCATCGCGATCTTTGCCCTGGCCGCCGATGTGCCGGAGATTGAACGGCTGTTGCAGGTGTCGGTGGAATTCTTCTGAGATGCGGGCCCCGCTCCGCCAGCCGCTGATGGTGATCTTGCTGGGGCTTGGCGGGCTGGCGATGCTGATCCCCGCCAGCCATGCCGTGGTGGCCGAGCAATTCCAGGTGGCCCGCGCCTTTGCGCTATCGGGGGTGCTGCTGGCGGGGCTGGCGCTGCTGTTGGCGCTGGCGCTGACCGGGTTTCGCCCGGCCAACGTGGCCCGCAGCCATCTGGCGCAACTGGCTGGTGGCTTTCTGCTGGTGCCGTTGGCGCTGGCCTTGCCGCTGTGGCTGCTGATGCCGGAGCTGTCACTGGTCGATGGCTGGTTCGAGATGGTGTCTTGCCTGACCGGCACCGGCGCCACGCTGATCGATCCCCTGGCGGTGCCCCCGACGCTGCATCTGTGGCGCGGGCTGGTTGGCTGGGGCGGCGGGTTGCTGGCGCTGGTGGCGGCGGTGTCGGTGCTGGCGCCGATGACGCTGGGTGGGTTCGAGGTGCTGTCGGGCTCTGAGTGGGGGCGCGGGGCCGGGGGGGCGATCAAGGGGGGGGGCAGCAAGGGCCGCGCCGCTGCGGTGCCGCAGATCGCCCGCATCGTCGATCCATCGGAACGGATGCGCCGCCATGCCGGGCAGATCGCGCCCGCCTATGCCGGATTGACGCTGGCGCTGTGGCTGGGTCTGACGCTGGCGGGGGATGGCGCGCTGGAGGCGCTGATCCGGGCGATGGCGGTGCTGTCGGTCAGCGGCATCGTGGCACAACCGGCGGGGGCGGCGCTGGCCTCTGGCTGGGTGGGTGAAGCGCTGATGGTGGGGTTCTTTGTCTTTGCCCTGAGCGCGGCGGCGCTGCCGGGGGCGCATCGGCGGTTGCCCGGCAAGGGTCTGGGCCACGACCGCGAGTTTCGGCTGGCGCTGCTGCTGGCGCTGCTGCTGCTGGCGCTGCTGGCGGCGCGGGCAATGCTGGTGCCTGCAACCTTGCCCGCGCTTTGGGGCGGGTTTTTCACCACGCTGTCGTTTCTCAGCGGCATTGGTCTGGTGTCTGCCGGATGGGCTGCGGCTCCCGGCGGGGCACTGCTGCCCTGGCTGTTGCTGGCGGCACTGGCGCTGATCGGCGGCGGTGCCGCTACCGCCAGCAGCGGGTTGCGGCTGGTGCGGCTTGACGCGATGCTGATCCATGCCCGCCACGAGGCAGAGCGGCTGGTGCATCCGCATGCCGTCGGCAGCCTGGGGGCAGGGGCGCGCGATCTGCGGCGGCACGGCGGGCAGGTGGCCTGGATCTTTGCGCTGCTGCTGATCCTGTCGCTGGCGGTGGCTTTGCTGGGGCTGACGCTGCTGGGGATCGGGCTGGAACCGGCCTTGGCCCTGAGTATTGCAGCACTGACCAATGTCGGCCCGCTGGCCACGCTGGCAGCCGTTGGGCCTGCGGACGGGGCACTGGCCTGGGCCGCGCTGCCAGACGGGGGCAAACTGATGATGATCGCGGTGATGCTGGTCGGGCGGCTGGAATCGCTGACCCTGATCGCCGTTTTTGCGCCTGCGCTGTGGCGGCGCGATGCCACCCGCCGCCCGGGCTAGCGGCCGCAGGCGCAGCGCTGGATTTTGGGGCTGGAAACTCCGGATTTCCCGCCGCATAGTGGCGTTACGCAAAGGTCACTCAAGTCCGGCCCCAGCGTCAAACACGACAGCATCAGACCAAGAAACGCTCCGAAAAGGCAAAAACAAATGGCTGCCGAAAAACAGAATTTGCAGGACGCATTCCTCAACCATGTGCGCAAGACCAAGATCGCCGTGACGATCTTTCTGATCAACGGCGTCAAACTGCAGGGGGTCATCACCTGGTTTGACAATTTCTGTGTGTTGCTGCGCCGCGATGGTCAGTCGCAACTGGTCTATAAACACGCCATTTCCACCATCATGCCGGGCCAGCCGATCAGCCTGTATGACGGCGAAGACTGATCCTGACCGATCAAGGTCCCACCAGCGGTGACAGCGCAGGCCCGACCCGGGCCTATGTGTTGCACCCCGACATCAAGTCCGACCGCAAACGCCGGGTGCCGGAGCTTGGGCTGGCCGAGGCAGTGTCGCTGGCCGCTGCCCTGCCGGGTATCGAGGTGGCGGGATCCGGTGTGGTGCGGCTGTCCAGGGTGCTGCCGGGCACCCTGTTCGGCACTGGCAAAGTGGCGGAACTGAAAGCGCTGTTCGAGGAACTGGGGGTGACCCTGGTGCTGATCGATGGCCCGGTGACCCCGGTGCAGCAGCGCAATCTGGAACGCGAGTGGAAGCTGAAACTGCTGGATCGCACTGGGTTGATTCTGGAAATCTTTGCGGCCCGCGCCCAGACCCGCGAAGGGGTGTTGCAGGTGGAACTGGCAGCACTCAGCTATCAGCGCACCCGGCTGGTGCGGGCCTGGAGCCATCTGGAGCGGCAACGCGGAGCGATGGGAACCGTCGGCGGCCCCGGCGAAACCCAACAGGAAACCGACCGCCGCGCGATTGACGATGCCGTGCTGCGGATCAAGGGGGCGCTGGCCAAGGTGGTGAAAACCCGCGAACTGCACCGCGCCGCCCGGCGCAAGGTGCCCTGGCCGGTGGTGGCTCTGGTCGGTTATACCAACGCCGGGAAATCCACCCTGTTCAACCGGATGACCGGTGCCGAGGTGCTGGCGAAAGACATGCTGTTTGCGACGCTGGACCCGACGATGCGCGGCATTCAGTTGCCATCGGGGCAAAAGGTGATCCTGTCCGATACCGTCGGTTTCATTTCCGAGCTGCCAACCCAATTGGTCGCCGCCTTTCGCGCCACCCTGGAAGAGGTGCTGGAGGCCGATCTGATCGCCCATGTCCGCGACATTTCCCACCCCGAAACCGCCGGGCAAAAGGCCGGTGTGCTGGATATTCTGGCCAAGCTGGGGGTTGATGCTGCGGTGCCGGTGATCGAGGTCTGGAACAAGCTGGATCTGGTGGATGGCGCGGCCCGCGAAGGGCTGGAAATACAGGCGGCGCGGGGGCAGGGCATCTATCCGCTGTCGGCCCTGACCGGTGAAGGCCTGGCCCCGCTGATCGCCGCTGTCGGGGCGCAGTTTGCCGAAGAAACCTCGGAGCGGCAGCTGCACCTGCCGTTTGCCGATGGCAAGCGCCGGGCCTGGCTGCATGGCGAAGGGGTGGTGCAGGCCGAAGCGGCGGATGACAGCGGCTATCAGCTGTCGCTGCGCTGGACCGCGCGGCAGGAAAAGCGGTTCCGGGATTTGTAGCGGCATGGTGCGGCCTGACCGAAGGGGGGGCACGAATTTTCAGCGAAAATTCTGATTTTTCGACGAAAAATCGTATCCCGGATCAGCTGTTGCCCTGGCGCGCAAACATTCCGGCATCTTCGGCGGCGCGTTTCAGGGCACGGCTTTTGTTGACGGTTTCCTGCCATTCCGCCTCGGGGTCGCTGTCATAGACCACGCCGCCGCCGGCCTGGGTGTAAAGTTTCTGATCCTTCAGCACGGCGGTGCGCAGCGCGATGCACATGTCCATTTCACCGTTGGCGGCGAAATAGCCGACGCCGCCGCCGTAAAGCCCGCGCTTTTCCGGCTCCAGCTCATCAATGATCTGCATGGCACGAACCTTGGGGGCCCCCGATACGGTGCCAGCGGGCAGACCCGCCAACAGCGCCGACAGCGCGTCTTCGCCCTCGGCAATCTCGCCCACGACGTTGGACACGATATGCATCACATGGCTGTAGCGTTCGATGATGAAGGTTTCGGTCGGATGCACGGTGCCGACGCGTGCCACCCGGCCCACATCATTGCGACCCAGATCGAGCAGCATCAGATGTTCGGCGCGTTCCTTGGGGTCGGCCAGCAGGTCAAGCTCCAGCGCCTTGTCTTCTTCGGGCGTGGCGCCGCGCGGCCTGGTTCCGGCAATCGGGCGCACCGTCACCTCGCCATCCCGCAGTCGCACCAGAATTTCCGGGCTGGCACCGATGATCTGAAAGGGGCCAAAGTTGAAAAAGAACAGGAAAGGCGAGGGGTTGGTGCGGCGCAGGGAGCGGTAAAGCGCAAACGGCGGCAGGGTGAAGCCTTGGGTCCAGCGCTGGGCAGGCACCACTTGAAAGATGTCGCCTGACCTGATGTATTCCTTGGCTTTTTCCACAGCGGCCATATAGCCTGCCTTGGTGAAATTCGACTGTGGCTCGCCGATCGGCGCCGCATCGCCAAGGCCCCGCGTCTCACCCACTGCCGCGCGTTCCAGATCACGCACCGCATCCATCACCCGCTCTGCCGCCTGGGCATAGGCGGCGCGGGCGGTCAGCCCCGAGGACACCCAGGCGGGCGAGACCACCGTCACCTCGCCCTTGACCCCGTCCAGCACCGCCACCACCGTCGGGCGCAGCATCACCGCATCGGGCAGGCCGATCGGATCGGGGTTCACCTCGGGCAAATGTTCGACCAGCCGGATCATGTCATAGCCCAGATAGCCAAACAGCCCCGCCGCAATCGGTGGCAGGTCGGGCGGCATCTAGATCCGGCTTTCGGCCAGCAGGGCGCGGAGCGAGGCAATCGGGTGACCCGGTTCCGCCACAAAGGCCCCGGCATCGAACCGGGCCTGCCGGTTGATCGCGGCACCGTCGCCGATGCAGCGCCAGATCAGGTCGGGTTTCATCCCCACCACCGAATAGCGGCCCCGCACTTCGCCCCCTGTCACCGATTCCAGCATGAAGCTGTTGGCCCGCGCCTCTGCCAGTTTCAGCATCAGCGACACCGGGGTATCCAGATCGGCGGCCAGCCTTGTGGTGACAACCTGATTGTCGCCGCGGGTCCAGCCCGCCTCGAACGCTTCATAAGTTGGGGACAGCGACATGGCGGGGGCCGTTACTGCAACTGCGCTTCGACAGCGCTGATCGCACCTTCATCCAGACGGATACCGGCCTCGGTTTGCAGCGCCGTGGCGTACAGGTCGAACAGATCGCCGGCCAGGCTGCGTGACAGCTGTTGTTCGATCCCGGCGCGCAGTTTTGCGGCATCGGTGCCTTTGGCAGGGGGCAGAACATCGGCGGGAATGATCTTGGTCAGGGTGACGAGGGTGACTTTGCCGGGTTCATCAATGATCTGGCTTTCGCCTTCGGCCAGTTTGAACACCGCTTCCATCAATGCGGCGGGTGCGCCCTCCACTGTGGCGTCGCGTTTCATCGGGTCAACCGGAGTCAATGTCACCCCCGCAGCCGCCAGCGTTCCGCCAGCCAGTGCGGCCCTGACCACCTCGGCGCGGGCGATCAGCCGGGTTTGGGTTTCATCGGCGGTCCAGGCGGCGATCACATCTTCACGGACGGTGTCGAGCGGCAGCAGTTCGGGCGGTTTCACCGCATCCAGCCGCAGCGCCACCATGCCGCCATCGCCGAGGCCGATGGCTTCGGGATAGGCATCGGCGGTCAGCGCATCGGCTGCGGTCTGAAATTCCGGGTAAGCGGCCATCGGGTCAACGGAGCCGGCGAAATAGTCGATGGTCCCCAGCTCCATATCGGTTTCTTCGGCCAGTTGTTCCAGCGTGGCACCACCGGCCAACTGGTCATTGATCGCCTCGGCCTGGGTCACGATCTGTTTGCGCGCCAGATCCAGGGCGATTTCGGTGCGCAGGTCACCCCGCACCTGCTCAATCGTGGTTTCCTGTGCCGCCAGAATGCCGTTCATCCGGAACAGGGCAGGGCCAAGGTCAGAGGCAAAGGGGCCGACCACGCCGGGTTCGGTCAGGGCAAACACCGCCTCGCCTGCGGCCCCCAGCGATGGCTTGTCGGCGTCGCCGAGATCAATGTCGGTCAACGCCAGATTGCGTTCGGCCACCAGCGCCTCGAAGGTCGCAGCACCCGTATCCAGCCGCGCCTTGGCGGCGCTGGCTTCGGCCTCGGTGGCAAACACCAGCCGTTCCACCAGCCGACGCTCGGGTTGCACGAATTCGGACAGGCGGGCGTTGTAGGCGGCCTGAATATCGGCCTCCGGCACCTCGACCTGGTCCACCAGCATGTCGGGCAGCAGTTTGACATAGGTGATGGCCTTTGCCTCCGGCTGGGTGAAGGCCTCGGGGTTGGCGTCGTAATAGCTCTTGATCTGCGCCTGATCCGGGGCGGTGACCGGGGGCACCAGCCCGTCGGCGTCAAAGCTGACCCAGGAAAAGCCGCGCTTTTCCTCCAGATAGGCAAAGATCACGTTGGTATAGGCGGGCGGAACCCCGACACCGCCCAGAATGGCGGTTTGTACCAAGGTACGGGCGGATTCCTCGCGAATGCGGGTTTCAAACTCCCGTTCGGTCTGGCCGTTCTGCTTGAGGGTAAAGGCGTAGGTGTCGCGGTCGAACGTGCCGGTGACATCGCGGAACGCCGGAATCGCCAGCAGCGCCGCCCGAACCCGGTCATCGCCGACCGAAATGCCCAGCCGCGCGGTTTCATTATCCAGCGCCGCCTGCGTCACGATCTCGGTCCGGGCCGAGCGGTCGATGCCAAGCGCCTGCGCCTGCTGAAAGGTGACCTGGGTGCCGACCTGCTGGCTGAATTCATTCATCTTGTTGCGCAGCATGATCGCATAATCATTGACCGAAATCTCGCGGTCACCGACTTTGCCGATGCTGCGGATGCCACCGGAGAAATTCTGCACGCCAAAGCCGCCAAGGCCAAGGACAAGCAGCCCCATCAGCACATAAAACACGCTGTTGGTTTTCTTGCTGCGGGCTAAGCTGGCCATTTTATCCTCGGTTCTGCAAAAGGTCAGGCTCTGGTAATGGGTTGCGCGGGGTTGGGCAAGCGGTTCATCACCCTGGCCCCTACCGGCGGGGGTGGTCCACCGCAGCCAGACGGTCGAACAGCTGGCCGATGCCGTCGCGGTTGATGTTGGCAAAGGCCACCCTGAGCTGGCGGGCGCCATCGGCCGAGCCTTCGGGGGTGAACATGGTGCCGGGCAGCAGCAGAATACCGGCATCGGCCACCAGACTTTTGGCAAGGGCATCGGAGGCCAGGACAAACGGATGTTCGACATAGGCGAAATAGGCACCGCAGCCCAGCAACCGCCAGTCGGGCAGGCGGCCAAAGCCCTCCACCATCGCGGCGCGGCGATCCAGAATTTCGGCCCGTTCGCCAGCCAGCCATTGATCCAGATGGCGCATCCCCCACAGCGCCCCGCGCTGGCCCAGTGATGACGGGCAGATGGCGACGGTATCGAGAAACTTTTCGACCTGGAACAGGCGGGCGGCGGACGCGGTGATGGCACCGATCCGGTGGCCGGTCAGCCGGTAGGCTTTGGAAAAGCTGTAAAGCTGGATCAGGGTATCGGACCAGCCGGGGTCGGTGAACAGCTCATGCGGTGCCCCGGTGCGGCTGTCGAAATCGCGGTAGGTCTCATCGACAATCAGCGCCAGACCGCGCGACCGTGCCAGATCGAAAAACCGCCGCAGCACTTCGGCGGGGTACTCGACACCGCCGGGGTTGTTTGGGCTGACCAGCACGATGGCGCGGGTGCGCGGGGTGATCAGCGCTGCCGCAGCCTCCGGATCAGGGATCAGGCTGTCACCGGTTGGCAGCGGAACGGCACCGACGCCTTGCATGTCGAGCCACATCTTGTGGTTGAAATACCAGGGGGTTGGCAGGATCACTTCATCCCCCGCACCGGCCAAGGTCGCCATGGCGGCGGTAAAGGCCTGATTGCAGCCGGCGGTGATGGCGACCTGATCTTCGGTGATGGTGCCGCCATAGGCCATGGTCCAGCGCGCCGCCACTTCGGCGCGCAATTCCGGCATCCCCAGCACCGGGCCGTAAAGATGCGAGGCGTCATCATGCAGCGCCGCATCCGCCAGCGCCTGACGCAGACCCAGCGGCGGGGCATCGACCGGGGCGGCCTGGCTGACGTTGATCAGCGGGCGGTCGGCGGTAAAATCAACCCCCGACAACCAGCGCCGTGCCTCCATCACCGGGGGGGGGAAGGTCGCGGCCATCTGTGGATTGATCGGTGTTGTCATTGTCTTTCCCCCGATTGCCCGGATGGTTGCCCAAACCTGCGGCACCCGCCGTCAGGCCGCAGCCCTGACCAGCTTCAGAATGCCCCATTCGCGCCAGACCAGCACGATCATCAGACTGTCCAGTGCGGCCAGTCCTAACAGGATGGTGGAGCCGTGCGCCACGAACTCGAACAGTTGGTACAGGACAAACCCGGCCAGCACCACCATCGCCGCCGGATAGGCCCAGATGATCTGCCGTTGCAGCATCAGCACCATGATGAATTTCAGTGCGCCGTGGGCCAGCAGATAGATGGCGTAGAATTGCTGGGTCGCCAGTGGAAAGCCGGTGGCAAGGCGTTCAAACCACTGCGCCATGGCGTCGGCAGGGTCTTGCGCCAGTTCGTGTCTGGTCATCCAGGACACCAGGGACAGGATCGCATGGTTGGGGGTCAGCACCAGCCCCAGACCGCCCATGGTTTCGCCAAAGGCCAGCAGCCCCTTGAACAGCAGGCTTGCCTCGAACAGCCAGTGCAACCAGCGGCCAACCGGGCTTTTCGGGCTGAACAACATCGGGCCAAAGCGCATCGGGCCAATCCGCATCGACCCGCTCAATCCTTGCCGCGGTACGGCTCGACATATTGCAACGCCATGTCCCACGGGAAAAAGATCCAGGTGTCCTGACTGACTTCGGTGATATAGGTATCGACCATCGGCCGACCCGAGGGCTTGGCATAAACCGTGGCGAAATGCGCCTTTGGATAGAGGTTGCGGACCAGTTCCAGCGTCCTCCCGGTATCGACCAGATCATCCACGATCAGGATGCCGGTGCCGTCGCCCATGATGCTTTCCTGCGGCGCCTTGATGACGTGCGCTGCCGCCTGCGACTGGTGGCTGTAGCTTTTCACCGAAATGGTATCAACCACGCGGATATCCAGTTCGCGCGCCACGATCATCGCCGGGGCCATGCCGCCGCGGGTGATCGCGACAACCGCCCGCCAGGCCCCATTGTCCGGCCCCTGTTTGTCCAGCCGCCAGGCCAGCGCGCGGCTGTCGCGGTGAATCTGATCCCAGCTGACGTGAAAGCCTTTTTCGTGCGGCAAGCGGTCGTTCATTGCGCCGCTTCCTTTGCTTCGGGTTTGCGCCCGGTCACCACATCGATATCCGGCGCATCCACCGCCTTCATCCCCACCACATGATAGCCGGCATCGACATGCAGCACTTCGCCGGTGACACCCGAGGCCAGGTCAGACAGCAGATACAGCGCCGAGCGCCCGACCTCATCCTGATCGACATTGCGGCGCAGCGGCGAGTTCAGTTCATTCCACTTCATGATATAGCGGAAATCGCCGATGCCGCTGGCGGCCAGCGTCTTGATCGGGCCTGCCGAAATCGCATTGACCCGGATGTTATCCTTGCCCAGATCCTCGGCAATATATTGCACCGAGGTTTCCAGCGCCGCCTTGGCCAGCCCCATCACATTGTAATGCGGCATCACCTTTTCGGCGCCGTAATAGGTCAGGGTCAGCAGGCTGCCGCCATTCGGCATCATCGCCGCAGCGCGGGCACAAACGGCGGTAAAGGAGTAGACCGAGATATCCATCGTCATGCGGAAGTTGGCGGCAGAGGTATCGACATAACGGCCGCGCAATTCGTTCTTGTCGGAAAACCCGATGGCATGAACCACGAAATCGAGGCTGCCCCAGTCTGCTTTCAACACCGCAAACAGCGCATCCAGCGAGGTTTCCTGGCCGACATCGCATTCGACCATCCGGCTCATCCCGATCGAGGCGATCAGCGGCTCCACCCGTTTTTTCAGCGCTTCGCCCTGATAGGAAAAGGCAATCTCTGCCCCGGCATCGGCACAGGCCTTGGCAATGCCCCAGGCGATGGATTTGTCGTTGGCCAGCCCCATGATCAGCCCGCGTTTGCCGCGCATCAATCCATTCGACATGAATACCCCATCCTGCAATCCCGGTCCGGCAGCTTTAGGCCATCCTGTGGGTTGCATCAAGGGTGCCGGGATGCCAGCTTTCACCCCAGGCAGTGACCAGACGGGCAGGAGTGCAGATCATGGCAGACCGAAGCGGGATTTTCGCCGGCGATGACCCGTTTGTCATCGCCCGCGCCTGGCTGGCCGAGGCGGAAAAGTCTGAACCGAATGACCCAAATGCCATGGCGCTGGCCACCGTCGATGCCACCGGGTTGCCCAATGTGCGGATGGTGCTGCTGAAGGACATCGAGGCGGCTGCATTTGTATTTTACACCAATTATCAAAGCCAGAAGGCGGCAGAGCTGGAAGGCGCGGGCAAGGCGGCCTTTGTGCTGCACTGGAAATCGCTGCGCCGCCAGATCCGGGTGCGCGGGCTGGTGTCGCGCGAGGAGGGGGCACGGGCCGATGCCTATTACGCCTCGCGGTCGCTGCAAAGCCGCCTTGGGGCCTGGGCCTCGGCGCAGTCGCGCCCGTTGTCGTCGCGCCTTGCGCTGGTGGCCGAAGTGGCGCGGGTGACCGTTACCCATGGTCCGAACCCGGCCCGCCCGCCGTTCTGGGGCGGTTACCGCATGCGCCCGCTAGAGATCGAGTTCTGGGCCGACGGTGCCTTCCGGTTGCACGACCGGTTTCGCTGGCGCCGCGAAACCCCGGATGCCAGCTGGCAAGTGGAGCGTCTGAACCCGTAATTTCACGCTTCGTGAAATACAAACTACACATCGCGCGCGGTTTTCCGCTTGAATCCGCCGCGTCCTTGGCCCCTAGTCTGGCACAGGTGACCGTGACTGGGGATGAACGGTTCAATGACACAAGAAGAAACGATCCCGCGCCAGGTGCGTGGGCATGTCAAATGGTTCGATCCTGCAAAGGGTTTCGGGTTCGTGGTCGCGGACGAGGGCGGGGCAGATATCCTGCTTCATGCCAATGTGCTGCGCAACTACGGCCAAAGCTCGGTGGCCGATGGTGCGGCTATCGAAGTGACGGTCCAGGAAACCACACGCGGGATTCAGGCGCTGGATGTGCTGTGGATCAAACCACCCGAAGGCATCGGCGGCCCGATGGTCGATGATCTGGCAGAGATCTCGCATGACGAGATCATGGCGCTGCCGCTGGAACCGGCGCGGATCAAATGGTTCGACAAGGCAAAGGGCTTCGGTTTCGGAAACGTGTTTGGACGCGCCGAAGATGTTTTCATACATGTCGAAGTGTTGCGCCGGTCGGGTCTGGCCGATCTGCAACCGGGCGAAGCGGTCGCCTTGCGGATCATCGAAGGCAAAAGGGGCCGGATGGCCATGCAGGTCATGTCATGGGAAAGTGGTTCTCGGCTGCAGGACTGATGGCAGCGCTGCTGCTGCCGGGGCAACCGCTGCTGGCGGCGGAATGTTCCATCGGCAAGCTGGAACTGCGCGGGCCCTGGGGGCAGGCGCAATTTACTGTCGAAGTGGCGGACAGCCCGGCCGAGCGCGAACAGGGGCTGATGTTTCGCGACAGTCTGCCACGGTCGGCGGGGATGCTGTTTCGCTATGAAACCCCACGTCCGGCATCATTCTGGATGAAGAACACGCTGATTCCGCTGGATATGCTGTTTGCCGACGAAACCGGTGTGGTCCGCTACATCCATTCCAACGCGATTCCCGGCGATACCACCGCAATCAAGGGCGGCACCGGCATTCTGTTGGTGCTGGAGATTAACGGCGGTCTGGCCAAACGGCTGGGAATCACCGAAGGGTCGGAACTGCGCACCCCCATGCTGGATCAGGGCACCGCAGTTTGGCCCTGTTAGGGAAGGGGCTTTCCTTGGCGGCGCAAGCGCGATAGGAAGTTGCCAGTCGGGGCGTGGCGCAGTCTGGTAGCGCGACGGTTTTGGGTACCGTAGGCCGTAGGTTCGAATCCTATCGCCCCGACCATGGTCCCCCCCCGTTCCATCCGCAAATTGGCCATCCCTTGCAGCCGCGCAACAGTGGCGGACAGGGGTTTGGCGCGATCACCGGGGCAGGGCGACAGCCCCGCCTGGCCCGCCGTTTCCCGCGCAACTTCGCCTGAAACCTGAACCGTGCAGGGTAAGTGGTTGCAGATGCCACGGTTTCCCCTGTGGTGCAGCCATCACCCGCGGTGCATTCCGTCACAAAAGTGACTCATCGGCAAACCCGGCGGCAGGAACCATCGGAATCGTCAACCGAAAAAACCGGTGGGTAAGTCACATTTTGTCGTTGACCGGGGGGGCCGATATACGTCAATTTGTGCAGGCTGATCGGAACGCCACAACATATAGTGGTCCGGGCGAGGGGTAGCGAACATTAACCGGCGGGCGTGGCCCGCATGAACCTGTGTGACTGCATGGGTTGGGTGACATGTTGCCTGCACTTTGACCCTGAACCGCCAGCGCGCGCGACAAGAACAAGCGACAAGAAACGGTTCTTAAAACAACGGGGCAGTGATGAAGATCGAACGCAAGATGACGAGTGCCGACGCGCCGGGCTATGCCGGGGTGGATTTCACCACCACCGTGTCAGAGATCCGCAACCCGGACGGCACCGTGGTTTTCCGCAATGACGCTGTTGAGGTTCCGGCGGGCTGGACTCAAGTCGCTGCCGATGTGCTGGCGCAGAAATACTTCCGCAAGGCAGGCGTGGCCGCCCGCCTGAAAGCCGTCAAGGAAAACGGGGTTCCCGACTTTCTCTGGCGCTCGGTTCCCGATGAGGCGGCGCTGGCTGCGCTGCCGCCGGCGGAGCGGTTCGGGGGTGAATCCTCTGCGCGCCAGGTGTTTGACCGCATGGCGGGGGCTTGGGCCTATTGGGGCTGGAAAGGCGGCTATTTCACCACTGAATCCGATGCCCGCGCCTACTACGACGAAATGCGGGTGATGCTGGCGCGCCAGATGGCGGCCCCGAACTCACCCCAATGGTTCAACACCGGCCTGCATTGGGCCTATGGCATCGATGGCCCGTCGCAGGGCCACTATTACGTCGATTTCAAGACCGGGGTTCTGACCAAGAGCGACAGCGCTTACGCGCATCCCCAGCCGCATGCCTGTTTCATCCAGTCGGTGCGCGATGATCTGGTCGGCGATGGCGGCATCATGGACCTGTGGGTGCGTGAGGCGCGGCTGTTCAAGTATGGCTCTGGCACCGGCACCAACTTTTCCTCGCTGCGCGGTGCGGGCGAGAAACTGTCAGGCGGTGGCAAATCATCGGGTCTGATGGGGTTCCTGAAGATCGGCGACCGGGCTGCCGGGGCGATCAAATCCGGCGGCACCACGCGGCGGGCGGCGAAAATGGTGATCTGCGACATGGATCATCCGGATATCGAGGCTTTCATCAACTGGAAGGTGATCGAGGAACAAAAGGTTGCCTCGCTGGTTGCCGGGTCAAAGTTGCATTCGGTCAAGCTGAACGAGATCTTTGCCGCCATCGCCCAGTGGGATGGGTTGGCGGCGGATGCGACCGACCCGGCGAAGAATGGCGCGCTGAAGCACGCCCTGCGGTCTGCCAAGAAAGCGATGATTCCCGAAACTTATGCGGCGCGCATCTTGCAATATGCCCGCCAGGGCTTCACCAGCATCGAGTTTCCGACCTATGATACGGATTGGGACAGCGAGGCCTATATCACGGTTTCGGGGCAAAATTCCAACAACTCGGTCCGCATCACCGACGCCTTCCTGAGAGCGGTCAAGGAGGATGCCGATTGGGCGCTGATCCGCCGCACCGATGGCAAGGTGGCCAAGACGATCAAGGCGCGCGAATTGTGGGACCAGATCGGCCATGCCGCCTGGGCCTGTGCCGACCCCGGGGTGCAGTACCATGACACCGTCAACGCCTGGCACACCTGCCCGGAAGATGGTGCGATCCGGGGGTCGAACCCCTGTTCGGAATATATGTTCCTTGATGATACCGCCTGCAACCTCGCGTCGATGAACCTGCTCACCTTTTACCGCGGCGGCAAGTTCGATGCCGAAGCCTACATGCACGCCACCCGGCTGTGGACTTTGACGCTGGAAATTTCGGTGACGATGGCGCAGTTTCCGTCAAAGGAAATCGCCCAGCGGTCCTATGACTTCCGCACCCTCGGCCTTGGCTATGCCAATATCGGCGGCCTGCTGATGAACATGGGGCTGGGCTATGACAGCAACGAGGGCCGGGCTTTGTGCGGTGCGCTGACCGCGTTGATGACCGGGGTCGCCTATGCCACCAGCGCCGAAATGGCGGGGGAGTTGGGGGCATTTCCGGGCTATGCCAGGAACGCGCAGCATATGCTGCGGGTGATCCGCAACCACCGCCGCGCTGCCTATGGGCTGAACGATTATGAGGGGGTCAACGTCGCCCCGGTGGCGCTGGACCACATCAACTGCCCCGACCAAGTGCTTGTGGCGCTTGCCAAATCCGCCTGGGACGAGGCGCTGGCCCTTGGCGAAAAGCACGGCTACCGCAATGCGCAATCCACGGTGATTGCGCCGACCGGCACCATCGGGCTGGTGATGGATTGCGACACCACCGGGATCGAGCCTGACTTTGCACTGGTAAAGTTCAAGAAGCTGGCGGGGGGGGGTTATTTCAAGATCATCAACCGCTCGGTTCCGGCGGCGCTGGAAAAGCTGGGCTATGGTTCGGCGCAGGTCGAGGAAATCATTGCCTATGCCGTCGGCCACGGCACGCTTGGCAATTGCCCCGGCATCAACCTGACCAGCCTGATCGGCCATGGCTTTGGTGTGGCCGAACTGGAAAAGATCGAGGCAGCACTGCCTTCGGCATTCGACATCCGCTTTGTCTTCAACAAATGGACGCTGGGCGAGGCGTTTTGCCGCCAGACCCTTGGCATTCCGGACGACAAGCTGAACGATCCGACGTTTGAGCTGCTGCGCCACCTCGGCTTTGCCAAGGCGCAGATCGATGCCGCCAATGACCACGTGTGCGGCACCATGACGCTGGAGGGTGCGCCGTACCTGCAACCGCGCCACTACCCGGTGTTCGATTGCGCCAACCCCTGCGGCAAGACCGGCAAGCGCTATCTGGGGGTTGACAGCCACATCACCATGATGGCGGCGGCGCAGTCGTTCATCTCTGGCGCCATTTCCAAAACCATCAACATGGCCAACAGCGCCACCATCGAAGATGCGCTGCGCGCCTACGAGATGAGCTGGTCACTGGGGTTGAAAGCCAACGCGCTGTACCGGGACGGATCGAAGCTGAGCCAGCCGCTGGCCTCGGCGCTGGTCGAGGATGATGAGGAAGCCGAAGAGGTTCTGGCCAGCGGCACACCGCACGAAAAGGCGGTGGTGCTGGCGGAAAAGATCATCGAAAGGGTGATCGTCAAGGAAATCGTCCGCTCCAACCGCGAAAAGCTGCCGGAACGGCGCAAGGGCTATACCCAAAAAGCCATCGTCGGCGGCCACAAGGTTTATCTGCGCACCGGCGAATACAAAGATGGGCAACTGGGTGAAATATTCATCGACATGCACAAGGAAGGTGCGGGGTTCCGCGCGATGATGAACAACTTCGCCATCGCGATCAGCGTTGGCCTGCAATATGGCGTGCCGCTGGAAGAATTTGTCGATGCCTTTACCTTCACCAAGTTCGAACCGGCCGGCATGGTGCAGGGCAATGACTCGATCAAGAACGCCACCTCGATCCTCGATTACATCTTCCGTGAACTGGCGGTGTCTTACCTCGACCGCACTGATCTGGCGCATGTAAAGCCCGAAGGGGCGGCGTTTGACGATCTGGGGCGCGGCGAGGACGAGGGCAAACGCAACGTCAGCGAAGTCAGCGAACAGGCCGCCAACCGGTCGCTGGAAGTGCTGCGCCAGATCTCGTCGACCGGCTATTTGCGCAAGCGGCTGCCGCAGGACCTGGTGGTGCTGCAGGGCGGCATCAGCCATTCGGGGCTCGACCCGGTGTCGATGCTGCGCACCCTGGTGCCGGAAGTGGCGCTGGCGGCGACGGCTTTGGGGGCAACCGGACTGGCCAGCGGCACCGTCCCGATGGACGCGCGGTTCAAGGCCAAGCTGCAAGGCTATGAAGGTGATCCCTGCGGCGAATGCGGCAACTATACCCTGGTGCGCAATGGCACCTGCATGAAGTGCAACACCTGTGGCGGGACCAGCGGGTGTAGTTGAGGGGGATAAGGAGACCCCGGGTCGGAGCCCGGGGTCTCCTTTTGGGTTCCGGGGCGGGTGCGCTCGCCCCTGGCGTGGATCAGGCCGCAGGCAGAAACCGGGCGGAAAATAAGCGAGCCTGATTTGCGAAACTGAAAGGGGGGTTCGCCCCCCTTTTTTCTTTGGTTGCAATGGGTTGGCGGGCGTATTTCAACTCTACACCAAGCCGATACGGCCCCTCAGCGCGGGATGATGTTACACGGAAAAAATGTCGCCCGTTTCTCTTTTTCGCCCGGAATCAAGGGCGTAGCCCGCCGGGCGGTGCCCGTCCGCCCCCCAGGGCGGGCACACCGCGATGTCACAGCAAGGAACATCTGATGGGAGGTGCGGAACCATAAAGCACCCAAACCCGGCACTGTTGTGCCCACCCGGCGGACGGGCACCGCCCTTTGTCACGGCAAGTTGAGGAAATGGCGCTGGTCAAGGTCGCGCGTCGCGGAGGTTCGCTCAAAGATCGTCCAGCCCTACACCCCGCGTTTCAGCGCCGCCACCCCGGTGCGGGCGACATCACTCAACCCCAAGGGACGCATCAGGTCGGCAAAAGCATCGATTTTTTCCGAGGTGCCGGTCATTTCGAACACAAAACTTTCCAGCGTGCTGTCGACAACATTGGCGCGGAAAATCTCGGCCAGCCGCAGCGATTCAATGCGCTTGTCGCCGGTGCCCGACACTTTGAACAGCGCCAGTTCGCGCTGCACCGCCGGGCCATCCACTGTCAGGTCATGCACCTCATGTACCGGGACCATCCGTTCCAGCTGTGCCCTGATCTGGCCGATCACCTGCGGTGTACCCGAGGTGACAATGGTGATGCGGCTGAGATGGCCCTTGTGGTCGACCTCTGCAACCGTCAGGCTTTCGATATTGTAGCCGCGCCCGGAAAACAGCCCGATCACCCGCGCCAGCACCCCCGCCTCGTTATCGACCAGTACCGCCAGCGTATGGGTTTCGGTCTGCGCCGCATTGGGGTCGCGCAACTCATAAGCCGAATGGCTGGAGGCGCTTTTCTTGATGTTCAGGGGGGACATGGTGGTTCCTATTCTGCGGCTTGGGGGCGCTTGCCTCTGCTGTGTTCATCGAGTTTGTCGGCCAGCCACATCTTGATAAGCGCCTGCCGCGTTACACCACGGGCGGTTGCCACGGCGTCAAGTTCTCTGACCATCAGGGGCGGGAAATCGACGTTCACGCGACGAGGCTTGGGTGCGACCATCTTTGCATCGGACCAATCAACAAATTCGTCGATTTCGTCGCTGGCGTCGTCAAACATTTGGTCAAACTCTGCCACCGTAATGGTACGGGTGCCGTCAAGGCTGCGAATCGTGTCCGACCCCTCGGCGATTTGCACTGTCATAGGCATTGACTTCGTCCTTTCGTGACCGGCGCACTGAAATCAAACGGATTTTCGCCTGCCGACGGGTGTAGATAATGGTCCACAATCGCTCCTCAAACCGCACAATCCGCATCCAGCGCAGTTCCTTTACGAAAGGCAGTTGCTTTTCCAAGCCCCAATCTTCCCAAAGTTCCTGGGCCTCAACAAAGCTGATTCCATGCTTGTCGTAGTTGGCCGCACTTTTCGCCGGGTCAAACTCAAATTCCATATTGATTGCAAATCTATACCATTTCAAGCAAAATTAGCAAACCGCTTTGTGACCGTCTCCCGGTGCGGGCACCGCTCTCGATCATCCGCACATCGGGACCGCGCAGTTCGTTTTCGCATGGCTGGAGAGGCCTTTTTTGATGTTCAGGGCTGACTTGGTAGATCCGTGATTTTACTTGCTCTGGGCACTGTATTGCGCTGAAGCGGCCTGTTCAGAAGCCAATATTGCGCCCCAGTCCGCATTGTTAACATAAGTACCGCTCAGACCCGCTCGAGCCGCCAAGAGTGGCAAGGAAAGCTTGGCGCGGCCCGGTAGTACAAACGGAATCTTTCCACTGGAAAGGTTGAAAACATCGCCAGACACGACCGATGTTTTGTAGAAAATGTACATGCCCTGTGGCGAACAATCCCATTGGCTTCCCGTCGACCCCGTGACCGGATTGTAAGTATTCGGGCCGTACAAGAAGCAGACAGCGGGTCCATAGCTAGAGGGTCCGAGTTGCCACTTGCCTGGAAGTGCGGCTTGGTTGCCCGGGTACCAACGGAATGTTCGACCGTTCGCCCCAAGATACTCGACCTGGGTTCCGTGGCGATCATCCCAACTGACTGAGGTTGTGTTGTTCAGGAAGCTGCGCAGGCTTTGTGGGGTCTTGGCGACGTCTGCTATTTTCCTGAAGACGTAGTCATTTGTGCTGCGATAAGAGACCGTGCCTGTCGGGCCCTGAATTGTAAACGGCCCGTTTTCGCCAAATCGCGCTTGCGTTCCGGCTGGCCCATCGCACCCGATCAAAGCCAGAGCCGTCAAAGCGCCGAGTATCCAGACTATCTTCACTTTTTTCCAATCCATAGATCAAATGTGAAAGTTGTCACTGAAGCGCCGGGCGTTGGTTGTCTGAAACCTACACCATCACCGCCCCCTTGGCCCCGATGGCGTTTTTGGTATCGGCTTCACCCATCAGCATCTCGTTATGCGCCTTGCCGGACGGGATCATCGGGAAGCAGTTTTCGTGCTTTTCCACCCGGCAGTCAAAGATCACCGGGCCGTCGTAGGCCAGCATCTCCCTGATCGCATCGTCAAGATCAGCGGGGTTGTCGACGCGGAAACCCTTGCCGCCGAAGGCGTCGGCCAGTTTCACGAAATCGGGCAGCGCTTCGGACCAGCTGTGCGAATAGCGTTCACCATGCAGCAGTTCCTGCCATTGCCGCACCATGCCCAACCGTTCGTTGTTCAGGATGAACTGCTTGACCGGCAAGCGGTACTGTACGGCTGTGCCCATTTCCTGCATGTTCATCAGCCAGCTCGCCTCACCCGCCACATTGATCACCAGCGATCCGGGATGTGCCAGTTGCACCCCGACCGACGAGGGCAGGCCGTAGCCCATGGTGCCAAGCCCGCCGCTGGTCATCCAGCGGTGCGGCTCCTCGAATGTCAGATATTGCGCCGCCCACATCTGGTGCTGACCGACCTCGGTGCAGATATAGCGGTCCAGATGTTTGGTCAGCGCTTCCAGCCGTTGCAGCGCATATTGCGGCTTGATCACCTTGGAATCGTTTTTGTAGGCCAGACAATCGACCTTTTTCCATTCCTCGATCTTGCCCCACCATTTGGCCACAGCATCGGTGCGGGTCTTGCGGCCCCGGGCTTTCCACAGCGCCAGCGCCTCGGTCAGTACTTCGGCGATATCGCCGACGATGCCGACATCGACATGGATCACCTTGTTGATCGACGACGGGTCAATGTCGATATGCACCTTTTTCGACCCCGGCGAAAAGGCGTTGAGGCGACCGGTGATGCGGTCATCGAACCGGGCACCAATGTTCAGCATCAGATCGCAATCATGCATCGCCCAGTTGGCCTCATACAGGCCGTGCATGCCCAGCATCCCCAGCCAGTGCTTGCCAGAGGCGGGGTAGCAGCCCAGACCCATCAGGGTCGAGGTGATCGGAAAGCCGGTCGCCTCGACAAATTCGCGCAGCAACCGGGTGGCTTCGGGGCCGGAATTGACCACGCCGCCGCCGGTATAGAACACCGGGCGTTCGGCAGTTTCGATCAGATCAACCATGCGGGTGATCAGGTCAGGATCGCCCATGGTGCGCGGCTGGTAATGCGACACCTTGGCTGCTTCGCGCGCCGTATAGGTGCCGGTGGCGAACTGAACATCTTTCGGAATGTCGACCAGCACCGGGCCGGGGCGGCCATGGGTGGCGACGTGAAAGGCCTGATGGATCACATCGGCCAGCTTGTTGGTATCGCGCACCAGCCAGTTGTGCTTGGTGGCGGGGCGAGTGATGCCGATGGTATCCGCCTCCTGAAAGGCATCATTGCCGATCATGAAGGTCGGAACCTGACCGGTCAGCACCACCAAGGGGATGCTGTCCATCAGCGCATCAACCATGCCGGTCACCGCATTGGTGGCGCCGGGGCCAGAGGTGACCAGCACCACGCCGGGTTTGCCGGTAGACCGTGCATAGCCCTCGGCGGCGTGAACCGCGCCTTGTTCGTGGCGCACCAGGATATGGCGGATGTCGTTTTGCTGAAAGATCTCGTCATAGATCGGCAGCACCGCACCACCGGGATAGCCGAACACCACCTCGACCCCCTGATCCTTCAGGGCTTGAACCACCATGGCAGCTCCGGTCATCTGACGTGTCATTCTGGTACCCTTTCCTCGTCGCAGTTCTGGCTTCCGGCCCTTGGCAGATGAAAAACCCCCGGTTTTGGCGGGGGCACAGGCAGTCATCCGGTTGGGTGAACCCGACGCCTGCGCCTGTTGCCGCCCCGTACCGATAGCCCGTTCATCCTGTGGCCTTTCCAAGCCCGACCTTTTCACATGTCGGCGCGACCTTAGGGGTGCGGCAGTGCAGCGTCAACCGGGAAATTCGGGGTGAATCTGTCGTTTTCCACGATTTATTTTTTCATTTATTGCGTACATTACTTATCTTGCGAAACTAATGGAATTTTCGATGGGCGGTTGACAAAGCATCCGGGGGCAACAAGGCTACCAGATGATGCAGGCCTTACCCCACCCAAGATTTCTGCTGTTTGTGCTATGCCTGCCACTGGCGGTCGGGGGGTTGCGGCTGTTGCAGGTGCCCTGGGCCAGTGCCGAAGTGCTGGCGTTTGATCTGGCAGCGGCGTTGTTCCTGCTGAGCTGTCTGCCGCTGTGGCGTGAAACCGAGGCAGGGCCGATGCGGTCGCGCGCTGCGCGTGACGATGGCGGGCGGGTGTTGCTGTTGCTGGTCGCGGTGGCATCGCTTGGGGCGGTGGTGGGGGCGCTTTTGCGCATCGCCGGGAGAGATGCGGCGCTGAATGCCGGGCAGGCGGCTTTGGTGGTGGCAACGCTGGCGCTGGCCTGGTGTTTTGTGAACACCATCTACGCTTTTCACTATGCCCATCTGTACCATGACCCCGGAGAGTCCGGCGACAGGGGTGGCTTGCTGTTTCCGGGTGAAGCGCCGCCGGTCTTTGCCGATTTCCTGTATTTCTCGTTCATCATCGGTATGACCAGTCAGGTGTCTGACGTCGAGGTGCACACCACGGCTCTGCGGCGCACCGTTCTGTTACACGGATTGCTCAGCTTTCTGTTCAATCTTGGGGTGTTGGCGATGGTGGTCAATGTGCTGGCCGGGGCGTTCTGACCCTCAGCCGGCCTTCGGCTGGAACAGGTCCCATTTATTGCCGAACGGATCGCGGAACACGGCGACGGTGCCGTAGGGCTCATGGCGCGGTGCCTCCAGAAACGCCACCCCCGCTGCCAGCATCCGGGCGTGGTCAGCGGCGAAATCGTCGGACGACAGGAACAGGAACACCCGCCCACCGGTCTGGTTGCCGATGGCGGCACGCTGCGGCGTGTCGACGGCGCGGGCCAGCAGCAGGGCGCAGTGCCCGCCTTTGGGGGCGACGGTGACCCAGCGTTTGCCGCCGCCCTGGTCCTGATTTGTCAGCAGGTCAAACCCCATCCTGCCGACATAAAACGCGATTCCGGCATCATAGTCCGGTACCAGCAGCGTCAGGGCGGAAATCTGCATCAGTTGCGCGGTGCCAGCGTGTCCGGCAGGCTGATCCGCGCCACCTGTTCGGCGATCGGATCGACCGACAGCGGGTGGATGTTCGCTGAATAGTCGGTGGGGTCGCCGATATCGTGCCATTGCCCGCCGTGGTACACCTCTAGCGCGGAGAACTTGGATTTATAACCCATCTTGCGGCTGCCCGGCACCCAGTAGCCCAGATAGATATAGGGCAGACCGGCCTCACGGGCGATCTCGACATGGTCCAGGATGATAAAGGTGCCCAGCGAATCTTCCAGCCGGTCGGGGTCATAGAACGAATAGACCATGCTGAGCCCGTCATCGAGCACATCGGTCAGACACACCGCCGTCAGCGGCCGACGCCGGTCACCGGGCAGGGGGTCGGCGGTATATTCCACCACGCGGCTCCTGACCGGGGTTTCCTCGATCATCGCGGCAAACTCGAAAATGTCCATGTCGGCCATGCCACCATCGGAATGGCGGCTGTCAAGATAGCGGCGGAACAGGGCATATTGATCTTCGGTGGCCCAGGGGCTGGTGGCGTCGCGGCGCAGATCGCCATTGCGGCGTTGCGCCCGTTTCTGGCTTTTGGTCGGTACAAAATCCGCCACCCGGATCCGCGCCGACATGCAGGCCGAACAGTCCGAACAGGAGGGGCGGTACAGCACGTTCTGCGACCGGCGAAACCCCTGTTTCGACAGGCTGTCATTCAGCTTTTCGGCGCTGTCGCCCTGCAATGCGGTGAACAGCTTACGCTCCATCCGCCCCTCCAGATAGGGGCAGGTCTGCGGTGCCGTCACATAGAACTGTGGGGCAATGGGAAGCGAGTGGCGCATGGGGGTTCCGGGTTCAGACCGGGTGACGTTAGCAACTGGTCTGCGATCCGCAAAGACAAAAGCAGCGCAAATTGCGTGGGCACCGCCGAGAATGGGCTTTCATTCACTCATTTTCCGCGTGTTGTCCGGAAAATGGTTCGCCTTGGGGTTCAAGCGCGGTTGATGGCGGCGCTGCCCAGCACCAGGTCGGTCAACCCCTGACCGCGCGGCGACATGGCCATCAGCGCCACCGAAATCACCTGGGGCAGCACAAAGGCCATCGACAGGCTGTAACCCAGCGTATGAATCAGCGCCTCGGCAAAGCCGAACCGCGCGCCGCGGTGGTTGCGCAATTCCACCGCCATCATCCGCATCCCCAGGTCGCCGACCGCGATGCCAGCGACAGGGTGCGATAGGTAAATCCCACCACCAGAAACAGCGCCGGAAACAGGAACAGCGCGACAAAGGCGGTAAAGGGCAGGATGATCAGGCAGATTGCCAGTATCACCGCAGTATCGATGAACCAGGCCACCAGCCGCTTCTTGGCGACATCGCTGTAGAATTCCGCCTGATAGACCGGATCGGGCAGCAGGCTGTTCATCGTGGCCACGTGGGGGTGCCTTTCATCCGGGAAAAGGGCGGCGACCCCGGGGTGGGGTCGCCGATTGGGTCAGTTTGCCTTTGGCGGGTCCGACGGGTCCGACATTTCCATCGGATGGGCATTGCTGGCACGGTCATCCATAAACTGGTCAAACTCTGACTTGTCCTTGGCGTCGCGCAGACGTTGCAGGAACGCCTCGAACGCCTTTTGCTCGTCTTCCAGACGGCGCAGCGTGTCGGCCTTGTAGGCGTCGAATGCGGTGTTGCCGCTGGTGGGGAAGCTGCCCTGTTGCATCGATTGCCAGTGGGCGTTGCGCCGGCTGACGCAGGAATGGCTGCGGTTGAACATGCGTTTGCTCCAGATCATGTAGAACAGAAGGGCGAGGCCGATCGGCCAGAAGAAGATGAAGCCAAGGACCATTGCGGCGATCCATGCGGGCTTGCCCCTGTCATCCAACCAAGCCTCGGCTTGCGACGGAAAGGCAGAAATATTACTCATCGTGGACATGGCGGGCGCTGGCTCCTTTGCTCCGATTGCTATGTGAAGGCGTTTCACATTGCACAGATTGTCATGGCGGCAGCCGCATTCAAGGGTCGATGTAAAGAATATTCACATTGGGCAGATTGCCGCTGTTCAGACTGTTCCGCCGTCTCGCAACTGTCCGGGTTTATCCCCGACACGTCCGGTGCAACAGGGACATGGGCCCGGGCGTTGGTCCGGCAGATATCCGGTGCCGCGCCCGAACCGTGGCCCAATCCGATTGACCCCGCACGGCCAAGGCCCCATCCTGCACCCATGCGTTTTGATGCCCGGATGACCCGTTGCCCGATTGCCTTCGATGCCACCGCTGCATCGGAAACCATCGCTGTCTTCGCCGATCTGTCCCCCCCGCTCCGTGCTTTGCTGCAGGGTACGGCAGGGTGCAGCCCCTATCTGCGCAGCACGATGGTGCAAGAGGCAGACTGGCTGCGGCAGGCGTTGCAGGATGCGCCTGAAACCGGGGTTGCGGCGCTGTTTGCCGCGTTGCACACCGAACCGCCGGACCAGCTTGGCCCGGCGCTGCGGCGCACCAGGCGGCGGTTGGCGCTGCTGGTGGCACTGGCGGATCTGGCCGGGGTCTGGCCGCTGGAGACGGTCACCGGCACCCTGACCGACTTTGCCGATCTGGCGGTGGATCTGGGGATCAGGGCGCTGGTGGCGGATGAGATAAGGCGCGGCAAACTGCCGGGCATGGCGGCGGAGCAGGCCGCCACTGGTGCCGGCATGTTTGTGCTGGCGATGGGCAAGATGGGGGCGGCGGAGTTGAACTATTCGTCCGACATCGACCTGATCTGCCTGTTTGACGATGATCTGTACCGCGGGGGCGAGGCCGAGGCGCGCGCCGCTTTTGTGCGGGTGACCCGCCGCCTGACCGCACTGTTGTCGGACCAGACCGCCGATGGCTATGTGTTTCGTACTGACCTGCGGCTGCGCCCCGATGCGGCGGTGACACCGGTCTGTCTGTCGGCATCTGCGGCAGAGGGCTATTATGAAAGCGTCGGCCGCACCTGGGAACGCGCCGCCTATATCAAGGCGCGGCCCTGTGCCGGGGATATCGCGGCGGGCGCGGCGTTTCTCAAGGTGCTGCGCCCGTTTGTCTGGCGCAAACACCTTGATTTTGCCGCGATACAGGATGCCCATGACATCCGCCTGCGGATCCGTGACCATCGTGGCCTGCATGGGCCGATCAGCCTGCCGGGGCATAATCTGAAACTGGGGGTGGGCGGTATCCGCGAAATCGAGTTTTTCACCCAGACCCATCAGATCATCGCCGGTGGCCGGGATGAGGGCCTGCGGGCGCGCCAGACGGTTCCGGCTTTGGGGGCATTGGCGGACAAGGGCTGGATTCCGCTGGAAACTGCCGCAGAACTGGGGGAGCATTACCGCCATTTCCGCGAAGTGGAACACCGGCTGCAGATGATAAACGACGCGCAAACCCATGATTTACCGCAGACTTCCGACGGGATGGACCGGCTGGCGCGGTTCATGGGTCAAGGGGAAACCGCGGCGATAACCCGCGATCTGCAGGCGCGCCTGACCGCGACATCGCAGTTGACCGAGGGCTTCTTTACCCCACAGGCACCGGCAGCAATCCCGGAGATTTCCACCCCTGCACGGGCCATTGTCGAAGGCTGGCGCAACTATCCGGCGCTGCGCTCGGCCCGCGCCGCCGAGATTTTCCGCCGGGTGCAGCCAAAGCTGCTCCACCGGTTGGCCAAGGCGGTCAATCCCGACACAGCTCTGTTGCAATTTGACACTTTTCTCAAGGGGTTGCCTGCCGGAGTTCAGGTATTTTCGCTGTTTGACAGCAACCCGCAGCTGATCGACCTGATCGTCGATATCGCATCAACTGCACCGCATCTGGCGCTGCATCTGTCACGCAATGCCGGGGTGCTGGATGCGGTGATCGGCGGCAGTTTCTTTGCGCCCTGGCCGGGGGTTGCGGGCCTCGGTGCCACGCTGCGCCAAGTGGCAGACCGAGTCGCGGATTACGAAGGCAAACTGGATGCGCTGCGCCGTGCCGTCAAGGAATGGCACTTTCGCATCGGGGTGCACCATCTGCGCGGCCTGATTGACGGGGCCGTGGCTGCGGGTCAGTACGCTGAACTGGCAGAGGCGACGGTGGCCACGGTCTGGCCCTGTTGCCTGGCCGAGTTTGCCGGCAAACACGGGCAGCCGCCGGGCCTGGGTGCCGTGCTGCTGGCGATGGGATCGCTGGGGGCGGGCCGGCTGAATGCCGGGTCTGATCTGGACCTGATCCTGATCTATGACCCCGGTGATGCGGACCTGTCGGACGGACCAAAGCCTCTTGCGCCCCGGTCTTATTATGCGCGTCTGGTGCAGGCTCTGGTCACCGCGCTGTCGGCCCCGATGGCCGAGGGCAAGCTGTACGAGGTTGACATGCGCCTGCGCCCCTCGGGCAAACAGGGGCCGGTGGCCACCACCTTTGCCGCCTTTCGCGACTATCAGCTGACCGAAGCCTGGACCTGGGAGCATCTGGCCCTGACCCGCGCCCGCCCGATGGCCGGGGCACCCGCCCTGATCGGCGCGGTCGAAGCCTTTCGGGTGGCGCTGTTGGCGCAAAAGGGGTTGGGCAGCGATATTCTGAAAGATGTCAGCGAGATGCGGGCCAGACTTCATGCCGCCAAACCCGCTGCTGGCCCGTGGGATGTGAAACCGCTGCCGGGGGGATTGATGGATATCGAACTGATCGCCGAAACCGCTGCATTGAAGGCGGGGGACCGGTCGCACAGCGTGGCTGCGCAACTGGCTGCCGGGGTTGCGCGGGGCTGGCCTTCGGCGGATCAGGCGGACCATTTGCTGCAAAGCAACGATCTGTGCTGGCAATTGCACATGGTGGCACGGCTGTTGGGCGGGCAGGATCTGTCTGCCGCCACGATCGGCGAGGCCGGGGTGCGATTGGTGCTGCGCCACACCGGCGATCCCGATATGTCCGCTCTAGAGGCACGTCTGGCGGCGCTGTGCCAGCAGTCGGACCGGATCGTGACAGACCTGTTGCAAGCGGAGGAACGCGATGAACCACAGCGAAGCTGACCCAAAGGGACTGGTGCGCGAAAGTTTCCGGATCGACGGCATCACCATGCCGGAATGCCGGTCGATTTTTCTGGACTGGGCCCTGAGCCTGCAAAAAGCGGAACAGGTCCCCGAGGCGATTGCCGTGCTGATCGCCCACTATGGCGAAAACCGGGACCATCCGATGCTGGAGGTGCTGGCCGAGGGTCTGGCCCATCCCGGTGCCACCGGTCGAAGGGGCGGGCGGGCTGGTCGATTACAGAAAGACTGAAGATACAACGGGTTGAACCGGTGTGTTGATGTGCGCCGTCTTACGCCGCCTGCATCGCCACCCGATCAGCGGCACCATCGCCGTCTTTGGCCTGCCATGGAAACGCTGATGCGGATCGGCCCTTGTGGTTATCCCCCCTTGGGGCCACCGCAAGGGCGGGCAGCCTGCGTTGATGCCCGCGCTTTCAGGACAGGCAGCGCCGCATCGCTCAGGCCGAAAGTGCGACCGAAGCCCTCTGGCCTATTGCAGAAACGGCATCGGATCGGTGCTGTCGAGCCCTCTGCCCTGCCTTACCTCGAAATGCAGGAACGGCGTCGCCCCGGCGCGCACCGTGGCAATCGCCTGGCCGCGTTTGACGGCGGCACCCTTGGTCACCTTGATGCCGTCGATATTGGCATAGACGGTCAGCACCCCGTCGTCATGGCGCACCACCAGAATTGTCACCTGACCGGTGTCCTCGGTGATGGTGGCCACGGTGCCGTCTGCCGCAGCCAACACCGGAGAACCAGCGGCTGCAGCGATGTCGATGCCTTCGTTGGTGCCCTTGTCATAGGCGCGGATGATCTTGCCGCTGGCGGGGAAGGCAAAGCGGGTGGCGGATGCGGCGGTTTGCTGCGCCGCCAGATTGGGCGATGCCGGTTGCGCTGCAGCGGCAGCGGTGACCGTCGCCGGGTTTTCGGCGGGTAGCGGGGTCGATGCCGAAGGCGGCAGCGGTGTGGCAGACCCGGTACCCGGGGCCGCTGCATCCACCGTGCTGCGGGCGTTTGCGGCATCCATCGCCTCTTCGCCCGGAACCGGGATCATCAGATACTGGCCCTCGCGCACCGCAAGTTCGGGGCCCAGCCCGTTCCAGTCCGCCAGCGCCTTGGCGGATACATTATAGAGCCGCGCAATGGTAAAGGCGGTTTCGCCGCGCAGCACCTGATGGCGGATCGGTTCACGCCCCGGCACCCCTTGCGGCTGGTTGGCAGTGCCAACAGGATCACTGGCGCGGTCAATCGCCCCCGAGGCCAGCGCGGTGATATCGACAGAACCGGGCGCTGCCCCGCCGGAAAGCGACGATGTCGTCACACCGCCACTGCCCGCCAAAGGTTCCGATACCCGTTTCGGCAGCGCCAGCACCTCGCCCTGGCGCAGACCCATTTCCGCGCTCAACCCGTTGTACCGGGCCACTTCGGTGCCATCGAGGCCAACCCGCGCCGCCAGTGACGCCACGGTATCGCCGCGCTGTGCCACCGCCACCTGATAGGTCGGATAGGAAATCACCCCCCGGGCATCGGGCTGTGGCCGGGTTGCACTGGCCTGGCGCGCCGCGTCAGAGGTGTTCAGCGTATTGGCCGATTGCCGCAGGTCCCAGTCAAGCTGCTGGCCATCGCTGCAGGCCGTCAGGGCTGCTGCGGCGACACCCAAAAGGGCAAGGCGCAAGCTGGCACTGCGCCGGGGAAACGGGTGGGAAACATCGGTCATTGCTCTGTCCTCAGGTCGCTGCCCTTGTCGCCGGGCGCCGGTTTGTCCGTCTGTTGCATCAGTCCTGCCCCAACCCTTCGACCAATGGCACAAAGCGGACAGGGCGCAATTCTTCATAGTCAAAGCCGGTCTCGGTCCGGGTGACCTTGATCAGGCTTTGCACCCGGTCGGATTGGCCGACCGGTAATACCATGATACCGCCGATCCGCAACTGCGCCAAGAGAGGGCCGGGTGGGTCTTCGGCGGCAGCTGTCACCAGAATCCGGTCAAACGGCGCCTGTTCCGGCAAGCCATGGCTGCCATCGGCGGTGATGGCAATCACATTGGCCAGCCCCAGCGTCCGAAAGATTTCCTGCGCTTCGCGCACCAGTCTTCGGTGGCGGTCCAGCGTATAGACCCGGCGCGACAGGCCGGCCAGAATCGCCGCCTGATAGCCCGACCCGGTGCCGACCTCCAGTACCTTGTCACGCGCCGTCGGTGCCAGTGCCTGGGTCATCAGCCCGACCACCGAGGGTTGGCTGATGGTCTGGCCACAGGCAATCGGCAGCGGCATGTCTTCATAGGCGCGCTCGGCAAACAGGCCTTTGACAAAGACCCCGCGGTCCACCGCCTCCATCGCGGTCAGCACCCGCGCATCGGTGACCCCGTGCGAGCGGAGCGCGTAGAGAAAGCGCATCTTCCGCTCGGCCTCGTCGGTCATGCCTGGGGGTCCGCCAGCCGCAGCGTCAGATCAGCCAGCAGATCATGCGCCGTCAGATCGGCGCGCATCGGGGTCACCGAGACAAAGCCCTGCAGATTGACCGCGGCATCGGTGCCCGGCAGGGTGGGCCGGTGCTGTGGCCCGCCCTTGATCCACAGGAACCGGCGGCCCGAGGGCGAAATCTGCGCCTCTGCCCCAAAGGATGTATCGCGCCGGAAGCCCTGCGCCGCCACCTTGACCCCCTGAACCGCAGCAGCGGGGCAGGGGGGGAAATTCACGTTGTAAAACACCCGGTAATCATGGTCGGTCCAGATGCCGCGATCCAGCAGCGCTTGCACCACCGCCGCGCCATGAACCCGAGCCGCCTCGAACGGGTCCGACAGCGGTTCGGTCAAGGGCCCCATGAACTGCGACAGGGCAATGGCAGGCAGGCCC
The DNA here is from genome assembly GCA_043736155.1 of Paracoccaceae bacterium. Lineage (GTDB taxonomy): Bacteria > Pseudomonadota > Alphaproteobacteria > Rhodobacterales > Rhodobacteraceae > JANNRR01. The sequence goes on along the minus strand of JAYTDA010000045.1, from coordinate 225 downwards.
TGCAACGCCGCCTCCATCGCGCCGCCGATGGTGCCGGAATACAGCACATTCTCGGCGGCATTGTTGCCCCGGTTCACCCCCGACAGCACCAGATCCGGCGGTGCCTCGCGCAGCACGTCATACAGCGCTGCCAGCACGCAATCCGCTGGCGAGCCTTCGGCGGCAAAGCGGCGCGGCGACAGTTCCGCCATCATCATCGGATGGGTATAGCTGATGCAATGGCCA
>JAYTDA010000044.1:0-2337 GCA_043736155.1 Paracoccaceae bacterium | reverse complement strand
TCGGCGTGGAGCACCGCCAGCCCGTGCAGCACCGGGTTGCGCGGCACGTCCGATCCGCGGATGTTCAACAGCCAGCACAGGCAATCGGGCAAGGTGATGATCAGGCTGGATTGACCCTCCGCGACAATCTGCGCGGCCATGCGGCGGCGTTTGTCCGGCGAAGATTCCCCCGCCAGCGCCTCGGGATGCAGGAACGCCCGGCCCAGCGGCGGGCCGGGTTGATCCGGCCAGATCGCATCGACCATGTTGGCCGAAGGGCGCAGGGTGACGCCGGAGCCTTGCAGCGCCTCCTCCAGCTTGGCAATCTCGTCCGCGGTGTGCAGCCAGGGGTCAAAGCCGACGATGCCCGCCGTGAGGTTCGCCCTGATCCACGGCCCGGCCTTTTCCTCGGGCCAGGGGACAGGGGTGAAATGGGTCAGATCGACCTGCCCCTTGACCTGCGTCCGGTAGCGTCCGTCGATGAACACCCCGGCGATGTCGGGCAGCACGATGCAGAACCCGGCAGACCCGGTGAAGCCGGTCAGCCATTGCAGCCGTTCATCCCGCGCCGCGACATATTCGCCCTGATGGATGTCGGCGCGGGGGATGATGAAGCCGTGCAAGCCCACGGCGGTGAGGGTGCCGCGCAGCGCGGCGAGGCGGGCCGGGCCTTGTTCGGGCGCTGCGGCGGAGTCAAACGTCTGAAACAAATCCGGTCCCTTTCACCACGCGCCAGAAAATTTTTCGCCGAAAAATTTTGCGCTACACCGCCCGCCGCTGCCCCATCGCCCGGGCGCGTTTGCGGGCGTCTACCTCAAACAACCCGGCCAATTGTTCGGTCATCGCGCCCGCCAGTTGCTCGACATCGGTAATGGTCACGGCGCGCTGGTAATAACGGGTCACGTCATGGCCGATGCCGATGGCGATCAACTCGACGGCGCGGCGGCGTTCGACCATCGCAATCACGTCGCGCAGGTGTTTTTCCAGAAAATTCGCCGGGTTGACCGACAGGCTGCTGTCATCGACTGGCGCGCCATCCGATATCACCATCAGGATTTTCCGCGCCTCCTGCCGGGCCATCATCCGCCGGTGCGCCCATTCCAGCGCCTCGCCGTCGATGTTTTCCTTGAGCAGCCCCTCTTTCATCATCAGCCCCAGATTGGGCCGCACCCGCCGCCACGGTGCATCGGCGGATTTGTAGATGATGTGGCGCAGGTCGTTCAGCCGGCCCGGCGTTTGCGGGCGGCCCTGCGCCAGCCAGCGTTCGCGCGATTGGCCGCCCTTCCAGGCGCGGGTGGTGAAGCCGAGGATTTCGACCTTGACGCTGCACCGCTCCAGCGTCCGCGCCAGAACATCGGCGCAGATGGCGGCGATCGAGATCGGCCTGCCGCGCATGGAGCCGGAATTGTCCAAGAGCAGCGTCACGCAGGTGTCGCGGAATTCGGTGTCTTTTTCCTGTTTGAACGACAGGGGGGTGGTCGGGTTGGCGACCACGCGGGCGAGGCGACCGGCATCGAGGGTGCCTTCCTCCAGATCGAACAGCCAGGACCGGTTCTGCTGCGCCTGAAGGCGGCGTTGCAACTTGTTGGCCAGACGCGACACGGCACCCTTCAACGGTTCAAGCTGCTGGTCCAGATAGGCACGCAAGCGTTCAAGTTCGGCAGGCTCGGCCAGATCCTCCGCCTTGATTTCCTCATCGAAATCCGTGGTGTAGACGGTGTAGTTCGGGTCGGCGTCGGAATAGGGGGCAGGCGGGGGCGGTTCCAGCGGGGCCTCGCCCTCGGGCAGTTCGGCCTCGTCGCCCTGCTCCATATCCGCAGAATCTTCCATGGTGATCTGGGCCTGCGACTGGTCCTGCTGGTCTTCCTGGCTCTGCTCGGGCGAGGCTTCGGTGTCGTCGTTGTCTTGTTCCTCAGAGCCGGAACTGTCCGGACTGTCCTGATCTTCGGAGGCGTCTTCGCCCGCCTCATCCTCATCCTCGCGGTCGGGGTCATCGCCCAACTGGTCGCCGTAGCCGAGATCGGAGATCACTTTTCGGGCCAGCCGCGCAAAAGCCGCCTGATCGGCCAGCACATGGTCAAGGTTTTCGAGGGTGCCCGACGCCTGTTCTTCAATGAATCCGCGCCAGAGATCCATGACATGGGCGGCGGCTTTCGGCATGGGCCGCCCGGTGGCGAGGTGGCGGACGAGGTAGCCCGCAGCGACGGGCAGGGGGGCATCGGCGGCCTGGGTGATCTGGCCGTAGCCCTTGCGGTCTGCCTCATGCGCGATCTTGGCGTCGATGTTGCCGGCGGTGCCGGGCATGGCGCGGGCGCCGACGGCTTCGCAGCGCGCGGTTTCCATCGCGTCATAGATTTC
>JAYTDA010000043.1:0-2429 GCA_043736155.1 Paracoccaceae bacterium | reverse complement strand
GGCCGCGATTCAATCCGGCTCCGCCTGAAAACCGCCGCCTGGGACGACGACTATCTCGCAAGCCTCATCAAAGCATAATCCTTCACCCGATTCCCCTGGGAGACCTCCCGGGCAATCGCTTGAAGCGAAGCTGGAGTCGCTTGGGGCTTGATCCGTGCTTCCGTTGTGGCCTTGCCATGTTGCGGTTTCCCGATGCCGCGCCCTTTGCTTCCGGACCATTGACTGCGCTTGATGATCCGCGCCAGCGTGGCAAGGTGCCTTGCCCCATCCCCGGGATCAAGTTGCTGATCCTGTGTGCGGCGCTGTCCGGGGCTGAACCCGAGACCAGGGCACACCGGAGCCCGCCTGACCCCTCAGCAGCCGGTGCCAGATGGCAAATGGTCCCGAAGCCATGACCGGTCAGGGATTGCGCGATCTGGCAAATGCGCAGGCTTAAGGTTTGCCTATCGCGGCTGTCAGGCTGTATGGCTATCCCATCCGTGCGGATTGCCCGAATGGGGCCCGAAAATCGGAACGCGGTGCGTCGCCGCGAACAGCGAAGGATCGGGAGATGGCGGCGGAACAGATCGACACCTTGGTTGTCGGTGCCGGGCAGGCCGGTGTCGCGATGAGTGCGCATCTGGGACAGTCTGGCATTCCGCATTTCGTGCTGGAACGCAGCCGCATTGCCGAACGCTGGCGGTCGGAACGCTGGGATTCGCTGGTGGCGAACGGCCCGGCCTGGCATGACCGCTTTCCGGGGCTGGAATTCACCGGGTTTGGTGCCGATGAGTTTGTCCCCAAGGAAAAGGTGGCCGACTATTTCGAAGCCTATGCCAAAATGATCGCGGCTCCCATCCGCTGTGGGGTGGCGGTGACTTCGGTGATCCGGCAAACCGGGCGTCCGGGCTTCATCGTCGAAACCTCGGCCGGAAGGTTCGAGGCCAACCGGGTGGTGTCGGCCACCGGCCCGTTCCAGCGCCCGGCGATTCCCGCCATCGCACCGAACGACAGCGGGCTGTACCAGATCCACTCCTCCGGCTACCGCAACCCCGGCCAATTGCCCGAAGGCGCGGTGATGGTGGTGGGGGCAGGGTCATCCGGGGCGCAGATCGCTGATGAGTTGAACCGCGCGGGCCGCAAGGTCTATCTGTCGGTCGGTGCCCATGGCCGCCCGCCGCGCGCCTATCGTGGCCTTGATTTCGTGTGGTGGCTCGGGGTACTGGGCCTGTGGGACATCGAGGCGGTGGCACCGGGTGCCGACCATGTGACCATTGCGATCAGCGGCGCCTATGGCGGCAGAACCGTCGATTTCCGCGAACTGGCGCATCGGGGTGTCACCCTGGTTGGCGTGACCAAGGCGTTCGCGGGCGGCAAAGTCAGCTTTCAGGACAATCTGGTCGAAAACATCCGGCGTGGCGACACCGATCTGTTTGCCCTGCTGGATCTGGCGGATGCCTGGGTGGTGCGCAACGGGATGGATCTTCCCCCCGACCCCGATGCCCGCAAGCTGCTGGCGGACCCGGACTGCATGACCACGCCTGTGCGCGACCTGGATCTGGCCAAGGCGGGCATCCGGTCGATCATCTGGGCCACCGGCTTCACCCAGGATTTCAGCTGGCTGAAGGTCGGGGCGTTCGATGCCAAGGGCAAACCCAAACATCAGCGCGGCGTATCGGCGGAACCGGGGATTTACTTCATCGGCCTGCCGTGGCTGTCGCGGCGCGGATCAAGTTTCATCTGGGGGGTCTGGCACGATGCCAAACATATCGCCGGGCATATCGCCACCCAACAGAGCTATCTTGACTACCGTGGCGCGACGCAGTGCGGGCCCTAAAAGTCGGGCCGGCGGGGGGGACCTGCTTCAACCATCTGACCGGCCAACATTCCACATCGCAAGGAAACTGGAGCAAGACCATGGCACACACGCGCCACCGCAAATTCAACACCCGGGAAACCTACCCTGAACAGAACCTCGACAATGATCTGTGTCAGGCCGTGGTCACCACCGGCGGTCGCACGATCTGGCTGCGCGGCCAGTGCCCGCAAAACCTGGAGGATGGCCAGAACATCGAAAGCCACGATCCGGTCGAACAGACCCACAAGGTGATGCAGAACATCCGCCAGCTGATCGAGGAATGCGGGGGCACAATGGAACATCTGTGCAAGGTGGTGGTCTACCTCACCGATGTACGCCACCGCGAGGCGGTGTACCGGACGATGGGCGAATACATCAAGGGGGTGCATCCGGTGTCGACCGGGGTGGTGGTGACCGCCCTTGCCCGCCCCGACTGGCTGGTCGAGATCGACGCCACGGCAGTGATTCCGGACTGACAGGGTGGCGGGGCTGGTGCTAGAACGAATTGCGCGCGCAAGTGAATCACTTGGGGTTCACCCGATGCAATCGCCCCGGCGCAGGCCGGGGTCCCGATCCGCAAAGCGCAAGGAAC
>JAYTDA010000042.1:0-57327 GCA_043736155.1 Paracoccaceae bacterium | reverse complement strand
TCATTTGCGGGGTCAGGGCAATCAGCAAGATCAGGCCCCGCATCAGCGCACCTGCGTGGTGGCGGCGAGCATCTGATCGACGGCGGTGATCACCTTGGCGTTCATCTCATAGCCGCGCTGCGCCTTGATCAGATCGGTGATTTCATGCACCGCATCCACCGAGCTTTCCTCCAGATAGCCTTCGCGCAGGGTGCCAAGGCCATCGACCCCGGGCACCCCGGTCAGTGCCGGACCGGATGCCGGGGTTTCCAGAAACAGGTTCGACCCCATCGCCTCCAGTCCCTTTTCATTGCTGAACCCGGCCAGGCCGAACTGCCCCAGCAGCTGCGGCTGCACCTGATCGTTGAAATAGGCGTAGACCTCGCCTGCGCCAGATACCGAAATGCTGCGGGCATCGGCGGGGATGGTGATGCCGGGCACCACCTCGTAGCCGTCCGATGTGACGATCAGCCCGTCGGCCGAGCGTTTCAGCGCGCCATCGCGGGTGTAGGCGGAAATGCCCGACGGCAGCGTCACCTCGATATAGCCCTTGCCCTCGATCGCCAGATCGAGATCGCCACCGGTCTGCGCCAGTGACCCCTGCGCCACGATGATCGAGACCGAGGCGGGGCGAACACCGAGGCCGATCTGCACCCCGGTCGGCAGGATGGTGCCATCGGAAGAATTGATCGTGCCGGGGCGGCTGAGCTGCTGGTAATGCAGGTCGGAAAACTCTGCCCGGCGGGCGCTGTAGCCGGTGGTGTTCATGTTGGCGAGGTTGTTGGATACAACCTCCACCCGCATTTGCTGGGCGCTCATCCCGGTGGCGGCGATTTGCAGGGCGCGCATGGTTCAGGCTCCGTCCGCTTGCGGCCTTGGCGGCCAGGGGTTTTCTGCTGGCCTATCGGCCAAGGGTTTGCTGCTGGCCTTGGCGGCCAGGGGTTTTCTGCTGGCCTTAGCGGCCAAGGGTTTGAATAACGCCGCGAATCCGCTGGTCTTCGCGTTCGAGGAAGGTCTGGCCCAGTTCATAGGCGCGCTGCACCTCGATCATCCGGGTTATTTCAAGGATCGGGTTCACGTTGCTGTCTTCCAGATAGCCTTGCAGAATGGTGCCGCCCTCCACCGGCTCCACCCCCTTGTCGGCCTTGAACATGGTGCCGGCCTCGTGGATCAGATCCAGCGGGTCGGTGGGCTGCCAAAGGCCGATCTGCGACAGTGGCCGGCCATCGGCAGACAGGGTGCCATCGGCGGCCACCGCGATGGCGCGGGCATCGGGGGGCACAAACACCGGGGCGCCGCCGCTATCCAGCAAGCGGTTGCCATCGGCGGTGACCAGTTCGCCCTCGGCACTGGGGGTAAAGCTGCCAGCACGCGACAGACGCTGACCCTGCGCCGTGTCGATCAGAAAGAAACCATCGCCCTGTATGGCCAGATCGAAAGTGCCACCGGTCTGGGTCAGACTGCCCTGGCTCAGATCGATCTGGCGGGTGTTGGCGGTGGCCATTGACAACGAGGGTTCGGCACCGTCCAGCGCTTTGACATATTCGGAAAAGATCACGCCTTCGCGGCGGAACCCGGTGGTCGACATGTTGGCGAGGTTGTGCGCCACCGCCTGCATTTCGGCCATCAGCCCGGACTGGCGGGTCAGCGTGGTGTATCCTGCGTTATCCACCCGTGCCCCCTGCAATCATCGGGATGATCTGGTCGTGGAAAAAGCTGACAAGGGTGGCGGTCATAAAGCTCATCGAGACCCAGAACACCAACAGCATCGCCCCCACCTTGGGCACAAAGGTCAGGGTCATTTCCTGCACCGAAGTCAGCGCCTGCAACAGGCCGATGGCGACACCGGCCACCAGAGCCACCGCCAGCATCGGGGCAGAGATGATGACGGCGATCCACAGGCCCTGGCGTAAAGTGTCAAAGAACAACTGATCCTGCATGGCGCCCTACACCGGCATCCGCAGGATTTCCTGATAGGCTTCCACCACCTTGTCGCGCACTGTCACCGCGGTTTCCACGGCAAGCTCAGTGGCAGCCAGCGCCTGCACCAGCGCATGCGGGTCGGCTTTGCCAACCAGCGCCGCCCGGGCGGTTTGTTCGCCCTGCATCAGGGTTTGCGCGAAATCTCCGGCAATCTGGCCAAAGCCGCCCAGTACACCTTCGGAGGATCCGCCCGGCGATGGGTCAGGGGCCATTGCCGGGCGGGCATTTTCGTAGGTGCGGGCAGCAAGTGCTGATTTGATATCCATTCTGGATCTCCCTTTTTGGGTAACAAGCTACTTTCGGAGCAAATCGAGCAGGCTCGCAGCCATCTGCCGGGCCTGATCGAACATTTTGAGGTTCGCCTCGTAGCTGCGTTGCGCTTCGCGCGCGTCAGCGATTTCAATCACCAGATCGACATTCGAGCCGTCAAAGTGACCGGTTTCATCGGCCATCGGGTGGCCGGGATCGTAGATCCGCGCCAGGTCGCGCGGGTCGAGGTCGACCGGGCCGAGTTTGACCAGCCCGGTAGTGCTGCCGCCGGTCACCACGTCTTCAAACGCGGCGGTCTTGCGCCGGTATCCCGGCGTATCGGCATTGGCGATGTTTTCCGACACCTGGCGCAGACGGCTGGCCTGGGCCTGCATGGCAGAGGCGGACACAGCGAGGCTTTGGGACAGTTCGCTCATCCTTACCTCCGGCCCAGGCTGCTGCGCAGGATGCTGCTGGTGGATTTGGCAATGGCCAGCGCCATGTCATAGGTGTGGCGCACATCGGCGGCATTCACCATTTCGCTTTCCAACGACACGGTGTTGCCATTGGGCGAGGCGTTGCCGGGACTCCGCCGTGCCGACAATTCGAACGATTGTTCAGCATCGGGACGCGCCAGATGCGAGGGCCGTGTGGCAAGCGGTTGCAAACCGCCGCCTGTCGCCAGTTCTTCGGCAAACGAACCAGCATCCACCGCCTTGTACCCGGGGGTATCGGCATTGGCGATGTTGGCAGAAATCGCCGCCTGCCTTGTCATGGCATAGGTGGCCAGCGCATAGGATTCGCGGCTGATATCCAGTCTTTCAAACATCGGGGCTTCTCCCTCGATTGGCTTCAACCAAGCCTTAAGTCTGATTCCTTTAGAAACAGTAAGAACAGCCAGGGAGAAGCCGGGAATGACCAATGTGTTTGATGGATTGCTGGCAGAGATTGCCACGATAGACGCGGTGCGGCCGGTTGGCCGGGTCGCCGAAGTGGGCAAAGGCACGGTGCAGGTTTCCGGTCTGGGCATGGACGCCGCGCTGGGTGACCGGGTGCAACTGACCACTCAGGGTGGGCGGGTGTTGGGCGGTGAAGTGCTGGGCCTCGCGCGGGGCGGCGTCACCGTGCTGCCCGATGGGTCTTTCGAGGGGCTTTCCATCGGCGATCCGGTGGAATTGCTGGGCAGTGGCGATATTTCCCCCGATGTCAGCTGGATCGGGCGGGTGATCGACCCGTTTGCCAAACCGCTGGATGGGCGGCCGTTGTTGCGGGGGGTGGAGCCGCGACCGTTGCGCGCAGCCCCCCCTGCCGCCACCAACCGCCGCCGCTTGGGACTGCGGCTGGAAACCGGGGTGGCGGTGTTCAACACGCTGCTGCCCTTGGTGCAGGGTCAGCGGATCGGGCTGTTTGCCGGGTCTGGCGTTGGCAAATCGACGCTGCTGTCAAAATTTGCCCGGGGCGTTGCCGCCGATCTGGTGGTGATCGCGCTGATCGGCGAACGTGGGCGCGAGGTGCGGGAATTCATCGAATCAGTGCTGGGCCCGGAGGGGATGGCGCGGTCGATCGTGGTGGCAGCAACCTCGGACCAGTCACCGCTGATCCGCCGCCGCTGTGCCTGGGCGGCGATGGCGGTGGCCGAACATTTCCGCGATCAGGGCTATCATGTACTGCTGTTGGCCGACAGCATCACCCGCTTTGCCGAGGCGCACCGCGAAGTGGCTTTGGCGGGGGGGGAGGAGGCGTCGCTGCGCGGCTATCCGCCCTCGACCGCGCATATGATCATGGCTTTGGCGGAACGTGCCGGACCGGGCACCGAAGGCAACGGCGATATCACCGCCGTCTTCACCGTGCTGGTGGCGGGGTCGGACATGGAAGAGCCGGTCGCCGACATTCTGCGCGGGGTGCTGGACGGCCATGTGGTGATGGACCGGGTGATTGCCGAGCGCGGGCGCTATCCGGCGATTGATCTGCTGCGGTCGGTGTCGCGCAGCCTGCCGGATGCGGCAACCCCGGCGGAGAACAAGCTGATTGCCGAGGCGCGGCGGTTGCTGGGGGCCTATGACCGGGCCGAGATGATGGTCAGGGCCGGACTTTATGCCGCCGGGTCGGACCCGCTGACCGATGCCGCGATCCGGGTCTGGCCGTCGCTGGATGGCTTTTTGGCCGAAGACGAGCCAGACGACAGCGCCGCCTCCTTTGTCCGGCTGGCGAAGTGCCTAGCACTGGCGGGAAAGCACTGATCCGGCGCGGTGCCCTTTCCCACGACCCCCGCCCCTGCCCCTCCCCGGCGCAGTGCGGGAGAGGGGAAAGCGGCACCTGGGGCGCGATTCATTCTGACGCTGTTTGGTTGCAGCAGCGGGTGACAGGCTCAACGCCCGAGCAGCGCATTCAACTGCGACTGGCCGTCCTGCAGCATGCCCAGCACGGTCGAACCGCGCGAAGTTTGGGCCGTGGCATTGGCAAGGTCTGACCGCAGCAGGAACAGCTTGACCAGTTTGTCAACCTTGGCCGGGTCGGTGAACTGGCTGACGGCGCTGTTGCCAAAGATCGTTTCCGCTTTTGCCCGCAGGGTTTCCAGTTGTTTGTCGAGGTCGATCGAGCCAAAGCTGGCGGGCAAGTTGAACGCGGTTTGAAACACCTGTCGCAACGGTAGGTTGCCCATGATGGTGAACCATTTGGTGGCATCGGAACTGGTCTTTTTGGCGATAGCGCCAAGATCACGCGGCAGCGCCATGGCAAGGCGCAGATTGCCGTCCTGATTGCCGACCGCCGCTTCGAACTGGCGTTCCTTGTACAGTGCGGTGATCTTGTCGCCGAAGTCGGAGATTTTGGTGCTGGGCACCGCGAAATCGCCAAAGCCGAAGGTTTTGGACATTTCAAGGTAGCGCTTGTCGGTCAGGCGGTTGGCAAGGGCGGTGGTTTTCAAGGTGCCATCCGCCAGCACCTTTTTAATGAAGGCCTTGGCTTTGATATCGGCATCCAGCCCAAAAGCACCAAGGGTGATTTTCAACAGCCGATGATCCGACACCAGCTGTTCGGCGCTGTCGATCTTGCCGATTCTGGCTTTGAAATAGTCGATATCCCGCGCCAGATCCGGTGCCTTTTCAAAGGCCTGTTTCTGCTGAACCATCGTCCGGTTCAGGAACTTCCATCCGGAATAACCGGCCAGCGGGATGATCGGTTGATAGCTCATCCCCGGTGGGCAGCCATCAGCCGCTCTTCCCGTGGCAACAGGGTGCGCAGCGCCTTGAGCGCCATATAGGGCTGATTTTCCACCACGGCGGCGGTCGCCAGTGCCAGGTGTTGCCGGCTGTCGGGATCGGTCAGAACCTGGCTTAACTGTTCGATGCCGCGCAGAAGCTGCAGCTTGGCATTGCCGGGATCGGCATCGCCAGACAGCACCAGTTGCGCGATGTAGCAGACCCGCCGCACCGGGGTGGTGACTTCGCCGGGGTGAATGGCATCGCGCAGCCGCAGGATATGGGCGTTTGGTGTCATGATCGACAGGCGCGACCGGCGGTCGCCATTTTCAATGACGGCACCATTGATCAGGATGCGTTCCTTTGGGGCAAGCTTCAGAACCAGGCCGCTCATTCCACTACCCCGTCGCGGCGCAGGCCACGCATGATCGCCAGGTTGATGTCGATCAGCGCATCTGCAACGGCCGACCCGGTCAGAACCCGGCTGGTGAATTTGGTGACGAAGTTGGCCAGGGCAAAGATCTGGCGGCGCAGGGTCAGCGGCAGGGCGTTACCGTCATCCGCCACATCGGCGGCCAGAACCGCCCAAAGGGCGCGGTTGTCCTGCAATGCCAAAGCCAGGGCCGGGAAACCCGGAGAGCCTGCACCATGCGCCGCCTTCATCCGGTGGGTTATTCTGGCAAAGGCGTCATACTCGGCTCCCCGCAGCGTTCTTGTCGGCGAAGCCGGGGAAGAATAGGCCATTTTGGCCCGGTCAAAAGCATTCACTTCATGTCCTTCCGATGGTCAGGTGATCGCGGAGCATCCGGGGCACCGATGGGTGCCCCGGAAAGGTCCGGGCCGGCCTTAACGGAACAGGGCCAGCACGCTCTGCGGTGCCTGGTTGGCGATCGACAGCGCCTGGATGCCAAGCTGCTGCTGCACCTGCAGCGATTGCAGCCGGGCTGAGGCCTCTTCCATATCGGCATCAACCATGGTGCCGATACCGGTGGTCAGCGCATCCGACAGTTTCGAGATGAAGTCCGACTGAATGCTCAGCCGGGTCTGCGAGGAACCCAATTCCGCCGACGCGTCGATGGCAGCAGTGATCAGGGTTTCGATGTTGCCGAGGGCGGTGGTGGCACCGCCCGAGGTGGAAACGTCGATCGTCGACATGGTGGCCAGGCCACCGGAGCCGGCGTTCTTGTATTGTGCCGCCACCGTCAGGTCGGTGGTACCGGCATTGGTAAAGGCCAGTTGCCCCGGGGTGCCGCTGGTATAGTCGACCGTCAGGCCCGCAATTCCCAGAGAGTCGATGGCATTTTTCAGACCAACGGCAATCAGGTCATCCGGTGTGGTCGCAGCGATGTCGTTGGCAGTGACGGTGTAGGACGCCGACTTGCCACCGATATTGACCGAAACCTTGTCGCCCGCCGCAAAGGCGGCACCGCCTGCAATCACCAGGTTGCCGGTGCCGGTGGCGTTGTCCAGCGTGAAGCCAGCAGTGTCGGCATTGGCCGAAACCCCGGTCGAGCCGGTAAAGGCTGCGGCGGCGGTATAGGCACCGGTGGACAGGTCCTGGGTGTTGACGGTGATCGACGAGGCGGTAACGTTGCCGTTGGTATCGCGGTCCAGCGACGCCAGAATATCGATCGAGGCCCCGGCAGTGCCGTTGACCAGGTTCAGGCCGTTGAACTGTGCCGCACCGACCACCGAGTTGACCTGACCCTGCAGCGCCTGAATGTCGGTCTGGATCTTGGCGCGGTCAACGTTGTCTTCCTGTGCTGCGACGATCTTGGCCTTCATCTGCACCAAGAGGTCGGTCACGGTTTCAGCGGCCTGCCGCGCCACGGCAACGGTCGATTCGCCGAGGTTGAGGCTGTCCTGGATGCCTTTGAAACCCTTTACGTCCGATTCCATCACCTTGGAAATCGCCCAGACGGCGGCATTGTCCTTGGCGGTGGAAACGGTTTTGCCGGTGGCAATCTCGCCCTGGGTCATCCCCAGTTTGGCATTGACGCCTTTGAGGGTTTGCAGGGCAACCATTGCGCCGGTGTTGGTCAGAATACTAGACATGTTGATTCCTTCAGTCATTCAGCGCTTTTGCGCCGGTTTTTCAAAAAGCCACCCTTTCGGATGGCGGCAATGGCGTTCTGTCCAGTGCGTTGGCCGGATGCCGGCATCGCGCCACCCCAGGGAGGTGCCGGACCAACCTGCAGCAGACTGGCTAAGAGATTGCTAAGACCATCCCCCGAGTTTCCGCGCATTTTAGCCAACCCGCGGATCAACCGATCCGCGCCGTTTCGCTTGACCCCGTTGCGCTTGGCCGCCATGCCCGCTGACCGTCAGTTGGCAAGCTCATGCAACAGGGGGCTGCAGTGAAATCCAGCCAATTGGGCAGATCGGGGCCGATGGTTCCGGAACTGACGCTTGGCACCGGGACCTTTGGCGGCGGCAATGACTTTTGCAAACATTGGGGTGCCACTGATGTCGCCGGGGCGCGGCGGCTGGTTGATGTTTGCCTTGACCATGGATGGACGAGCGCGAGTTTGAACATGATCTGATGCCGCTGGCGCTGGATCAGGGAGGTGTCACAGTGGTGTGGTCGCCGCTTGGCTGCGGCCGGATGTCGGGCAAACACCGCCGCAGCCATCCGATCGATGCCACCAGCCATCCGGTGCAGAACGGCGATTCCGCCCCACCGGTGCCGAACGAACGGCTTTTCGCTGTGATGGAGGATCTGGATGCACTGGCTGCCGAAACCGGCCATTCGGTGCCGCAGATCGCGCTGAACTTGGTGTTGGTCCGGCCCAGCGTTGCCACTGTCATCATCGGCGTGCGGAACGAGGCGGAGCTGATCGACAATCTGGGTGCTGTGGGCTGGGTGCTGTGGGCTGGGGACTGTGGGCCGGGTGCTGTGGGCTGGAACCTGTCTGCCGGACAGATCGGGCGGCTGGACGGCGCAAGCCGGATTCCGCTGCCCTGTCCGAATTGGCATCAGGCCGGGTTTCGCAGCAGAAACCCTGCGCCAGTTTCCGAATGAAACCCGGACTTGCACTTCTTCTTTGCGCAAATACTCAGGGAGAGCGATTGATGCAGCGACTGACGACTGAAGGTCGGCTCCCCTGTAAGGCGCGGATTCTAAGCCCTGCGCTCGACCGAGGCGTGGTCAATGGTGACATCCTGCCTGCGGCCCTGATTGTCATAGATGTTCAGGCTGGTCTGCACCCGGTGCAGCAGATCGAACCGCCGCCGGGCGGCGCGGATGCCGCGCAGCGACGCCATCAGCAGCGCCGCATTGCGCCGGGCATGATCGCGCAGCCCTTCCAGTGCCGCCGAATCACCGACATGCGACTGGTCCAGCAGGTCGATCAGCCGGTCCTTTTCGGCACCCTGTTCATCCAGGTGGGAAAAGTCGGCGCGGCGCAGCTGCTGGCCTTCGCGGTGCAGCAGACCATGCAGCGCCTCGATCAGGGCTGCCGGGTCCAAGGTGTCAATGTCGGTTTCAGCGTCCATGGCCGCTTCGCGCCTTCAACGCCTCGAACAACTGTTCGGAAAGGCCGATTCCCCCGGCAGCCACCATCATGGCGGCCTGTTCCTCGACCATGAAAGACGAAAACTGATCCTCACCCACACCGCCGCCAAAGGCTTCGCGGGTTTTGCCGGCACCGGCAGATTTCAGCATTTCCGCCAGAAATCCCGCCTCCAGCTTGTTGGCGGCGATGCGCAGCGCCTGATCCGCGCGCGCCTGATCCGACAGGGTTGGCGATTTGGCGGGTGGAGGGGACAGGCCCGGGGTTTCCATTCTGGTTCCTCGATCTGGACAGGTTTCAGCACAATGGCCCTGTCCGGGTAAAGAACCGGTAACTTTGTGCCGCCATAGTCGCCGCTGCGGCAGAAGCCGTCATTGTGCGGTAAACCTGCCGGGGCTGGTAGAACATGCGGCTATATTTGACTGCGGATCTGGAACAGCCCTCGCGAGGCGATCACGCCAGCAGGGCCAGCAGACAAATAACCAGCAGCCACGCAGCAAAGGCGGCTGCGACGCATGCCGGGAACGGTCGCGGCAAACCTGATCGCGCCGACGAAGCCAAATGGCGCGATGCCCTGGGGGATCCGGGTTCGCAAACCCCGGTACAGGGCGCCGTTGCCGCCGGGGTTCAGCCACACAAGGCACATCGGGGACGGGACACGGACGATTCAACCCGGTCTGCTGGCGCGGCGGCGGTGGGGGGCCAGGTATCGGCGCTGGCATCGCACAAGGCGGCTGCAACGGCTGTGTCTGATGGCAAGGATTCTGCTGCCGTTGGAGCAGTTTCCGCCAAGGCGGAAAGCAGCGACTTAACAAAAATTGCGCCGCCCGCATCGGTGGCCCGCGCAGCCGACAGCCGGTGGCCAACCACCACCGTACCCTTGCCGGAACAATCTGTGCCAGAGGTCGTGGGGAAACGCGCAGACCCAGTCGTCGCACAGGATGCCTCAGACCCTGCAGCCGACCGGGTTTCCGAACCGGCAGGTGGCAGCGCGGACCGCCGCAATACAGGCAGAACCGCTGCGGCTGCGGCGGTGGTGGTTGCCGCAGACCCCGGCCTCCAGACCTCGGAAGTTGCACCCACAAAACAGCCCGCCTTGGCCCCACAGGTCCCTGACACAGGATCCGCTGTGGAATCCGGTGACGCTGTGGTGTGGCGCAGGACCGCTGTGACCGCACAACCGGATGGTGTGCAGCCAGAGGGAGCACTGGCTGGCGACCCGGAACAGAACACTGCCCATGACCGGTCGCACGCCAAGAGCCCGGCACCCACAGGCCCTGCCCGGGGACCAATCCCGGGTCAGGCGGCAGAGCCATTGGCAAAGGTTGCGGCCGATCCCTTGGCCCCAGCGGCACCCTTGCCCGACAGGGAAGCCCAGGCACCGGCTCCCCGCAGCCCGCCGCAGACCGGCCTTGGGGAAAGCCTGTTCCGTTTGCGGGCCCTGGCGGAGCCAGCCGCATCCCTGGCCCAGACTGAACCTGCCGAGAGTCCCAGAGTCAGTGTGGCACCCATTGCGGTTGGGCAGTCCGTGCCGTCGGCTGATGAACCTGCCGATGCGGAACAGACTGTCAATACTGCGGCAATTGCGCCGGAAGAACCCGGGGCATCTGGGCCAGCTGATCCCCGAAAACTGCCCCTGCCAGCGGTGGCCGCCGCAGCCCCGGATGCAGAGCCGAAACCCGTGACCAGCCCCGGACCCGGATCGCCCCAGCGTGCCGATCTGTCCGGGCACAATGCTCCGGCGCTGGCGGAACCTGTGGGTCGATTGCCCGTGCTGCGACTGGCGCTGACCCCAGATCCGGCAGAGGGCGCAGTTGGCCAGGCCTTGCAGGCTGCGGTTCCCCTGTCTGGCGGCGCGGGCGCTGCGCTGCCGTTGATCGCTGATGCAGGCCCGGTTGCGCCGTTGAGCACCAGGGACCTGACACAGCAGGTCGTGCGGGCACTGCCGGGCGCCACCGGACAGGAGGTGACGGTTGTGCTGTCACCGGAAGAGCTGGGAGCCGTGCGGATGGTCCTGCTGGCCAAGGGTGAAACCCTGATCCTGCAGATCCATGCCGACCGGGCGGAAACGCTGGAACTGATGCGGCGCAGCGCTGACCAACTGATGCAGGACCTGCGCAGCAGCGGCTTTACCCAGGTGACCCTCGATTTCGGCCAAAACCGCCGTCACCCGGCACCGCCGCCGCAACCGGCACCGGTGGCGCAACCCTATGCGTCCGGGCAACAGGCCCCGGCGCTGACCGATACCCCCGCCCCGGTGCGCCGACTGGCTGCCGGTGGCCTTGACCTTCGGCTTTGAAAGGGCCCGCCATGGAAGTTTCCGCCGCTGCTACCACAGCCACCACCCCGACTGCCACCACCCCGACTGCCGAAAAACCGAAAGGCGGCATCGCTTCTGACTTTGAAACCTTTCTGAAGATGCTGACGACACAGCTGAAAAATCAGGACCCGACAAGCCCGATGGACTCGGCTGATTTCGCGGTGCAGCTGGCGACCTTTTCGGGGGTGGAACAGCAGGTCAAGACCAACGACCTGCTGGAAAGCCTGAACAGCCGGTTGAATGAAAGCAGTCTGAGCGAAATTGCCGGCTGGGTCGGGATGGAGGCCAAAGCCGCTGCGCCTGCCTATTTCTACGGCGAACCAGTAGCACTTTGGCCTGAACCGGACCCGAATGCGGACTATGTCGAGGTGGTGGCAAAGAATTCTGCCGGGGAAGAGGTGGGGCGCTATGAGATCGAGAATGCGTCCGATCCGGTCTTCTGGGCCGGGGCAGGAACCGGCGGCATCGTCCTGCCGAACGGCCTTTACTCCTTTGAGGTCGCGAGCTTCAAGGATAGCAAGCTGCTGACGACCAGACCGGCAGAGGTTTACTCGCTGGTCACCGAGGCGCGGATGGTCAATGGCACCCCCACCCTGGTCCTGTTGGGCAACAAGTCCTTTGCCGCCACCGCCATCACCTCGATTCGCAACCAGCCGGAATAGCGCACAGCCGCTTGCGGTCCCTGATCTGCCCCCTTACCAAGTGGCTGAAGGTTGCCGGTGAACCGGGAACATGCGGTCACCGGAGGGGGTTACAGCCATGGGCAAAATTCGTTGGGGCATCATCGGGCCGGGGGCAATTGCCCATAACTTTGCCGATGGTCTGGCGGAATCGGAAAGCGGGCAGTTGGTGGCGATTGCCAGCCGTGACGCGGGGCGCCGGGGCGCATTTGGCGACCATTACAAGATCGACCCTGCCATGCGGTTCGCCGACTACGCGGCGCTGATGGCGGATGCGTCGGTTGATGCGATCTACATTTCCACCCCGCATCCGTGGCATGCCGAACTGTCGATTGCCGCCCTGCGCGCCGGCAAGCCGGTGCTGTGCGAAAAACCGGCGGGGATGAACAGCGCCGAAGTGGTGGCAGTGACCGAAGTGGCGCGGGAGACCGGGTGCTTTTTCATGGAAGCCTTCATGTATCGCTGTCATCCGCAGATTGCGCGGGTGCTGGCGGTGATCGCTTCGGGTGAAATTGGCACAATCCACCATATCCGCACTCTGCTCGGCTTTGACGCCCCGTTCGATGCCACCTCGCGGCTGTATGATCCCGCCCTTGGTGGCGGTGGCATCCTGGATGTGGGTGGCTATCCGGTCTCGCTGGCGCGGCTGATTGCCGGGGCGGCGGTGGGCAAACCCTTTGCCAATCCCGATGGGGTCAAGGGCACCGGCCTGCTGGCGCCGACCGGGGTGGATGCGGTGGCTTACGGCCTGTTGCAGTTTCCCGGTGGCTTTATCGCCGAAATCGGCGTTGCCATTGCGCGCACCATGGACAACCGCGCCATCATCAGCGGCAGCAAAGGCCAGATCGTGATCGACGACCCCTGGGTTCCGGGCCGCAACAAGGGGCCGTCGGATGCCACCATCCACATCACCGTTGGCACCGAAACCCGCACCGAAACCCTGCGTGATCCGCGGATGCTGTTCGCGTTCGAGGCCGAACTGGTCAGCCGCGCGATTGCCGACGGGGCAATGGAAGCGCCGCACCCTGCGGTCAGCCACGCCGATTCGATCGGCAACAACGAGGTGCTGGACCGCTGGCGCGCCGAACTGGGCACCAAGGCGTTTGGCGAGTTTCCGGCCACCAACCGCATCTTGCCCGGGGTGATGCCCAAGGGCCTGCCCACAATGCCGAAACTTTCGCTGCCCGGAGTGGCACTGCCGATGTCGCAACTGATCCTCGGCTGCGACAACCGCAACACTCTGGCCGAAGGCGCGATTGTCTGGGATGCCTGGGTCGAGGCGGGTGGCAATGCCTTTGACACCGGCTTTGTCTACGGCGGCGGGCTCCATGAAAAGGTGCTGGGTGCGTGGATCGCGGCACGCGGCGTTGCGAAAGACGTGGTGGTGATCGCCAAGGGGGCGCACACCCCCTATTGCCTGCCCGATGCGATCGAGGCGCAACTGGATATCTCGCTGGAACGGCTGGGGCTGTCGTCGGTGCCGATCTACATCATGCACCGCGATAACCCGGCGGTGCCGGTGGCGGAATTCATCGATGTGCTGAACCGGCTGAAGGCCAAGGGCAAGATCGGCATCTTTGGCGGATCAAACTGGGCCCCGGCGCGGATGGCAGAGGCGAATGCCCATGCCGCCAAAGCCGGGGTGCAGGGCTTTTCGATCCTGAACAACAACCTGTCGCTGGCGGTGATGGAAAAGCCGGTCTGGGATGGCTGCATCACCTCCAACACCTCGGAAACGCTGGCCTATCTGCGGCAAAGCGCCATGGTGCATCTGTCATGGTCATCGCAGGCGCGCGGCTATTTCCTGCCTGCGGCGCTGCGTGACCGGCTGCCTGCCGATACCGCGCCGGAAACCTGTTTTGGCAGTGCGGCAAACGCCGAACGGCGGGCACGGGCCGAGGCACTGGCGGCAGAGCGGGGGGTTTCGGCGCACAACGTCGCCACTGCCTGGGTTCTGGGGCAAAGTTTCCCGTCGATGGCGCTGATCGGGCCGCGCAGCCCCGGCGAAATCGTCTCAACCCTGCCCGGCGTCACCCTGGCGCTGACGGCGGCGGAAGTGGCCTGGCTCAATCTGGAACAGGCGGCCCGCTGACCGCGACCTGACGCCGCAATCTGCCACTGTTTACCCGATCCCCCCCGCCTGCCGGACCAAGGCAGGCGGGGTTTGCCATCTTTTCGCCACAATTGCAGCGGGATTGCCGGACCACCCGCCCTAATTCAGCCACTTTGTCGGCTCATTTCCCTTGGTTAACCAATATCAGACCCGGGCAAAAAGTCCTGGGCGGGCACAGGCAGAGCATCGTGGCAACCATTCCCGGCACCTCGGGCAATGATACCCTAGTCGGTACCAGCACCGCTGATACCGTGACCGGCCTTGGCGGTGATGATGTTCTGTATGGCGCTGGCGGAAACGACAGCCTTTTTGGCGGTGGCAACAACGACACCCTGGTCGGTGGCACCGGGTCTGATCTGCTGGATGGCGGCTCCGGCACCGACCGCGCCGATTATTCCGCCTCCGCTGCGGCGGTTTCGGTCAACCTGACATCGGGCACCGGGTCGGGTGGCGATGCGGCGGGTGACATCCTGACCAATATCGAGGATCTGGTCGGTTCCGCGTTCAGCGACACGCTGACGGGCAGCAGCAGCGCCAACCTGCTGTCTGGCGGGGATGGCAATGACGGACTGTTTGGCGGATCGGGCAGCGATACGCTGGTTGGTGGACTGGGGACAGATACGCTGACAGGCGGCAGCGGTTCCGATGTGCTGGACGGTGGTGCAGGCGTCGATACCGCCGACTACAGCGCGTCCGGCTCCGGGGTCACGGTTTCGCTGGCCAGCGGCACCGGCAGCGGCGGTGACGCGGCAGGCGACACGCTGAGCGGGATTGAAAACCTGATCGGGTCAGGGCAAGCCGATACGCTGACAGGCGACAGTGCCGCCAACGCGCTTTATGGTGGACTGGGCAATGATCTGCTGTCGGGTGGCGGCGGGGCAGACACCCTGGATGGCGGCAGCGGCACTGATACCGCCGATTACACCGGATCGCTGATCGGCGTTACCGTCAGCCTGACCTCGGGTACCGGCACCACCGGCGATGCAACCGGCGATGTGCTGACCGCTATCGAAAACCTGACAGGCTCCGCGCTGGCTGACAGCTTGACCGGCGATGGCGCAGCCAATGTGCTGACCGGCGCTGCCGGGGCAGACACCCTGTCGGGCCTTGTCGGCAACGATTCACTTTATGGCGGCACGGATGCCGATCTGCTGATCGGGGGCCTTGGGTCAGACCTGCTGGATGGCGGCGCTGGCACAGATACCGCAGATTACAGCGCGTCAACCACCGGGGTTTCGGTCAGTCTGGCGAGCGGGTCTGCCAGTGGCGGCGATGCATCGGGCGATACGCTGGTATCCATTGAAAACCTGACGGGGTCCGGGCTGAACGACACCCTGACCGGCGATAGCGGGGCGAACCTGCTGGATGGCGGCGCTGGCAATGACAACCTGACGGGCGGTGCCGGGGCCGATACCCTGACCGGTGGCACCGGAACGGATTCCGCCGATTACAGCGCCTCGGGTGCTGTCACCATTTCCCTGGCAAGCGGCATTGGCAGCGGCGGCGATGCCGCAGGTGATATGTTGAGCGGGATCGAGGTGCTGATCGGGTCTGGCGGTGCCGACAACCTGACCGGCGATGGCACTGCCAACAGCCTGTATGGCGGCAATGGCAACGACAGCTTGCAGGGCGGCGGCGGGGCTGATCTGCTCAGCGGCGGGTCCGGCACCGATCTGGCCAGTTACAGCAGTTCCGGAGCCGGGGTGACAGTCAGCCTTGCCACCGGGCTTGGCAGCGGCGGCGATGCGGCGGGTGACAGTCTGACCGGGGTCGAAAACCTGACCGGTTCCGTCTTCAACGACGTTCTGACCGGCGACACGCTGAACAACGTGCTGACCGGCGGCGACGGCGATGATGCGCTGTTTGGCGGTGCGGGCACCGACAGCCTGTTTGGCGGCAATGGCACCGATACGCTGAACGGCGGGGCTGGGGCCGATGTGCTGGACGGCGGTGCAGGCACCGATACCGCCGACTACAGTGTGTCGGCGTCGGCGGTGTCGGTGTCGCTGGCATCTGGGTCGGGCAGTGGCGGCGATGCAGCGGATGACACGCTGACGGCGATCGAAAATCTGATCGGTTCCGCCTTCAACGACACGCTGACCGGCAACAGCGGCAACAACGCCCTGTTTGGCGGGGCCGGGGCCGACGGTCTTTACGCCGGTGACGGCGACGATACGCTGACGGGCGGGGCCGGGGCCGATACGCTGTACGGCGGCCAGGGGATGGACTATCTCGACTACAGCGCCAGTTCCGCCGCTGTTTCGATCAATCTTGGCACCGGCAGCGCCTCTGGCGGCGATGCCACCGGTGATGTGCTGTCTGGCGTTGATGGCATCTTCGGCTCGATTTACAACGATACCCTGGTCGGTTTCGACAATCAGGGTCTGTCCGGCGATGTCTATACCAACATCTTCTATGGCGGCCTGGGCAACGACTTGCTCGACGGTCTGGCCTCGAACGACATCCTGTATGGCGGCGGCGATAACGACACCGTGCTGGGCGGCGCAGGTACCGACGCCGTCTATGGCGGCGACGGCAACGATTCCGTCGATGGCGGCGCGGATAATGACACTGTCGATGGCGGGCGTGGCAATGATACCCTGCTGGGCGGTTTGGGCAACGACACACTGTTTGGCGGTGATGGCGTTGACAGCGTCATGGGCGGCGATGGCAACGATTCTGCCGATGGCGGGTTGGGTTCCGATACGCTGCTGGGGGGTGTCGGCAATGACACGCTGGCAGGCGGTGACGGTGCCGACAGCCTGTATGGCGGCGACGGCAACGACAGTCTGGATGGCGGTGTCGACGATGACCGGCTGGATGGTGGCAGCGGAACCGATACCTTGCTGGGTGGCGCGGGCGATGACACGCTGTTTGGCGGCGATGGCAACGACAGTCTGGATGGCGGCGCCAACAACGACCTGCTGAATGGCGGTAACGGGGCCGACACGCTGTTGGGCGGCCTTGGCAACGATACGCTGGTCGGCGGCGATGGATTCGACAGCCTGGCGGGCGGTGACGGCAATGACAGTCTGGATGGCGAGTTGGACGCCGACACTCTGGATGGCGGCCTCGGGCTGGATACCTTGCTCGGCGGGGCCGGCAATGACACGCTGTTCGGCGGCGGCGATGCTGACCTGCTGTTCGGCGGCGACGGATCAGACCAGCTTTATAGCGGCGACGGCAACGACCTGCTGGATGGCGGCATTGGCCCCGATACTTTGGTCGGCGGCGACGGGTCCGACACGATCATCGCAGGCATCGGTGATTTCATCGACGGCGCAGAATCCGGGACCGAAACCGATGTGCTGGATCTGTCCGGCCTTGGCCGGTTCAAGGTATTCCGCGACCTGTTGAACCCGGAAAACGGCACTGTCATCGTGTATGACAGTCTGGGTGCCCCGGTCGGCAGTCTGCAATTCAACAACATCGAAACCATCATTTCCTGCTTTACCCCCGGTACCCGGATTCAGACGCAGCTGGGGCAAAGGCGCATTGAAACGCTGAAAGCCGGTGATCTGGTGATGACCCGCGACCATGGCTTGCAGCCGATCCGCTGGATCGGGTCAAAGCATCTGGATGCTGCGGCCTTGGCGGCGGATGCCGCGCTGCAGCCGGTGCTGATCCGGCGCGGCGCACTTGGCCCCAACCGACCCAGCCGCGATATGCGGGTATCCCGTCAGCACCGGATGCTGATCTGCAACCAGCGCGCCGAACTGTTGTTCGGCAATGGCGAAGTGCTGGTGCGGGCGCTGCATCTGCTGGACATGCCGGGGATCAGCGCCGAACGGCTGTCACAGGTGACCTATATCCACCTGATGTTTGACCGGCACGAAGTGATCCTGGCAGACAGCGCCTGGAGCGAAAGCTTTCAGCCCGGAGACCGCACCCTGACCGGGATGGATGACGACCAACGCTCGGAGCTGTTCGCGATCTTTCCCGAACTGCAAAGCGGTGCTCCGGTTCCGGCCTTCGATGCCGCCCGCACCACGCTGAGATGGCACGAGGCGCGAGTCTTGACAGCGGCATAGGCCTATTTCACCCCGGTCATCGCCACGCCCTGAATGAACTGCTTTTGCACAAAGAAAAACGCCACCATGATCGGTGCCACCGAAATCAGCACCGCCGCCATCAGCAGGGTCCATTGCGCGCGATACAGTTTGTTGAACAGCGACAGACCCACCGGCAACGTGGTTTTTTCCAGATCGGATGGCAGGTAGATCAGCGCCGAAAACAGGTTGTTCCAGCTGGACATAAAGGCAAAGATCGCCAAAGCCGCCAGTGCCGGTCGCGCCAGCGGCAGATAGATGCACCAGTAGATCGACAGCAGCGACGCCCCATCCAGCCGCGCCGCATCCAGCAGATCAACCGGGATCGTGCGGAAATACTGGCGCAGCAAGAACACGCCAAAGGCACCGCTGAGGAACGCCGGCAGATACAGCGGCGCCGATGTGCCATAAAGCCCCAGCCATTTGAAGATCAGGAACTGCGGGATCAGCGTCATCTGTGTCGGAACCATCAGCGTCGCCAGCAACAGCACAAACAGCACCTCGCGCCCGCGAAACTTCACCACCGCAAAGACAAAGGCCCCCATCGAACAGGTCAGCACCTGACCGATGGTCGACAGCGCCGCGATGGAAAAGGAGTTCCACAGCAAATGGCGGAAATCCATCAGCGACCAGGCCTTGGTGAAGTTGGCAAGGGTCACGGCAGTGGGGATCAGCCGATGGTCGAACTGATCCCCCGGCAGTTTCAGCGCGGTAGAGGCCATCCAGACAAAGGGTCCGATCATCAGACCCGACCCCAGGATCAGCAGCAGGTAAAACACCAGATTGGCGCGCAGGTGGTTGGCAACTGTCGGGGGCAGCAGATGCGCGTTCGACATCTATGCCCCCCACCGCTTTTGCAGCCGCGCATAGATCAGGGTCAGCGTCATGATCATCATGGCCAGCACCACCGCCTGCGCCGCAGCATTGCCCATGCGGAAATAGTTGAAGCCTTCGCGGTACAGGTTGAACACCAGCGTCGGCACCGTGGACCCACCACCCTGAATCGAAGTGAGGATGTAGATATAGTCAAACGCCTGAAACGCGTTGATGGTTGACAGGATGGTCTGGAAAAAGACCGACGGCACCAGCAGCGGCAGGGTGATGAACAGGAACTGGCTGCGCCGCCCTGCGCCATCCAGCGTCGCCGCCTCGTACAGATGCCGGGGGATCGCCTGCAGCCCGGCCAGAAAGATGATCATCCCCTCGCCCACCGCGCCCCAGACATTGACCACTACCACCGAATACAGCGCCATCTTGCTGCTGAGCCAATGCACAGGGGTCAATCCCACCGCTTCCAGCATGGTGTTCAGCAGCCCCTGATCCTTGGAATAGATCCAGCTCCACACCAGTCCAACCGCCGTGGGCGAGGTGACCACAGGCAGAAAGAACAGCAGACGGAACAGGCTTTTGCCGACCAGTTGCCGGTTCAGCAGCACCGCCACCAACAGCGACAGCACCACGGTTGATGGCACATACAGGCCGGAAAACAGCAGGGTATTGACCAGCGCCTTGCTGAATTTGCGGTCCCCGGGCAGGTCGGCGTAATTCTGCAAACCGACCCATTCCGGCGGCGTCGCCAGATCCCAGTCAAACAGACTGATCCCCATCGTCGCCGCCACCGATCCCAGAACGCCAAGGGCAAGGCCGAGCAGGGTGGGTGCCAGCAGCACCAGAACCCAGACCCTTTCGCGCCCTCTGGCGTCCATGCCTTCCATCACTGGCCTTCCTTTACTGGCCTTCCACTATTTACCCAGAACCGCATCCGCCGTTGCGGCGATTTCGTCCAGCGCCGCGGTCAGATCGCTTTCGCCGGTCCAGACCAGCCCCAGCGGGTCCCCGACCAGCCCGGCCCATTCCTCATAGCCCCGGAACGAGGGTTTGGCGCGGGCATAGGCCAGGGCATCGACGAACAGCTTGTGATCGCCGCGCGAGGCCTGTTGCAGATAGGCGGGGCCGGTTGCCACCGATTCCGTCACCGGAATCGCAAAACCGAGGGAGGCCAGAATGGTCTGCCCTTCGGGGCTGATGACAAAGCGGGCGAATTTCCACGCCTCAATCGGGTGCGGGGTGTCGGCACCGACCACGATCCCGGCGCTGTTGACCAGCGTTGCCCGACCGGCGGGGCCAGCGGGGAACGGTGCAACCCCCCATTCAAACGGCTGTTCGTTGTAGTTCGGGATGACCCAATGGCCGGAAAAGGCCATGGCGGCGACCCCGGCGGCAAAGCCATCATAGCCATAGGATTCCAGCTGTTCCGCCGACATGATCGAGTGGTCTTGGTTGACCATGGCGTTGATGAAGGCAAAGGCGTCACGGGCCGGGCCTTCGGTCATCAGGGTCTTGGTATGGTCGGCAGAGATGATGTCGCCGCCATGGTTATAGACCATCGGGCCCCAGAACGGCTCCATATCCCAGATTTCGGTGCCAACGCCCCATTGATCGGGACTGCCATCGCCATCCTTGTCCAGCGTCAGTTTGGCTGCGGCGTCGCGGAAGGTGTCGATGGTCCAGTTGTCATCGGGATAGGCGATCCCGGCGGCATCGAACATCGCCTTGTTGTAGTACAGCACGATGGTCTGGAAATCGCGCGGCAGGCCATAATAGCCATCGGCCATGCGATAGACGCTCAGCGGTGCCTCATACACCCCCTCCAGCGCCGCCGGATCAGCGTCGATGTAGGGTTGCAGGTTCAACAGGGTGCCGCGTGATTGCCAGTCGGGGTAGATCGGGCCATCCATCGCAAACAGGTCCGGCGCATCGCCCCCGGCGATCTGCACCCGCAGCTTGTTCCAATAGCTGTCCCAGTCGGACACTTCGACCTTGACCGAAATGTCGGGATTGGCAACCTGAAACGCGGCAACCAATTGTTCCCACACCGCAATCTCCGGCGGGTCCCCCCACATCATGTAGGTCAGTGCGGTTTCGGCGCGGGCGTGCCCGGTGATCAGGGCGGCGAGGCTGGCGGCAGCAAGCAGATGTTTCATCTTGGTCCCCTGTTGATGGTTGTGGTTCGGTCGTCATGGTCTTTCATGGTGCGGCATCTCGATGCGCTGGCCATTGGCAAACAGATGCAGCGCCGACGGGTCGGGTTGCACCGCCAGCACATCGCCGGGTTTCGGGAAATCGCGGCCGTGGATGGTCAGCGTTGCCTCGTGCCCGGCGATGCTGCCGCCGACATGGGTTTCCTCGCCCATCGGTTCGACAATGGTGACGGCAAAGGGCCAGCCCCGGTCGGTTCGGTGCAGTTTCGGCGGGCGGATGCCAAGGGTGACCTCACCGGTCAGCCTGCTGGGCCAGGTGCCGGTGGGCAGGTCCAGCAATTGGCCGGAGGCAAGGCGCAACCCGCCGGGTTCCGGGGTTCCGGTCAGCAGGTTCATCGCGGGCGATCCGATGAAACCGGCGACAAACGGGGTCTGCGGCCGGTCAAACAACTCCAGCGGGGTGCCGATCTGTTCCACGTTGCCATCGCGCATCACCACCATGCGGTCGGCCAAAGTCATCGCTTCGACCTGATCGTGGGTGACGAACACCGTGGTGGTTTTCAGCCTTGCATGCAGCGCCTGAATCTCGCCCCGGACCCGGGTGCGCAAGGCGCTGTCAAGGTTGGACAGCGGCTCGTCAAACAGGAAAATTGCCGGGTCGCGCACGATCGCCCGCCCCATCGCCACCCGCTGCATCTGGCCGCCCGACAGTTCCCTCGGTTTGCGCTGCATCAGCGGGCCAAGGCCCAGAATTTCGGCGGCGCGGTTGATCTGTTCGCGCGCCTCGGCACGCGGCACCCCGGCCATGCGCAGAGCAAAGCCCATGTTTTCCGCCACAGTCATGTGCGGGTACAGCGCATAGGATTGAAACACCATCGCCACGTCGCGGTCTTTTGGCGCCACTTCGTTGATGATCTGGCCATCCAGCAGGATGTCGCCGCTGGTTACCCGTTCCAACCCGGCAATCATCCGGAGCAGGGTTGATTTTCCGCAACCCGAAGGGCCGACCAGTGCGATGAATTCACCATCTGCCACATCCAGCGACACCCCATGCAGCACCTGCAAAGTGCCGAAGCTTTTGGTGACGGATCGCAGCGTCAGGGTTCCCATCGTGGTCCTATGGTGCTGGCTTCGGTGTCGTCATGGCAGTATCACCACTTTGGTCAGATGCCGCGGCGCCGATGTGTCCAGCCCCTTGGCTGCGGCATAGCGTTCGCCCAAAAGCTGCAACAGCGGCAGCATTTCCGCCCCTGCCCCGATGCCGGGCGTTGCAACGGGCAGCGACAGGGTGCCGGGGCCGCCGATCCCCAGCACCAGCGCGCCTTTGGCCTGCAGTTCCGCCGCCAGAACCGCCTCATCCGCCGCGGTTTCGGCACTGTACAGCAGCACCACGGCGGTGCGTTCATCGACCAGACTGACCGGGCCGTGGCGATATTCTCCGGGATGAAATCCCTGGGTGTAGCACAAAGCCATTTCCTGCAGTTTCAGCGCGCCTTCCAGTGCCACGCCATAATGGGTGCCGCCACCCAGAAAGACGAAATGGCTGCGCTGTGCCAGACTGTCGATTGGCAGCGCGGCAAAAGCCGTCATCAGGGTTTCCGCCCGCGCCGCCAGCCTGTCCCCGTCACTTTCCCCGGCCATGGCATAGCCCGCCAACAGCATCAGGCTGGCGGAAACCGTCATCACGATGCCTTCTGCCGGGTGGGTGTCGAACTCCAGAATTGTGTCTGATGCGGCGGGTAGCGCCGATCCGGGGGCACAGGTGATGGCGGTGACCCGTTGCCCTCTTGCCCGGCTGGCCCTCGCTGCTGCGACGGTTTCCGTGGTTTCGCCGCTGCGCGACAGGGCAATGACTTCGACTTCAGCGGTGGGGCAATAGGCATCGGGCCGGATCAGCCATTCCCCGGCGGGCACTGCGATGGCGGGAAACCCTTTCAGGTTCAGCGCAGCGGCTATCGACAGCGCCAGATTGTAGCTGCTGCCACAGCCGATCACCACACGGGTCCGCCCGGTGTCTGCCAGCATCGCGGGCATCGTCGCGCTGCGCCAATAGGGGAATTGTTCAAGGATGCTGCGAAGTGTCGGTGTCATTCTGGTGCCCTTGCTGAAAATGCTGCGGCAAGCCCTGCCGCGATCCGGTTTGCCCATGTCGGGTCCACGACCCACCCTGCGGCCGTCGCCGCCAGCCACAGCCCGCCGCCCAGCGCATCAAGTTGCGGTGGAACCGGGGGTTGATGGCGGAGGTCAGTCAGGGTGGTGCGGACGGTCAGGCTGTTGAAAACAGACCCTGCACAGGCCCAGGGCGCTGTATCAGGCAGACCTGCCAGCCGCGCCACGGCCTGCATGTGCTGGTGCAATTCGGCGGCGGCGGCCTGCAGCAGGGCAATCGCTACGGCATCCCCGGCCTGTGCCATCTGGTCGATCTGGCGGGCGACCTGCGCGATGGCGGGGCGCTGATGGCGTTGCGCCATGACCCAGCCCAGCAGGGCATAGGGGTCGGGCTTTGCGCCCAGCCCCAGTCGCGCCGACAATGCCGCCGCAAAGCCGGTATCCGGCAGCCTGCCATCGGCCTGTTTGCTGGCCAGTGCCAGCCCGGCGCGGCCGATCCAATAGGCGCTGCCCTCATCGCCATAGGCATCGCCCCAGCCACCGGTGCGGTGCAGGCCCTTTGGCCCGGACGCCATCGCCATTGAACCGGTTCCCGCCAGAATCAGCACGCCACCGCCGTTTGGAAAAGCGCCACGATAGGCCAGTGCGACATCGTTCAGCACCTGTGCGGTGCCGGGAAAACCATCCGCCACCAGTTGCAGCACCCGTTCGTCGTCGTTCGGCACCTCGCCAAACCCGGGGATCCCCAAGGTGGCATGGACAGTTGCGGCGGGCAGGGCGAGCAGCGCCATTTGCAGGTTTTCCGCCCAATCCGCCCCGTCCTGCGGGTTGCACCCCGCCAGTGCGGCACCAAGGGTGACGCGCCCCGACGGATCGGCCCAGGCCCCTTGGGTCTTGGTGCCACCCCCATCCAGCGCTGCCACCAGATCAGCCATGACCAACCCGCCGTTCTGCGACAGTCGGCGGCGCAAAGGTGATGGACAGGCCAACATCATCGGCATAGCGCGCGAGGTCGGGTGGCAGGTCGCGGTCTGTCACCACCCGCTCCTCACCGCTCAGACGCTGCACGGCAAAGGTGGCGCGCTGGCTGAATTTACTGTGGTCTGCCAACAGGATGGTCTGCGCCGCGCGTGCCACCATCACGGCATTCAGCCGCGCCTCGTCGGCATCATGGCTGGTGATCCAGCCATCATCGGCAATGGCGCTGGCCCCCAGAAACAGCTGATCGAACCACAGGCCCTGCAACATGGCTTCAGCCAGCGGCCCGGTGATCGACAGGTTTTCCACCCGAACCCTGCCCCCCAGCAGACACAGGTTCACATTTGGCAAATCCACCAGTTCCTGCGCCACCGCCAGTGAATTGGTAAAAACCCGCAGCGGTACCCCTGTCATCCGAATCTGCCGCGCCAGTTGCAGAACCGTGGTTCCGGCATCCAGCATCAGGCTGCTGTCAGGCCGGACCATCGCAAAGGCGGCAAGGGCAATGGCGCGCTTGGCGGCCAGGTTGGCGGCTTCGCGGGTCTTGAACCCAACCTCATGCAGGGTGCCGTTGGCCAGCCGCGCCGCGCCATGCAGCCGTTCGACCATGCCGGCGCTTTCCATTTCGGTCAGATCACGGCGCAGCGTGGCGATCGAGGTGCCAATCACCTCTGCCAGGCGCAGCACCGTGGTCTGGCCATGTTCAAACAGATAGGCACGGATGGCGCTGGGGCGGTCTTGGGCCAAATTGCACCTGACGGATGGTCTGCCCGGATGATTACGCAAGATTCGCTCAAAAGCAACAGATTTGGTGATCGTTGTTGATTGAAGCTATTGCAGGGTGATGCTGGCCCTTGCCGATCGCCCTTCGGCGTCGATCACCGACAGCGTCACGAACCCCGGCCCGGTCAGCGGCAGACTTTCTTCCCGCCCCCGGCTTTTCAGCACCAGCGGCACGCCATCCGCCATCCAGGTAAACGGCGGCGTGCCTGCGCTGACCTTTACCCGCAGCGGGCCACCGGCCAGTTCCACCGCAGCGCCATCTGGCGGAAACGCCAGCACCGGCGCATCGGGGGCTGTGGCAAACACCGCGTTGCGCGGGCGGAAGTGCTGCAACGGCAACGGCAGATTGGCGGTAGAGAGGATCAGGGCTGCGGGCGGTGGGGGTGGCAGATCGTCCAGTTCGGGTTTCAGCCGGGCAAAGGCTTCAAACAGGATCGGTGCCGCCAGATCGCCGCCAAACGCCCCCGGCACCGGTGTACCATCGGGCCGCCCCATCCAGATGCCGATGACGTGCCGCCCGTCATAGCCAATCGCCCAGGCATCGCGGTGGCCATAGGAGGTGCCGGTCTTGTAGGCCAGACGGTTGGCGGGCGACCCCGCAGGCGGCGGCATGCCTTGCAGTATGTCGCCAACCTGCCACGCTGCCACCGCCGAAATCATCCGGCCCTTTGGTGCCGTGGCCCCGGCGACATGCAGCGGCACCACCTTGCCACCTGCGCCCAGTGCCGCGTAAATCTGCACCAGATCTTCCAGCGTCACCCCCACGCCGCCCAGCGCGACGGCAAGGCCGGGTTGACCACCGGGGATCACCGGTTTCACCCCGGCCCGCTCCATCGCGGCAATCAGCCGGGCGGGCCCGATGGCATCCAGCAGCACCACCACCGGGATATTCAGCGACAGCTGCAGCGCCTGCCGCAGCCGCAGGGTGCCGCGAAACACCTTGTCGAAGTTTTGCGGGCGGTAGCTGCCAAACGCTACCGGGGCATCCTCGATCATGGTTTCGGGATGGGCCAGGCCATCATCGAACGCCATGGCATAGATCAGCGGTTTCAGGGTGGAACCGGGCGAGCGCAAAGCCCGGGTCATATCAACATAGCCCTGCCGCTGATCGCCCTGATAGGCCGCAGACCCAACCGACGCAAGAATCTCGCCGGTACGGTGATCGGCCACCAGGATCGCCACCGAAACTCGGTTGCCCCGCGCCACCACGGCATCTTGGGCGAGGCGCTCCAGTTGGACCTGCAGGGTCGCGTCCAGGGTCGTTCCAAAACGACCAGCCCCAGGATTTTCACTGTGCAAACGCTGTGTGATATGGGGGGCAAGGGCGGGAAAAGGCCGTCTTTGGGCCGGAACAGGCTCTGTTTCGGCTGCCGCCAGTTGTTCGCTATCCAGCCAACCCTGTGACAGCAGCCGCTGCAACACCCGGCCCCGCGCCTCGGTCGCCGCTGCCAATTGGCGGTCAGGTCGCCGTGCCTCCGGGCTTTGCGGCAATGCCACCAACAAAGCGGATTCCGCCGGGGTCAGGCGGCGCGGCTCTTTCCCGAAATAAGCCAGCGTCGCCGCCCGCAGCCCTTCGATATTGCCACCGTAAGGCGCGTGGAGCAGATATAGGCCCAGGATCTGCTCCTTGGTCAGATGCCGTTCCAGCGCCAGTGCCAACCTGATCTGCCGCAGTTTGCCCTGCCACTGGCCGGTGCCGCTATCCTCCAGCAACCGCGCCACCTGCATGGTCAGGGTTGAACCGCCTGACACCACACCGCCATTCCGCAGCGCCTGACCCAAGGCGCGGACCAGCGCCACCGGGTCAACCCCGGGATGCTGATAAAACCGCTTGTCCTCATAGCCCACCAGCATCGCCACAAAGTCAGGGTCTACCTGATCCAGCGCCACCGCCAGCCGCCAGCGATCCCCCGCCACGGTAAAGGCGCGCAGCAGCCGACCATCACGCGCCAGAACCTCTACCGAGGTCTCGGCGTCCAACGGTGGCAGCGCCGTGGCATCGACCCAAGCGTCAAACTGGTCGCGCCCCACGCCCGCCAGCCACAGGCCAGCCGCCAGCAGGATGAACCCCCGCGCGCGCATCAGCGTTCGGCGATGGCAACCTGCCCCGCCGCGGTCCATGCGCGGTAGTCGGGGCGGTACATATCCTCTACCGATGCCGCAGGCAGGTGGAATGTCCCCGGCGATACCGCGCGCACGATGTAGGCCAGACGGAACGGGGTTGATCCATACCAATCCACCGCCGCCAGAAAGCGGTCCTGCCGGAATTCGGCATGCTGCGCCTCGGCATTCAGGTCGAGCCAGTCCAGCGCCGCCACATCCCCAGCCGCCATCAGGTTCGGGTTATCAATCTCGAACCCCGCAGGCAGCGGGTCATTGACCATCAGCCGCGCTTCGCCACCGCCAAACGGGTTGACCTCGATCACCGCCACCAGCCGCGCACCCTGTTGCACCTGATCGGGTGACACTTCTTCACCCGCCATCGTGTACCAGCTGCGTTTGATCGCATAGCCATTGCCCCCGGCATCCAGCGGCACTTCCGGCACACCAAAGGTTGTCAGCGTCAGCGTCGCCACCTTGGCCCCCTGATTGGCAATCGCCATCGCGGCACCGCCTGCGGTGGCAGAGTCCAGCACGCGGACAAGCGGCCCCTCGATCGGCGCGCCGTCGATCAGCAGCCCGTCAGTCGAGGCTTTGCCGATCAGCGCATGGGTTGCCAACAGCGCCCAGGTGCTTTCCTGGGTCGACAGACCAAACGGCGTTGCCACCGCCAGCGCCTTGGACAGGGCTTCGGTGTCAATCGCGGTGCTGCCCGCCTCGGTTGCCAGCGCCAGCAGCGCAGCCGCATCCCGGCGGCGGGTGCCATAGTCGGCGCGGTACAGCTGCGCCTCGGGTCCGGCATAGGCGCGTTTGACCAGTGCCGCCGCGCGTTTGAACATCGCATCAGCCCGGGTCTGGTCGCCATACGACGCCAACGCCGCCCCCAGTTGGGCGGCCCCGATCGGGGTATCAAAGGCATCGGCTTTCACATCGGCATAATAGCGCAGGTCGCCAACGGCTGCAGCGCCTTCGCGCGCCAGCACCATCAGCGCATAGGCCAGATCGCCGCCGCCCTTGTCGAAATCAGGGGCGTAGTTCACATGGTTGCGCAGATTGTCCATCGCCATGCGGAAAGCGTTGTCGGGCACCGCGTAGCCCTGCGCCCGCGCCCGGCTGAGGAAATCGGTTACATAGGCATCGAGCCAGAAATCGCCGGATGACGGCGACCACAGGCCAAAGGCGCCGTTGCTGTCCTGATTGGTCAGCACTTCGGCAATCGACTCTGTCACCCGCAAGTCGATATCCCCGGCATCCGCCATCCCCATCGCCCTGGCGACATCCGACAGATACAGCAGCGGCAGCGCCCTGGAGGTCAGCTGTTCGGTGCAGCCATAGGGATAGCGGTCAAGGCTGGCCAGCAGCCCCGGCGCATCGAACCGCGCCAATGGGCCCATGGCCAGGGTGGCACTGGCGGTGCCGGGGTGGAACCCGGCAAAGACATTGCCATCAAAGGTAAAGGTGTCACCTTGCGCCAGTTCAAACCGGGTTGTGACGGTTTGCACCGGGTCGTTGACCTGCACCGGCAGGGTCAGCAGCTTGACCAGCTGTTTGCCATCCGGCGTCGTCAGCGCCACCCGCAAGGTGTGCAGCCCGACCTCTCCGGCGGTGATCGGGACCGACACCACCTGTTTGCCGCCTTCGGCCAGATCGACACCCGATGGCACGGCACCCAGCGTCAGGCCGGTTGCCGTCACATCGACCCCCACACGGCCTGTCGGGCCTTTGGCATGCACAATCTCCAGCAACAACCGGCTGCCATCGCCCGGTGCCATGAAGCGCGGCACCGAGGCTGTCAGCACCACCGGGTCGCGCACCAGCACATCGGCGCTGGCCTGCCCCACACCGGATTTGGTCCAGACCACCGCCATCACCTTGACGGTGCCGTTAAAGCTGGGCAGATCGAAGCTGGCGCGGGCGTAGCCGTCGGCACCGACCTGCAATGGCCCCGCGAAATAGGCGACCAGTTCCTCTGTCGGCGGCGGGGATTGCAGCTTGGCGCTGCCACTGTCACCACCAGAACGCACCGCCCCGATCTCGCCATTCAGCCCGTCGATCAACCGGCCATAGACATCGCGGATCGCCATGCCCAGCTTTTGCTGGCCGAAATAGTGGCCATCGGGGTCTGGCGGCTGAAAGCCCGTCAGGTTCAGGATACCCTGATCCACCGCCGCAAGGGTAACATAGGCGACCTCGCCCGCCGCCACCCCATCGACCCTGATCGCCACATCCAGCGGCCCGCGCGGTTCCGCCTCCGCAGCCAGTTCCAGCCTGGCGTTCAGCCGCCGCGCACCGGGATCAACGGCGGCATAGCTCAGCCCCAGCGCCCGCGCCGGGTTGTGCCCCGCCGCCACATCCATTGGCCGGATCACCGACGCGGTGACATAGGCCCCCGCCCCCCACTGATCGGTGACCGGCAGCGCAATGATGTTTTCGCCCTCGGTCACAGCGACCGCCTGCATTGAGATCAGGTGGTTCGACATCACCGTTACCAGCGCCACACCGGCAGCGCGTGGCACCAGCCGCAGCGTTGCGGTTTCACCCGGCAGGTAGGCCGGTTTGTCCAGCGACAGTTCCAGCGTATCGGGGGTTTCGGTGGCATCGGCTGGGGCATACCAACCGGCGTAGAAACTCACCGAACTGGCGACGAAATCCGCGCCGTCGGCGCTTTCCACCTTCAGCTCATACGCGCCCCACTGCACCGGGGCCGAAACGGACACCGGGCCAGCGGCACTCAGGTCTGCGTCACCTTCCGCAACCCTTGTGCGAATGGTGGTCGGTTCCCAGTTCCAGTTGCCATATTGGCGATACCATTGATACTCGGTCTCCACCCGGTTCAGCGTCCAGTGCACCGGCAGATCCATCAGGCTGATCTCGGGGCCGATGGCGATCAGGTCAAACCCGGCGTTGCTGCCTTCGGCCACCACACCGTCAAACTGCGGCTTGATCCCGATCATCGGCGCGGCGGGGGCGAGTATCTTGGTCACTTGCCGTTCCACCGGGCGACCCGACCCTTCGGACAGCCGGGCGGTCACCCGCATTTCCAGCGGGCGGCGCGGGTCGGTGAATTCGGCGAAGGTCAGTGGCACCGTGGCCAGACCTTCGGCGTCGGTTTCCATGCCCGGCTCGATGTAGGCGGTTTGCGGTGCAAAAAACTCATCATACAGCCCGAACCGGTAGCCCGGCAGGCTTTCCAGCTCATCCACCGCACGCACCTGCACCTCGCCTTCAATCGGCAGACCGGCACCTTTGGCACCAAACAGATAGCGTGCCTCAATCGTCAGGTCCGGGGTGTCACCCAGACGCACCGCACCGGTGGGCAGGGCAAGGGTAAAGTCGATGCGTTCGGGCAGGAAATCCTCGACCAGCACGGTGGTGGATGCCAGCGCCGGGCCATCGGCTTCGGCCCGCAGTTCCAGCCGCCAGGGGCCGCGCGGGGCGGAACCGGCGACGGCCAAGGCAAAGACATGGCCACCGGCACCGCCATCTTCGGCCAAGGTGCGGGAATATTCGACGCCGTCAGGTCGGGTCAGGATCGCGGTCAGCGGCAGCCCTTCAATGGCGTTCATCTGCGGGTCACGGGTCAGGGCGGTGACAAAGATGGTTTCACCGGCCCGGTAGGCGCCGCGGTCGGTGGTCAGGAACACATCGACCGGCGGCGCCGCCTCGCGCCCTTCAACCCCCCGGTCTGACAGGTCAAATTCAGGGTCGGTCAGCGACAGAAAGGCAATGTCGGTGTCACCCTCGGTCACCTCGACCAATGCCGGTTCGGCACCATTGCTGCCACGGGTCAGGGCGGCAGCAAAATGGGCATAGCCTTCGGCATCGGTGGTGGTGGTGCCCAGAATCGCATTGGCGCGCGACAGCAAGGTGACGGTCACCCCCGCCTTGGCCGAGGCATCGCCCAGCGCCCGCACAAACACATGCAGACCGTCGGTGCCCGACAGGGTGGTGACGCCCAGATCGGAGATTACAAACCACTGGGTTGCCCCGGGGTTGTCATACTTGTCCTGCCCGGCGATTGAGGCGGACAGGGCATAGATACCAGCGGGCAATCCGGCGATCACCCCATCCATCGGCAGGCGGGTCGTGACATCCTTGTTGACCTCCATCCCGACATCGCCGGTGCCGCGCCAAAGCTCCTCGGCCACATTGGCGGCAAAATCCTCCTCCTCATAGTAAACCATCGAGCGGCCGAAATAGTCGTTCTGAATGGCGCGCAGCAGGTTGCGGTCTGATACCCGGCGCAGCACCAGATCGATGGCTTTGGTGTTGACGGTTTCGACCGGAATCGCCGCTTCGGTCGATTTCGGCAACACATAGGCGCGGCCCGGGAACCGCACGGCAGGGGAGCGGTCACGGACATACAGCGCAATCTCGGTGTCTTGCGCCAGCACTTCGCCATTCGCCGCAGGCAGCCCTTCCCGAAAGGTCACGGCGTAACGCACGCCATGTTCAACCCCGGCGATGCAGATCTGGTTGTATTCCGCCGTCACCGCCAGCCCTTCGGTTGCGGCCCGGACAAAGGGGGCATAGTCAAAGCCGCCGTCTTTCAGCTGCTGATTGAAGGTGGCGCAGATGCGGGGCCGCGCCAGATCGCTTTCGACAGCGGTTTCCTCGATGCGAAAGCCGAATTTGCCCGTGGCATCGGCCAGCATCGCCGCCACATCGGAACGGGGCTGCAAATCCTGTGCTTGCTTGAACAGCGCAATCGACTCCGACCCGCGCCCCATTTCCACCAAAGCCTCACCGGCCAGCGCCAGCGCCGATGCCTGTGCCGCCGGTTTACCAGCCCGCAGATAGCCGTTCAGCGCGGCGGCAAAGGCGCGGCTGTTCAGCTCTGACCTATCCCCCTCGGGCATTTGCGGGCGCTGATCCAGCATCAGGCGGCCATAGTCCACCCATTGATCCGAGGCATCCGTCAGGCTCAGCGCGGCACCGACAAATTTGCCTGCAGTCACCAGATCGTTGGTTTTGCGGGCATCGGCGGCAGAGGCCAGATGATCCTCGGCGCTCCATTCGCCGGTCACATGCAGATCGCCGATGCGCTGCGCCAGATCGCGGGCGGCATCGAAATCGCTGGCGGCGATGAACGGCAGTTCGGCCATGCGCTGCAACGCGCGGTCTTTGGTGGCGGCGTCAACCTCGACCACTCTGGCGGAAAAGGCGCCGGCATAGGGTTCAGACCCGCTGATTTCGCTTTTCGGAAAACAGCTGTTGGACCGGGTGTTGAAGGTGAAACCGACGCATTGGCTGTTGCCAAGGCAGGCCTGTTCACAGGCGTCATAATTGGTGTCCAGCAGGGTCTGCAGGTCCGATCCGGGGTAATCGACACCTTCTGTCACCACAACGCGGCGGTCCGGCACCGGAGATTGCTGGGCGGCCAGCGGCATGACCGCAAGCCCAAGACAAAACACGACAGCACCTGACAGAAATCGCATCGCAAACCTCCCACCTACAAATGCCGCATCGTCGCATGGAGCGCGGCGCGTTGGCAAGGATGGTGGAGTGACCTGTGCCGGGTTCCTGCGGCTGTTTTCGCGCCGCTTAACCCGGTGTTCACGCTGATGCGCAACTGTCTGCCGGATTGCGGCGCTGCGGGTGCCCGGTGATGTTGGGCTGGCAGGGGCGGAGGGGCGGATGAACCTGGCGGAAAAGCTGGTGATGGAACGGCGGGCGCGGCTGGCCGCCCAACGCCTGCTGGAACAGAAAAGCCGTGAACTGTTCACCGCGAATCAAAAGCTGTCGCTGCATGCCCGGTCGCTGTCGGATCAGATCGTTGAACAGCGGCATGTGGTCGAAGTCGCGCGGTCGGAAGCCGAGGCGCTTAAGGGCCAGAACACCCGCTTTCAATCTGACCTGATACGCGCCCACACCGCCACGGTCATCGCCGAACGGCGGCTGTGGGAGTCGTTTGAAACCCTCCGCGACGGCTTTGCGGTGTTTGATGCCGGGCTGACGTTGGTGGCCGCCAACCGCGCCTATCTGTCGCTGTTCGATGGATTGGCAGCGGTGAAACCCGGGGTCAGTTACCGCAGCCTGCTGCGGCTTGCCGCCGAAGAAGGGCTGGTGGATGTGGCCCCGGCGACCCCGGATGACTGGGTCACCGACATGCTGACCCGCTGGCAGGGCGATGTGATCGAGGCCCGGGTGATCCGGCTGTATAACGGCGAATATATCAAACTGATCGACCGCCGTGCCCAGGGCGGCGATATGGCCTGTCTGGCGCTGAACATCACCGAAACCATCACCCGCGAAGCCGAGCTGAAAGAGGCGCAGCAAAAGGCCGAAGCCGCCAACCGGGCCAAGTCGGCGTTTCTGGCCAACATGAGCCATGAGATCCGCACCCCGATGAATGGCGTGGTCGGCATGGCGGAACTGCTGTGTGAAACCGGCCTGACCGAGGAGCAGAAGCTGTATGCCGAAACCATCCGCTCCTCCGGCGAGGCGCTGCTGGTCATCATCAACGATGTGCTGGACTACTCCAAGATCGAGGCGAAAAAGCTGGTTCTGTACCCGGAACCCTTTGATCTGGAACGCTGTATCCACGAAGTCACCATCCTGTTGCAGCCCTCGGCACGCGACAAGGGCGTTGAAATGCTGATCGACTATGACATTTTCCTGCCGACCCGGTTTGTCGGTGACCCCGGCCGCATCCGGCAGGTGCTGACCAACCTGATGGGCAATGCGGTGAAATTCACCGCCAAGGGGCATGTGCTGGTGCGGGTTGTGGGCTTTGAAGGCGACGCCGGGCAACAGCAGCTGCACGTCACCGTTGAAGATACCGGCATCGGTATCCCGGAACAGTTCCTTGACCACATCTTTGGTGAATTCAATCAGGTCGATGACCAGTCCAACCGCAAGTTTGAAGGCACCGGCCTTGGCCTTGCCATCACCCAGCAGCTGATCAAGCTGATGGGGGGGGATATCTGGGTCGATAGTGAACAGGGCACCGGTTCCAGCTTTGGCTTCAAGCTGACGCTGCCGGTGGCCGAGGAAGCCGCCGGTTTTGCCGGGCAACCGATCCGGGTCCGGCGTGCGCTGGTAGTGGATGATCAGATCATCAACCGCTCGGTGCTGGAACGGCAGCTGAAAACCTATGGCCTGGCGGTGGTGGCGGTACGCACCGGGGCCGAGGCGCTGGCGGCGCTGGCGGCTGATCCGGCGATTGATGTGGTGCTGGCCGACAGCGATCTGCCCGACATGGCGGGGGCGGCGCTGGCATCGCGGATCCGGATGCGCGGCGGTGTGGTGCCGGTGATGATCTGTGCCGCCAACCCGGCCGGCTACCGCGCCAGCATGGATGAGGCGGACCTGCTGGCGGTGACGGCGATCATTCAAAAGCCGATCCTGCGCTCTGATCTGGCGCGGCGGTTGCAAAACCTGTCGGACCCGGTACCGGGTGCCGCCCCCGAAGCCGCCACCGGCAACCGCACCATGCGGGTACTGGCCGCCGAGGATAACCGCACCAACCAGCTGGTGTTCCGCAAGATGGTCAAGGATCTGGATATCGAACTGGTGTTTGCCAACAACGGCATCGAAGCGGTCGAACTGTATCAGAGCTTTCACCCCGATCTGGTGTTCATGGATATCTCGATGCCGGAAATGGATGGCCGCGACGCCACACGCGCCATCCGCCAGCTGGAAGTGGATGGCAAGCTGCCGCGCATCCCCGTGGTGGCCCTGACCGCCCATGCGATGGAGGGCGACTCTGAGGGCATCCTCGCCTCCGGCCTCGATTTCTACCTGACCAAACCCTTGCGCAAATCCGCGATCTGCGAACGGATCACCGCCGCCTGCCCGCCCGAAGCCCGCCGCCCGGCACCGGAGGAGGCTGGCGACGAGATGGATGTGGCGGTGTGAAGCCCGCTACCCGGACCGGATGCCGCTATTCTTCGGCAATCACCTGCAGAAACGCCGCGCCAAACCGCTCGGCCCGGCGTTCGCCCATCAGGTGGGTCAGCTGGTCCAGGTCGCGCGGGCGCAGTTCGGCCAGTTTGGCCAGCAGGGCGGCAGAACAGGTGATCGGCTTGCCGGTGCCGTCTTCGCCGCGCATCAGGTCTGCCTGCACTTCCAGCAGCCGGTCATAGATCGCGGCACCATCACGGCCCGCCAGCCTGCGGCGCTTTGGATGCTGCGGCTCCGGCGCGGCACCATTGATTTCGGCCAGAAAGATCGCGCCGTAGCTTTCCAGCTTTTTCACCCCCACCCCGGTGATCCCGGCCATCTGGTCCAGAGTGCGCGGCCGCCGCTCGGCCATTTCGATCAGGGTGCGGTCGGCAAAGATCACATAGGCCGGTACCCGTGCCGCCTCGGCCAGGGCGCGCCGCCGCGCCTTGAGCAGCGACAACAGCGGCTCATCCCCGGCGCTGATCTGGGCCCGGGCTTCGGGCCGGGCGGTAGCCGCTGCCTCCAGCGTGTCGCGGCGCAGCTCGATCGTCTGTTCACCGCGCAGGATCGGTCGGGCCGCTTCGGTCATCCGCAGCGCGCCGTGGCGTTCCGGGTCGGGCCGCACCAGATCGCGGCCCATCATCTGGCGAAACACCGCGTTCCACACCGGTTTCGACAGATCGCGGCCGGCGGCAAAGGTCGGCAGCTTGTCATGGCCGCGTTCGCGGACCTTGGCGGTGGCGGAACCGGTCAGAATGTCGATCAGATGGCCTGCGCCGAAATACTCGCCGGTGCGCAAAATCGCCGACAACGCCTTGCGCACCGCTTCGGTGGCATCAAACAGGTCCACCGGGCGGTCGCACAGATCGCAATTGCCGCAAGGCTCAGCGGTTTCGCCGAAATAGCCCAGCAGCACCTGACGGCGGCATTTGACCGCCTCTGCCAGACCCAGCAGCGCATTCAGCCGCGCATGGTCGGCGGCTTTGCGGTCTGGCGGGGCCAGCCCTTCGTCGATCTGGCTGCGGCGCAGGCGGATATCTTCGGGGCCGAACAGGGTCAGGGTTTCCGCCGGGGCACCGTCGCGGCCCGACCGGCCGATTTCCTGATAATAACCCTCGATCGACTTTGGCAGATCGGCGTGTGCCACCCAGCGGATATCGGGTTTGTCGATCCCCATGCCAAAGGCCACGGTCGCCACCACGATCAACCCGTCTTCGCGCTGAAACCGGGTTTCGGCAATCCGCCGGTCCTCCGCCTCCATCCCGGCATGATAGGCGCAGGCGAGGTGCATATCGTCGCGCAGCGCCTGCGCCAGGGTTTCGGTCTTGGCGCGGGTGCCGCAATAGACAATGCCCGACTGCCCGCGCCGCGCCTTGGCAAAGGCCAGGATCTGGTCGCGCGGGTTGTTTTTCACCTGAAACGCCAGATGGATATTGGGCCGGTCAAAGCCGCGCAGAAAGGTGGTGGGGGCCTCGCCGTCAAACAGCCGGTTGACAATCTCTGCCCGGGTCTCCTCGTCCGCTGTGGCGGTAAAGGCCGCCAGCGGCACCCCCAGCGCCCGGCGCAACGCCCCGATTTTCAGGTAGTCGGGGCGGAAATCATGGCCCCACTGGCTGACGCAATGCGCCTCATCCACCGCGATCAGCGTGGTGTTGATCCGCCGCAGCAGCCCCAGTGTCGCCATCGCGCCAAGCCGTTCCGGCGCCATGTAGAGGAGTTTCAAGCGGCCTTCGTCCAGTGCGGCAAACACCGCTTCGGTCTCTGTATCGGTGTTGCCAGAGGTCAGCGCCCCCGCCTCTACCCCGGCTTCGCGCAGCGCCCGGACCTGATCGCGCATCAGCGCAATCAGCGGTGAGATGACCAGTGTCACCCCGTCACGGCACAGCGCGGGCAATTGAAAACACAGCGACTTGCCACCACCGGTCGGCATGATCGCCAGACAGTTCTGCCCCGCCATGACGGCTGCGACAATCTCTGCCTGACCGGGGCGAAACGCCGGAAAGCCAAAGACCGAATGCAGCAGCGCCTCTGGCTCCGGCGGGGTCATCGGGTGGGGTCAGTAGAAATAGGCGAAGTTGTTGGCAAGCACGATCCGCAGCGCATAAACCGCCAGCAGCACCACCAGCGGTGCCAGATCAAGGCTGCCTGTGCTGGGCAGGAACGCCCGGACCCGGTTATAGACCGGGTTCAGCATGCGGTTCAGCCCGTCCCACAATTGACTGACCAATGGCTGGCGCAGGTTCAACACCTGAAAATTGATCAGCCAGCTCATGATGATATGGGCAATGATGATGAACCAGACGATGTCGAGGATCAGCATCAGAATTTGAAACAGCGACGTCATGGTTCATCCTTGCAGGGGCAGCGCCACAGCTATAGCGCGCCTCCCGTGGTTGCAAGGGCGGCAAAGGCGGGGAATTCTGCGGTTCCGCCCCGATGCCGTCACGTTGGGGTTGACGATTTCGCCGCAGCGCAGCACGAACGGGGCGGAGGTGCCGCGATGTATCCGTTTTTCCGGCTGGCCAAGG
This sequence comes from Paracoccaceae bacterium, assembly GCA_043736155.1. Taxonomy (GTDB): domain Bacteria; phylum Pseudomonadota; class Alphaproteobacteria; order Rhodobacterales; family Rhodobacteraceae; genus JANNRR01. The sequence goes on along the minus strand of JAYTDA010000042.1, from coordinate 19,876 downwards.
AACTGCTCATTCACCGCAATGCGCCAAAGTTGCCGCTGACCGGCAGCCATGTCTCGCATCACAGGGTGCTGCCATGGGACCTTGACCCGTGGAACGAGCTGAACAACGGCCGTACTCTGACCCTGTATGACCTTGGCCGCTTGCCGCTGGCGCGACGCACCGGGCTGGACAGGGTGCTGGCTGAAAAGCGTTGGGGCCTGACCGTCGCCGGGTCCTCGGTGCGCTATCGCCGCCGGGTGCAGGCCTTTGCCCGGATCGAGATGCGCAGCCGGTGTGTGGGATGGGATGCGCGGTTTGTCTATATGGAGCAGTCGATGTGGCGTGGAGACGATTGTACCAGCCATGTACTGATCCGCAGCGCAATTGTCGGCAAGTCAGGCATCGTGAACCCGGCAGAGATGGCAGCGGCGATCGGGCATCAGGGCCCCTCCCCCACTTTGCCGGACTGGGTACAGGCCTGGATTGCCGCCGATGCACTGCGGCCCTGGCCGCCGCAAAGCCAGACCAGCGCCCCTGCCGCGCCGTCCCGGACTTGATCCGGGACCCCGAGTCGCGTGCGATGCGGTGGGAACATGTGCCGGTTTTCTGCTGTTGGGATCGAGGACTCGAGGCCCCGGATCAGGTCCGGGGCGGCGCGGTTGTGGGGTCGGCATCGCTTTGCGGTTCCAGCGGCAGTCTGTCAAGCACCGGGCTTGCGCCGCGCCGCCATTGCCTGTCTATTCCGGGAAAACCAAGGGGGCAGGCAGCATGGCCGGGGCATCGTTGAACAAGCGCGTCTGGGGCTGGAATTTCTTTGACTGGTCCAGCCAGCCCTATAACACCCTGCTGCTGACCTTCATTTTCGGTCCCTATATCAATGACCTGCTGGGTGATGGCTCTGCGGCGCAGTCGGCCTGGGGATATGGCGTCGGCATTGCCGGGCTGCTGATCGCGGTCGGCTCGCCCTATCTCGGGGCTGTGGCAGACCGCGCCGGGGGGCGCATGGCGTTTATCTGCCTGTTTTCGCTGATGTATGTGCTGGGGGCCTGGGGTCTGTGGTATGCGGCACCCGGCAATTACAATCTGGTGCTGATCCTGATCAGCTTTGGCGTGGGCCTGATCGGCATGGAGTTTGCCACCACCTTTACCAATGCGATGATGCCGGACCTGTGCAGACGCGAAGATCTGGGGCGGCTATCGGGCAATGGTTTTGCCTTTGGCTATCTGGGCGGGCTGCTGGCTTTGGTGCTGATGCTGGCGCTGTTTGCCGAAGGACCAAGCGGCAAGACCCTGATCGGGATCAGCCCGATCTTTGGGCTGGATGCTGCGGCGCGCGAAGGCACCCGGTCGGTCGGGCCGTTTTCGGCGATCTGGTATGTGGTGTTCATGGTGCCGTTTTTCCTGTGGGTGCGGGAACCGAAGCTGCCGGGGCGGTTGTCGGTACCACAGGCGCTGCGGCAGGCCGGGCCGGACCTGATGGCATCGCTGCGAACGCTGCCGCAAAGGCGCAGCCTGTTTGCCTATCTGCTGTCGTCGATGTTCTACCGCGATGCGCTGAACGGCATCTATGCCTTTGGCGGCATCTATGCCTCGGGTGTGCTGGGCTGGTCGGTTGTCGATATCGGCATGTTCGGGATTCTGGCGATTGTCACCGGGGCGGTGTTTGCATGGCTGGGCGGCCGGGCCGATGTACGGTTCGGGCCAAAACCGGTGATTGCCTTTAACGTGCTGGTGCTGACACTGGTGGCGGTGGCAGTGGTGTTTGTGTCGCGCACCTCGGTGCTGGGAATGGCGGTGGCCGAAGGCTCAAAGCTGCCGGATATCGCCTTTTACATCATCGGTGCGGTGATCGGTGCCGCTGGCGGATCGCTGCAGGCCGCCAGCCGCACCATGCTGGTGCGTCAATCCGACCCGGCCCATATCACCGAGGCGTTCGGGCTGTATGCGTTGGCAGGCAAGGCGACATCGTTCATGGCACCTTTGGGGATTGCGGTGGTGACCAGCCTGACCGGCAGCCAGCAGATCGGGATGATTCCGCTGGTGGTGCTGTTTGGCACCGGATTGGTGTTGCTGGCCTGGGTCAGGACCGGAAGCGAGGGCGGGGCATGAAGGCTTTGGCCATCATTGCGATCTGTCTGGGGCTGGCGACAGACGGGGCGCAGGCGCAACAGCTGGCAAACCAGCTGTTTGGTGCTGCGGCAGCCCCCAGCCAACAAGTCCCGATGCCGGTCGGGGCTTACGCCAGAGGCTGCGGTGCCGGGATGGTGGAACTGCCGGAAACTGGTCCGACCTGGCAGGCAATGCGTTTGAGCCGCCAGCGCAACTTTGGCCAACCGGTGCTGGTCCGGTTTCTGCAGGAACTGAGCGTGGCCGCAACCCAGGTCGGCTGGGCCGGTTTGTATATCGGTGACATGAGCCAGCCGCGCGGCGGCCCGATGACCTCGGGCCATGCCAGCCACCAGATCGGGTTGGATGCCGATGTCTGGATGCTGCCGCCGCAGCGGGTGAACCTGTCGGTGACGGACCGCGAAAACATCAGCTCGGTCTCGATCCGGTCAGACGATCAGAAATCCGTGACGGGCTATTGGACCCCGGCGCATGTCGCGCTGTTGAAGGCGGCGGCGTCTGACCCGCGGGTTGACCGCATTTTCATCGCCGCCGCCGCCAAGATCGAGATGTGCAAGACCGCAACCCGCAGGGACAAGGCCTGGTTGCAGAAAATCCGGCCGCTCTATGGCCATGAGACGCATTTTCACGTGCGGCTGAACTGCCCTGCCGGAGCTGGCCAGTGCGAACCCCAGACCCCGACGGTGGCAGAGCTTTCCAAGAATGGCAGCGGCTGTGATGATACGCTGATGTATTGGGTGTCAGACGCCTATCTGAACCCGCCACCGCCGGACCCCAATGCGCCAAAGGTGCCCAGGGCGAAAACACCGCGCGAATTCACCATGGCCGATCTGCCGACCCAATGCGCCGCTGTTCTGGCCTCGCCCTAGGGCTGGCGCTGCTGGTGCATGGAGCCAGCGCCGAGCCCGCCACCTACATCGGCAGCTTTGTCTGGCAGGTCGATAGCCCGGCTTTTGGCGGCTTTTCGGCGCTGGACCTGTCGGAGGATGGCAGGGCCTATGTCGCAATCTCCGACCGGGGGCAGGTGTTGGCGGGGCGGCTGGATCGTGATGGCACCGGGGTGGTGACCACGGCCAGCATTCTGCTGCAGGACTGGGTCCGCAATGCCCATGGCCAGCGGCTGCTGGGCAAGTTTGCCGATGCCGAAGGCGTTGCCCGGGATCGCTTTGGCGGCATCTGGGTGTCGTTTGAAGGTGAGGCGCGGGTGGCACATTACCCGGCAATCGGCGGGCCGGAGATTGCGCTGCCCAGCCCGCGCGAGTTTGCCGCCTTTCCGGGCAATCAAGGACCGGAAGCGTTGGCAATCGATGCGGCCGGGGTGATCTATGCCATCCCGGAACGGGCGATGCTGCGCAACCGCGCCTTTCCGGTCTATCGGTTGCAGCAGGGGCGCTGGACCCGGCCGTTTGCGATTGCCGCCGTTGGCAACTGGCTGCCGGTCAGCGCCGATTTCGGGCCGGACGGGCGGCTTTATGTGCTCTATCGCGACTTTCTGGGGCTGCGCGGGTTCTTGAGCCGGGTGGTGCGGTACGATCTGTCAGGGATCGACCCTGGCGCTGGCGAGGTGCTGCTGGAAACCGCAGCAGGGGTGCATGACAATCTGGAGGGGCTGGCGGTGTGGCGCGACGGCCAGGGATTGCGGCTGACGATGATTTCGGATGACAATTTTTCGATCCTGCAACAGAGCGAACTCGTGGAATACCGGCTGCAGAATTAGGCAATCTGCCGCCGGATGTTGCAGCGCTGCAATAGAAATCACTTTACTGATATTTTCGCAGGGATAGCAGGAAAGTTTTTGACAAACACAAAATCTGTGTCACGCTATGCCTAACAGCAACCCAGTGAAAGGAGGTGGTCCAGTGTCGAGAGTGATAGTGGAATGCGGCGTCGGGACAGTTGGAGGTGTCGCCAGCTGAGGGCAGACCCTTGGTTTTGCGAATTCCGATTGGGCACGTTTCTAACCTCGCCCATCTCCTCAAATCTCGGAAAGGGTCGCCGCAAGGCGGCCCTTTCTCTTTTGACGCTGTCGGCGTAATTCTGCACTGTGGGCTGGTGGCAGCAGCAGGAGCCTCCGGCGGGAGTATTTTTGCGAAAAACAAACGCAAGGGTTTGCGATGCTGTGGGTGACGGATCAGATTGTCTTGCAAGACTGGGAGTTGAGCGAGCAGTTCAGCCGCTCCTCTGGTCCCGGCGGGCAGAATGTCAACAAGGTGGAAACTGCGGTGGAACTGCGGTTTGAAGCGGCGCGCAGCCCGTCTCTGACCCCTGCTGTCAAGGCCCGGCTGAAGCGGCTGGCCGGGCGGCGCTGGACCCTTGAAGGTGCCATCGTGATCCGCGCCGAAGAAACCCGCAGCCAGGCGCGCAACCGCGAATTGGCCGGGGCGCGGCTGGTCGAGATGATCCGCGCGGCGCTGGTGGCACCGAAACGGCGGATTGCGACCCGGCCGACCCTTGCCAGCCAGAAGCGGCGGGTGGTGGCCAAGGTCTTGCGCGGCGAAGTGAAAGGATTGCGGGGAAAGGTGGCGGGCGAAGATGAGTGAATCCTTGGTCGAACGCCGCGCCCGGCTGCTGGGGCCAAATCTGCCGACCTTTTACGCCGACCCGGTGCATCTTGTGCGGGGCTCGGGGGCAACGGTGTGGGATGCCGCCGGGCGCGCCTATATCGATTGTTACAACAACGTGCCGCATGTCGGCCATTGCCACCCCCGGGTGGTGGAAGCGATGGCCCGGCAATCGGCGACACTCAACACCCATACCCGCTATCTGCATGACGGGATTCTGGATTATGTCGAGCGGCTGACGGCGCGGCTCGGCCATGGGATTTCGCAGGCGATCATGGTTTGCACCGGGTCGGAAGCCAATGACATCGCCTTGCGGATGGCGCAGGCGGTGACCGGCAAGGTCGGGATCATCGCCACCGACAATACCTATCACGGCAACACCAGTGCCGTTTCGGCGCTGTCGACCCGCCGCCCGCCGATTGGCGGCACCCCGCCGCATGTGCGGCTGGTGCCGGCACCCGAGGGGGTGAGTGCGCTGGACGGCGGCGCGGCGTTTGCCGCTGATATCAGCCGGGCAATCGACGCGCTGGAAGCGGCGGGGTTCGGGTTTTCCGGGCTGATGCTGTGCCCCTATTTCGCCAACGAGGGCTTTCCGGTCATGGTGCCGGGGTTTCTGGATGCAACCGTCAGGGCGGTCAGGGCGGCGGGCGGATTGATGATCGCCGATGAGGTGCAGCCGGGGTTTGGCCGGTTGGGCAGCCATTACTGGGGCCATGACTGGATCGGCTTTGCCCCGGATGTGGTGACGGTGGGCAAGCCGATGGCCAATGGCTACCCGGTTGGCGCGGTGCTGGCGCGGCCCGATGTGATGGCGGCGTTTCGCCACGCATTCGGTTATTTCAACACCTTTGGCGGCAATCCGGTGGCTGCTGCCGCCGGTATCGCGGTGTTGGAGGTGATCGATGCCGAAGGGCTGATGGAGAATGCCGCCGTGGTGGGGGCCCATGCGCTGGCCCGGATGCAGGCGCTGCGCCATCCGCTGCTGGCCGATGTGCGCGGCAAGGGCTTGTTTTTCGGTGCTGAGTTTGTGTTGGCGGGTGGTGCGCCCGCCAGCGGGTTTGTGACCGATGTGGTGGAGCGGATGAAGGCCAGGGGGGTGCTGATGGGCAAGATCGGCCGCCATGGCAACATTCTGAAACTGCGGCCGCCGATGGTGCTTTCACTGGCACAGGCTGATCTTGTGATCGATGCGCTGGCCGAAGCGCTGGCCGAAGCGCCGCCAAGATGACCGATGCCGGGATGACCGATGCCGACGCATTGGCGCTGGCAATCGAGGCGGCGGCGCTTTGGGGCGGGGCCGGGCCGGGGACGCCCCGGCTGATCGCCAACCGGGAAAATGCGGTGTTCGAGGTGGTATTGCCAACGGCGGCGCAGGCGGCGTTGCGGCTGCACCGAGTGGGCTACCAAAGCGATGCCGCCATCGGGTCGGAACTGTGGCTGGTCCGGGAACTGGCGCGGCACGGGGTGCCGGTGCCGTTACCACTGGCTACTCTGGCCGGGGGGCTGGTGGCGGACCTTGGACAAGGGCGGCGCGCGTCGGTGCTGCTGTGGGCCGAGGGAGAAGCGATTGGGCAGGCGCGGGTGCCGTTGGCGCAAAGCCCGGCGGAACAGGGGCGGATCTATCATGCCTTGGGGCGGCTGCTGGCGGGGTTGCATAGTGCGGCAGACCGGTTGGAAGTGCCGCCCGGCTTCACCCGGCCCGATTGGGGGACCGATGGGCTGGTCGGTGAGGCGCCATTCTGGGGCCGGTTCTGGCAGCATCCCGGCCTGCGGGCCGATGAACGGCAGGTCATGCTGGCGGCGCGTGGCTATTGCCGCGACCGGTTGGCGGGATTTGCCCACGGCGATCACGGGGTGATTCATGCCGATGTGCTGCGGGAAAATGTGCTGGTCGATGGTGATGCGCTGACCTTGATCGACTTTGACGACTGCGGCACCGGCTTTCGGCTGTATGATCTGGGCACCGCCCTGAGTCAAAGCCTGGCGGAGCCGCATCTGGCGGCGATTGCGGCGGCGTTGATCGGGGGTTACAGCGCCCTGCGCCCGCTGGATGCCGTGGCGCGCGCGATGGTGCCGGTGTTCGTGCTGCTGCGCACCCTCGCTTCGGTGGGGTGGACAATGCCGCGGTTGCCGCCAGACCATCCCTCGGCCCGCGCCCATATCGACCGGGCGGTACGGGCGGCGCGGATCGTGCTGGCGGGCGGCGATCTGTTGGCGTGACTTGCTGAGGCGTGGGTCAGCCGCCATATAGGCCGCAACAGGGGAGACAGGCATGAACGACGACAGATTTCCCGGCTGGCATGGCACCACCATTCTCGCGGTGCGGCGCGGCGGCCAAGTGGTGGTGGCGGGCGACGGGCAAGTCAGCCTGGGCAATACCGTGATCAAAGGCACGGCGCGCAAGGTGCGGCGGTTGTCACCCGGCGGGCATGACGTGGTCTGCGGCTTTGCCGGATCGACCGCCGATGCCTTTACCCTGCTGGACCGGCTGGAGAAAAAGCTGGAGGCGGCACCGGGACAACTGGCGCGCGCCTCGGTGGAGCTGGCGAAAGACTGGCGGATGGATAAGTATCTGCGCAATCTGGAGGCGATGCTGATCGTCACCGATGGGCGCGACCTGTTTGTCATCACCGGGGCTGGCGATGTGCTGGAGCCGGAACATGATGTGGCGGCGATTGGATCAGGTGGCAATTTTGCTCTGGCGGCAGCGCGCGGGCTGATGGCGACGGCTATGGATGCCGAGGCGATTGCCCGCGCGGCGATGGCGATAGCGGCGGAGATTTGCGTGTTTACCAACGGCAATCTGACGGTGGAACGGATCGGGGCACCGGCATGACCGACCTGACCCCGCGTGAAATTGTTTCAGAACTGGACCGCCATATCATCGGCCAGGATGACGCCAAGCGGGCGGTGGCAGTGGCGCTGCGCAACCGCTGGCGGCGGCAACGGCTGGCCGATGATCTGCGCGACGAGGTCTACCCGAAGAACATTCTGATGATCGGGCCGACCGGGGTGGGGAAAACCGAAATCAGCCGCAGGCTGGCGAAGCTGGCGCGGGCGCCGTTTCTGAAAGTCGAGGCGACCAAGTTCACCGAGGTCGGCTATGTTGGCCGCGAAGTCGACAGCATCATCCGCGATCTGATGGATGCGGCGATTGCGCAGACCCGTGCCCTGATGCGCGATGATGTCAAGGCGCGGGCCCATGCGGCGGCACAGGAACGGGTGCTGGCGGCGCTGACCGGGGAAAATGCCCGGGCGCAAACCCGCGAGATGTTTCTGGGCAAGCTGAAACGCGGCGAACTGGATGACACATTCATCGAACTGGAGGTGGCAGACACCGCCAACCCGATGCCGTTCGAACTGCCGGGGCAGCAACCTGGGATGATGAACCTGGGCGATATCTTCGGCAAGGCCTTTGGTGGCCGCAAGGTACGGCGCAAGATGACGGTGGCGGCCAGCTATGAGCTGCTGGTCGGCGAAGAGGCTGACAAGCTGCTGGATGATGAGGCGGTCAAGGCGGCGGCGCTGACGGCGGTGGAGCAAAACGGCATTGTTTTCATTGATGAAATTGACAAGGTCTGTGCCCGGTCTGATACCCGCGGTGCCGATGTCAGCCGCGAAGGGGTGCAACGCGATCTGTTGCCGTTGATCGAAGGCACCACGGTATCAACCAAATATGGTCCGGTCAAAACCGACCATATCCTGTTCATCGCCTCGGGTGCGTTTCACATCGCCAAGCCGTCGGATCTGTTGCCCGAACTGCAGGGCCGCCTGCCGATCCGGGTTGAACTGAAGCCGCTGACCGAAGGCGATTTCGTGCGGATCCTGACCGAAACCGACAATGCCCTGACCCGGCAATATTCGGCGCTGCTGGCAACCGAAGGTGTGACAGTCAGCTTTACCCCCGACGGCATCGCCGCGCTGGCGCGGATCGCCGCCGAGGTGAACCAGGCGGTGGAAAACATCGGCGCACGCAGGCTTTACACCGTGATGGAGCGGGTGTTTGAGGAACTGTCCTACACCGCGCCCGACCGGGGTGGCGAGGCGGTGGTGGTGGATGCGGCCTTTGTCGAGAAAAACCTGGGGGCGCTGGCGCGGTCGGCTGACATCAGCCGTTATGTGCTGTAGGGTCGCCTGCGTCCGGTCGGGTTCAGAGTGTCGGCGTCAGGGGGCAACATGCGGAACGCCGGGCTATGGCTGATGGTGCTGCTGCTGGTGGCCTGTTCGCCGCGTGGCACCCTGACCATGGCGCCGCAGGCAGCGGCGGTCGGCGAGGTGCGGTCGGTTTTTGTGGGGACCACCCGGGGTATGAACCCGGAAACTGGCCAATTCAGCGGCGACCGGTCCGCAACCGGCCGCTTTGCCCGGTTTGATATTTCAATTCCGCCGGTGCGCAAGGCGGGTGAGATTGCCTGGCCCAAAGGCCAGCTGAAACCGGACCCCGCCACTGATTTCCTGACCACTTCCGCCAGAACCTACCCCGACCCAACCAGCTTTCGCCGCGACCTGGTGGCAGCCCTGTCCAGCCAGCCGCGCGGGCAGCGCGAAGCGGTGATCTATGTGCATGGCTTCAACAACACCTTTTCCGAAGGGCTGTACCGCATTGCCCAGCTGAGCCATGATCTGCAGATGCCGGGGGTGGCGGTGCATTATTCCTGGCCGTCGATGGGCAAGCCGCTGGCCTATGTCTATGACCGCGACTCGGTGCTGTTTGCCCGCGACGGGATGCAGGATCTGCTGGAACAGGTGGCGGCTGCCGGGGCCGACCGGATTGTGGTGGTGGGCCATTCGATGGGGGCGGCGCTGGTGATGGAGGCGCTGCGGCAAATGGCGGTTCAGCGCGGCCAAAAGGCGCTGAACCGGATCGCCGGGGTGGTGCTGATTTCGCCTGACATTGATGTCGAGGTGTTTCGCAGTCAGGCGCTGCGGATCGGCACCCTGCCGCAGCCTTTCCTGATCTTTACCTCGCAAAAAGACCGGGCCCTGGCGCTGTCGGCACGGCTGACCGGGCAAAAGGAGCGGCTGGGGACGCTGGAAGATGTCAGCCAGGTGGCTGATCTGAAGGTAACCCTGTTCGAGGTCGGGGCGTTTTCCACCGGTGCCGGGCATTTCACCCCGGGTGACAGCCCGGTGCTGATCCAGCTGTTGGGGCGGCTCGCTGATGTGGATGCCGCCTTTGCCCGCGACCAGACTGGCCGCACCGATCTGATTTCCGGCACGGTGCTGACCTTGCAACTGGCAACCCGGATCGTGCTGTCGCCGGTGGTCGCGATTGCCGATGGATTATCGGGCGGGCAATCGGCGCGGCGGTAACGTCAAGTACCGCGATGGCGGCGCAGATAGACGTAAAACGCCCCGCCGCCGCCATGTTTCAGATGCGCCTCTGCCACCTGTAGAATCAGCGGCGCCAAGGGCGGCATCGCCAGCCAGTGCGGCACCTGGTGTTTCAAGGCACCGGCGCGGCGGGGGATCGGGCCACTGTCATCGCCGCTTTTACCCTTGCCGGTGATCACCAGCACCAGCCGCAAACCGGCGGCCTGGGCGTTCAGGATAAACCCGATCAGAACCGGATGCGCCTCGGCCAAAGTCATGCCGTGCAGATCGATCCGGCTTTCCGGCTGCAACTTGCCGCGCGACATCCGTTTGAAGTCTTTGAAATCCATCCGCACGGCGGGGGCGGTGCTGGCGGGCAGCGTCACATGATCGCGGCTGGCCTTTTCGCCGATGTGAAAGCGTTCGATCCGGGCCGGGCGGTGGCTTGGTTTGTCCGGCAGGGCCCGGGTTTCCGGCAGCGTGACCGGGCGCGAAATCAGATGGTGCGGATGCATCGGCGTGATGGACTGCACCACCTTGCGCCAGATATCCTCATCTTCCGGCCGCAGACCACGGGGGCGGCGCATCGGCTAGCCCGCGTCCAGCATGGCAAGGGCGCGCTGGATCGGCAGCAACACCACCATGCGGCCGCCATCGCGCACCCGCCCCGCCACCTCACCGGCTTCCGGCCCGGTGCCATAAAAGATGTCGGCGCGCTGCGCCCCCTTGATCGCTGACCCGGTGTCCTGCGCCACCATCAGCCGCCGCATCGGGTCGGCACCGGTTTTCTCGATCCAGACCGGGGCACCCAGCAGGGTAAAATCATCATCGACCGCCAGGGTCCGCCCTGTGGTCACCGACCGGCCCATGGCACCCAGCGGCCCCTTGTCGGAGGGTACCTGATCAATCCGGCGGAAAAACACGAAAGACGGGTTCCGTTGCAGCAGCCCTTGCCCCTCGGCCGGATTGGCGCGGACCCAGGATTTGATGGTCTGGGCCGACAGCTGATGCGCCTTGAACAGGCCACGCCGCACCAGTTCACCGCCGACAGATTTGTAGGGATGGCCGTTCTTGCCATCAAAGCCGACGCGAATGGTGGTGCCATCGGGCAGTCGTACCCGGCCAGAGCCTTGGATTTGCAGAAAGAAGACTTCGACCGGGTCTTCCAGCCAGGCGATTTCAAGGCCACGGCCGCGCAGCAGCCCCTGTTGCTCGATCTCTGCCCTTGAATGCCACAACTGGCCGGGGACCAAGCCGGGGGGGCGGCGATAGATCGGCCAGGCATAGTGGCTGTCGCGCCGGGTGGCACCGCGCAGTTCCGGCTCATAATAGCCGGTGAACAGCGCCGGTGGGGTGCCGATCTGCACCGGGCGAAAGAACATCTGGAAATAGCTGCGGGCGGCTTCGGCGGTTTTGGGCTGGTCCTTGGCCAGAGCACACAGCCCCGCCCATTCCGGGTCGTCGATCAGATCGCAGGTTGCGGTAAAAGCCTGCAGGGCGGCCAGATGGTCATCCTGTTCCCAGCCGTTCAGGTCGGAAAACTCCAGCATGTACCGCTTTGGCCCGGCTTCGGCTTCGGTGGCAGACGCGGTCATCGAAGCCAGCCCGAGGCACAGGGATGCCAGTGCGGCACGGATCATTCCCCGGTGGCCACCAGTTGCCAGTTCGGATTGTCGACCCCCATCTTGCGGGCAAAGGTCCAGATGTCCTTTTGCCGCTTAATCTCATTCGGGTCGCCTTCGACCACCTGCCCCGCCTTGTCACGCAGCGTCGAGGTGATTTCGCCGATAAACCGCACCTTCACCTCGGCTTCGGCACTATCGGCGTTGAATTCGGCGCCGGTCAGGTTCAGTTCGCGGATCCCGACAAAGGTCGATTTCACCGTCAGCCCCCGGGCCTCGCGATCCTCGACCACCTGGACAAAGCTGTCATAGACTTCGCGCGACAGGAACGGCAGAACCTTGTCCAGTTCGCCCCTGTCGAACGCGGTCAGGATCATTTCATAGGCACCGCGCGCGCCGCGCAGGAAATCGGTGACGTTAAAGGCGGGTTCCGCCCGTTTCATCGCTGCCAGTGCCAGCGCCGCCGGAGACTCCTGGGCGACATTGTCGGTGATGTCGGCATCGGGGCCACCCTCGATCACCTCGAACCCGCGTTTGGCACGCGGCGCGGTATCGGCATCGAGCGCCACCGGTTTCGCGGGCTTTTCAAAGCCCTGACGGGTGCCCAGCACCGAGCGCAGCTTCAGAATCAGGAATACCGCGATTCCCGCCAGTACAATCAGTTGAATGATGGCAGAGTTCATCCGACCCTCTTCACAGTACAACATTAAAGCGGTTTGCAGCCGCAATCTTGGCAACCTGCCTTGACCAACCCTATGTAGGGTGTCTGGCGGCCCAAGTCCATCGCAGCGGCATAAAGGATCGGTTATCATGTGGCTTCTGGTTGGAGTGATCGCTTGGCCCCTGATCGAGATTGCGCTGTTTGTGACTTTGGGCGGTGCCATCGGCCTGTGGCCGACGATGGCAATCGTGCTTGGCTCCGGTTTTCTGGGGGTGGCGATCCTGCGTGGGCATGGGTTGCCATCGCTGGTGCAGATGCGCAGCGGTTTTGCCCTGAACCCGCATCAGCCGCTGGCAGAAGGGCTGGTGACCAAGTTTGCCGCGCTGTTGCTGATCTTGCCGGGGTTTCTGACTGATGGTCTGGGGTTGCTGCTGCTGATCCCGCCGGTGCAACGCCTGGTGATTCACCGCATCGGGGTCAAGATCCGGGCCGCCGGGGTCAGCATGATGGCGAAAGTGGCGGCGGCGCAGATGGGTGGTCAGCCGGCCCCGGTGCAGTCGCACCCCGGTGACGTGGTCGAAGGCGATTTCGAGGAACTGGACGACGGCAAACGCCCGACCCATCCGCCGTCGGGTTGGACCCGCCATTGATATCTGCGGATTGAGTAGGTTTGGCCTTGCTGCTAGAAGACTGCGGAAAGCAGTTTGGCTGGCAACAGCTAAGGCTGGCAACAGCTAAGGCTGGCAAGATCTGATGATAGCAGGAGTTGATGATGGCTGAAGGCGATAATGGCGCGGCACCACAGGCGGGGGCACCGCTGGCCGCCGCGGCACCGCAGGTAAAGATGCAGGTTCTGGCGCAATATGTGCGTGACCTGTCGTTTGAAAACGCGGTGGCGCAACGCGGTCTGCAGGGCGGCGAAGTGCAGCCTGACATTCAGGTGCAGGTCAGCCTCGATGGCCGCAAGCGCCCGACCGACAACCAGTATGAAGTGATCATCAAGTTCAAGATCACCTCTCGCAACAAGACCTCGGGCGAGGCCCTGTTCCTGATGGAGCTGGAATATGCCGGGATCTTCCTGATCGAAGGCGTGCCAGAGGATCAGATGCACCCGTTCCTGCTGATCGAATGCCCGCGGATGCTGTTCCCGTTTGCCCGCCGCATCGTATCGGACATGACGCGCGATGGCGGGTTCCCGATGCTGAACCTCGACAATGTCGATTTCCTTGGGTTGTACCGTCAGGAACTGGCACGCCGGGCCGAAGCACAGGCGCAGGCGCAGCAGGCCCAGATCAACTAAAACCCGATCAACTGAACTTCTTCCAGATCGCAGCATCGCCCATGGAGCCGACAAAGGCTTCGTGGGCTTTTGTTTCGGCTTCGGTGATCCGGGGCGGCAAGGGTTGCGGCCGTTTGCCCGGACGCCAGGGGCCACTGTCACCGGGTTGACTGCGCCCGCCGGTGGCCAGCGCGAAATCGGGCTGCCGGCCACCGATCAGTTCCAGATAGACCTCGGCCAGAATTTCACTGTCCAACAGCGCGCCATGCTTTTCCCGCGCCGAATTGTCGATGCCAAAGCGGCGACACAGGGCGTCGAGCGACGCCGGTGATCCGGGGAATTTCTTGCGAGCGATCAACAGCGTATCCAGCGCGCGCGACGGGGGCAGTTGCAGATGGCCTGCCGTCCTCAGTTCGGCATTGAGAAACTTCATGTCGAACGCGGCATTGTGGATCACCAGTTGGGCATCGGTGATGAAATCAAGGAAGTCTCTGGCGATGCTGGCGAATTTCGGTTTGTCGCGCAGGAAGTCGTCGCCCAGACCATGCACCTCGAACGCCTCGGCGGGCATGGATCGTTCGGGGTTCAGGTATTGGTGATAGGTCCGGCCGGTCGGCAGGTGGTTGAACAATTCCACCGCGCCGATTTCCACGATGCGGTCGCCCTGTGCCGGATCCAGCCCGGTGGTTTCAGTATCCAGCACAATCTCACGCATGGCGGCTCCTGATCCTGACGATCAATTCCTGCACCGCCTTTTGCACCGCATCAAGGCTGGTGGTTTCAATCACATGGGTGGCGTGGCGGCGTTTTTCGGCGTCTGGCATCTGCCGCGCCAACAGGGTTTGAAACTGTGCCTCGGTCATGCCGGGACGGGTCATCACCCGGGCGCGCTGCACTTCGGCAGGTGCGGTGACCACGAGGGTGGCATCCACCCCGGCATCAGCGCCGGTTTCAAACAGCAAGGGGATATCCAGCACCACGATATCGGCAGTTTGGCGGGCGATGAAGGCGGCGCGGTCGGCGGCAACCAGCGGATGCACCACCTGTTCCAACCGTTGCAGCGCGGTCGGGTCGGCGGCGATCCAGTTCTTCAAGGCGGCACGGTCGATGCCGTCTGGTGTAACCGCCCGGGGGCACAGGGCTGCGACTGGAGCAAGAGCCGCGCCGCCCGGGGCATAGAGCCGCGCGACGGCAGCATCGGCATCCCAGACCGGCACGCCCTCGGCCGCAAACATCGCAGCCGTGGTCGATTTGCCCATGCCGATGGACCCGGTCAGGCCCAGCAGAAACGGCGTCATTTCGGCAAGACAGCGGCGCGGGTGGCGGCATCGACCTCTGGCCGCTGGCCAAACCAGCGTTCAAACGCCGGGGCGGCTTGGTGCAGCAGCATCCCTAAGCCATCCACCACGGTGCAGCCCTGTGCTGCTGCCTGTTCCAGAAACTGGGTGCGCAGCGGGGTATAGACCAGATCGGTGACAATTGCAGCGGGCGAAAGCCCGTCCAGCGGCACCCGGAATTCCGGTTTTCCCACCATGCCCAGCGAGGTGGTGTTGACCACGGTGGCTGCATCCTCGACCATATTCCCGGCCTGCACCCAATCATAAACCTCCAGCTTGGCACCAAACTCCTGGCGCAGGGTTTCGGCGCGCTGGCGGGTGCGGTTGGCGATGCGAATTTCCGGCACACCCACCTCGATCAGCGATGCGATGACAGCGCGGGCGGCACCACCGGCCCCAAATACCGCAGCGGGGCCGGCCTCGGGCTGCCATGCGGGGGCGTTTTGCCGCAGATTGGCGATGAAGCCGTAGCCATCGGTATTGTCGGCGTGAATCCGGCCATCCTTGCGGAAAATCAGGGTGTTGGCCGCCCCGATCAGCGCGGCGCGGTCGGTGACCACATCGGCCAAAGCCAACACGGTTTCCTTGTGCGGGATGGTGACGTTGACGCCGACAAACCCCAGCTTGGGCAGGGTGCGCAACACCTCGGCCAGATCGGCCTGGGTCACATCCATCGGGATGTAAAAGCCGCGAATGCCATGCAGTTTCAGCCAATGGCCATGCAGCGCTGGCGAGCGGCTGTGCGCAATCGGGGAACCGATCACCCCGGCAAGCGGTATCCGCTGGTCTGTCATGTCGCAATTACTCCCCGCAGCGACAGATAGTTCAAAATCTCCAGCAGGGGCAGGCCCAGAACGTGGAAATAGTCGCCCTGCACCGCCGAAAACAACCGCACCCCTTCGGCCTCCAACTGGTAACTGCCGACGGAATGGCGAATCTGTTCCCAGTTCCGGGTGGCATAGTCGGTGATATAGGCATCGGACAGGGTGCGCATCTGCAGGCGCACCTCGCCGATATGGCGCCAGACCGGCTGTGCCTGGTGGAAAATCACCGCCGCTGACAACAGCCGGTGTTGGTGCCCGCGCAGATCGTGCAGTTGCGCAATGGCATCTGCCAAAGTTTCCGGTTTGGTCAGGATGCGTCCACCATGATCCAGCACCTGATCGCAGCCGATCACCCAGGCTTCTGGGTTGCGATCTGCCAGTTTGCGGGCCTTGATCTCTGCCAGGGTGTCGGCGACATCGCGGGGCGAGGCCGCCTCTGCCTGCAGCGCCGCCCGTACCGCCGCTTCGTCCACCATCGGGCGCGCGATTTCCGGGTTCAGCCCGGCGTTGCGCAGCAGGGTCGCCCGGATGGCAGAGCCGGAGGCCAGCAGAATGCGGGGTGTTGCCATGTGGATTAATCCGGGATTACGGGGTGAATGTTCGCGGTGCGTTCTTTGGGACATCTGGGGTCACGGCCATCGGTGGGCTATTCCACCCCGGCTTGTCAAGAAAGGCCCGGGCTTTATCCACGGTGGAAAACCTGTTCCGAGATACCTGCACAAGTGGTTTGGCTGCGATGTTGAGGGGATTTTCATTCACAGGTTCTGATAGTCTGGCAACCTATAACTGATTGATATAACATATGTAAATGATCATTTCTGTCGCGAAAGAATCTTTCGCACACACTTATCCACCGAATTTTTGGTTGTTGATGGCGCTGGGGGTGGTTTGATAATCCCCATTATCCACAGCCCCTACTGCATCAACAATCCTTTCTATATCTATCTTGCAAGAAGAAGAGAGCAGGGGTGAAGCATGGGTGATCTGCTGGCGAACTGGTATCCGTGGATCAAGGCGCTGCACATCCTTTCGGTGATTGCCTGGATGGCGGGGATGTTCTACCTGCCCCGGCTGTTCGTCTATCACGCCGAACAGGTGAAGCCCGGTGACACCGATCTGATGTTCCGGACGATGGAGCGGCGGTTGCTGCGGGGCATTATGAATCCGGCGATGTTGGCGGTATGGCTGTTCGGCCTGTGCCTGGTCTTTACCCCCGGTATTGTCGATTGGGGCCAATGGTGGCCCTGGAGCAAGGCAGCGGCTGTGCTGGCGATGACCTGGTTTCACCATTGGCTGGGGCTTCGGCGCAAGGATTTTGCCGCAGGGCGCAACCTTTTGTCCGGGCGGCAGTACCGGCTGATGAATGAGGTGCCGACGCTGCTGGTTGTGGTGATCGTGCTGTCGGTTGTGCTGAAATTCTGAGCTTGGTTGACTCGACCGGCGTTGCGGTGTAACCGACCATCCAACGGGGCCGTCCGGCCCTGGGATTTCCCTTCATCCCCGATGCGCGCCGTTCCGGCCGTTTCCTCAGTATCCGAAAAAGCATGACCATTGAACGCCTGAACCTGGCTGATCTGAAAGCCCAGACTCCCGCTGATCTTCTGGCGATGGCCGAAGATCTGGATATTGAAAACGCGCCGTCGATGCGCAAGGGCGAGATGATGTTCTCGATCCTGAAAGAGCGGGCGGAAGAGGGCTGGGAAATTTCCGGCGATGGCGTGCTGGAAGTGTTGCAGGACGGCTTTGGCTTTCTGCGCAGCCCGTCGGCCAATTATCTGCCGGGTCCGGATGACATCTATGTGTCGCCCGACACCATCCGCCAGTTTTCGCTGCGCACCGGTGACACCATCGAAGGCGTGATGCAGGCCCCGCGCGCGGATGAGCGCTATTTCTGCCTGACCAAAGTGGCGCAGATCAATTTTACCGATCCGGAAAAGGCGCGGCACAAGGTTCACTTTGACAATCTGACGCCGCTGTACCCGGAACAGCGCTTCAAGATGGAGGTCGAGGATCCGACCATCAAGGACCGCTCGGCCCGGATCATCGATCTGGTGGCCCCGCTTGGCAAAGGCCAGCGCGCGCTGATCGTGGCACCGCCGCGCACCGGTAAAACCGTGCTGCTGCAAAACATCGCCCATTCGATCGCCACCAACCACCCGGAATGTTACCTGATCGTGCTGCTGATCGACGAACGGCCGGAAGAGGTCACCGACATGCAGCGCTCGGTCAAGGGCGAGGTTGTATCCTCGACCTTTGACGAACCGGCAACCCGGCACGTCGCTGTGGCGGAGATGGTGATCGAAAAGGCCAAGCGGCTGGTGGAACACAAACGCGACGTGGTGATTCTTTTGGATTCGATCACGCGTCTGGGGCGGGCCTTCAACACCGTGGTGCCGTCGTCCGGCAAGGTGCTGACTGGCGGTGTTGACGCGAACGCGCTGCAACGGCCCAAGCGGTTCTTCGGGGCCGCGCGCAATATCGAGGAAGGCGGCTCGCTGACCATCATCGCCACCGCGCTGATCGATACCGGCAGCCGGATGGATGAGGTGATTTTTGAAGAATTCAAAGGCACCGGCAACTCCGAGATCGTGCTGGACCGCAAGGTTGCCGACAAACGCGTGTTCCCGGCGATGGATATTCTGAAATCGGGCACCCGCAAGGAAGACCTGCTGATCGAAAAGGCCGATCTGCAGAAAACCTATGTGTTGCGGCGGATCCTGCAGCCGATGGGCACCACCGATGCCATCGAATTCCTGCTGGGCAAGCTGAAACAAACCAAGAGCAACGCCGAGTTCTTCGATTCGATGAATTCCTGATTTCCTCAGCCGTTCAATGGGTTAGGAAATGGACACCATCTATGCCCAAGCTACGGCGCGGGGCCGCGCCGGGGTTTCCATGGTGCGGCTGTCCGGCCCCGGCGCCTGGGGCGCGGTTGGTGCGCTGACCGGTGCTTTGCCTGTACCACGACAGGCCGCATTGCGGACCCTGCGCTGGCAGGGCGTCGATCTGGATCAGGCGCTGGTGCTGCTGTTCCCGCACGGTGCCAGCTTTACCGGTGAGGCGGTGGCGGAGCTGCATCTGCATGGCTCGTTGGCCGTGGTGTCCGCCGTGTTGCGGGCCTTGTCGGCGATGCCGGGTTTGCGGCTGGCGGAACCTGGCGAATTCAGCCGCCGTGCGCTGGAGAACGGCTGCCTTGATCTGGCACAGATCGAGGGTCTGGGCGATCTGATCGACGCCGAAACCGAGGCGCAGCGACGGCAGGCTTTGCGGGTGCTGTCGGGTGCGGTGGGTCGGCGGGCCGAGGCGTGGCGGGTCGCGCTGATCCGGGCGGCGGCGCTGCTGGAAGCCACGATTGATTTCGCTGACGAAGATGTGCCGTTTGATGTGATGCCAGAGGTCGGCGTGCTGCTGGACCGGGTTCTGGCCGATCTTTACCGCGAGGCGGTTGGGGCACGGGCGGCGGAACGGGTGCGCGATGGCTATGAGGTGGCGATTGTCGGGCTGCCCAATGCCGGGAAATCCACCCTGTTGAACGCATTGGCGGGGCGCGATGCGGCGATCACATCCGAGGTTGCCGGGACCACGCGGGATGTGATCGAGGTGCGGATGGATCTGGGCGGGCTGGCGGTGACCCTGCTGGATACCGCCGGTTTGCGCGATACCGATGATCCGGTGGAAAGCATCGGTGTGGCGCGGGCGATCGAGCGGGCGCGAGGTGCGGATTTACGGGTATTTCTGCAAGATATCAATGGGTTGCCGGATGGCTTGCTGCCTGTTGGCGATGACATCGTGGTGCAGGCCAAGGCGGATATTGGCGGCGGGGTGTCGGGCAAGACCGGCGCTGGTCTGGCTGATCTGGTGGCGCGGATCACCGCGATTTTGACCGAGCGCGCCGCGGGGGCTGCCACCATCACCCGCGAGCGGCACCGGTTGGCGGTCCTGTCGGCAATTGGGTCTATGGAATCAGCCAGGGTTGAGATAGTGACCGGGGGGCGGGCCGAACTGGTGGCCGAGCAACTGCGCGCCGCGATAAGGGCGCTGGATTCGCTGGTGGGCCGGGTGGATGTGGAGCAGGTGCTGGGTGAGATCTTTTCCAGCTTCTGCATTGGAAAGTAGGGAGTGTTTCACGTGAAACATTTTGACGTTGTGGTGATAGGCGGCGGCCATGCCGGG
>JAYTDA010000041.1:0-47610 GCA_043736155.1 Paracoccaceae bacterium | reverse complement strand
CTGACCGCCGTCGCAAGAAAGCTTGTCGAACTCGCCAATACCGTCCTTGCAAGACAGTCAGAATGGGTCATGAAATAACGGCAGAGACACGGTTGCTACGGGGCGGCGAGAATCGCGCGGGCGCGGGCGCAATCGGCTTCCATCTGCGCAATCAGGGCGGGCAGGCCGTCAAACGTCAGTTCTGGCCGCAGATAGTCGACCAGTGCCACCGACAGGTGAACGCCGTAGAGATCGCCGGTGAAATCAAACAGAAAGCTTTCAAGGTTGGGCAGGTTCTGGCCAAACATCGGGCGGGTGCCAAGGGATGCCGCACCATGATAGCTGCCCTGATGCGGGCCACTCAGCACATCGACCTTGACGGCATAGACGCCAAGGCGCGGGCGGTGCAACCCGTCCAGCGCCATGTTGGCGGTGGGATAGCCCAACAGCCGCCCGCGCTTTTCGCCGTGGATCACCGCGCCGTCGATCCGGTGCCAATGGCCCAGCATTGCCGCCGCGTCGCGGGGCCGCCCCTCCGCCAGCGCGGCACGGATCGAGGTCGACGAGATTTCGGTGCCGTTTTCCGCCACCAGATCGGCGATGGTGACACCGAACCCGAAGCTTTGACCCATCGCCGCCAGATCGGCGGCGCCGCCGGTGCGCCCCTTGCCAAAGCGGAAATCGGCCCCCACCACCACCTGGGCAATGCCAAGCCCCGCCGCCAGCACATCGCGGCCAAAGGCCACAGCTTCCATCCCGGCCAGATCAGCGCAAAACGCCAGTTCATACAGCCGGGCCACCCCCAGTTTTTGCAGCCGGTGCGCCCGGGACTCGGCGTTCATCAGCCGGAACGGTGGCGATTGTGGTGAAAAATACTGCCGGGGATGGGGTTCAAAGGTGATGACACCCAATGGCGCGGCCTTGGCCCGCGCTTCAGCCCGCGCCAGATCGATCACCGCCTGATGGCCGCGATGCACGCCATCGAAATTGCCCAGGGCAACCGCAGCGCCGCGATCCTGCGGGGCAATGTCACGCCAGGTCCGGATGATCCGCATCGTGGGCTTGGTCCCCTCAAGGCGGGGGCCCCGCCGGTCAATCGAATTTGGCACTTGGCGCCAGAACCAGCGCCTCGCCTTTCAGCACGAGGGTATTACCCACTGCGCAGCCACATTCAAGGGTGACCCGCCGCCGCGCAGGATCAATGGCCGTCACCGACACCTGGGCCCGGACCCGGTCGCCGGGACGCACCGGGGCCAGAAACTTCAGGCTTTGCGACAGATAGACCGTGCCGTGACCGGGCAATTGTTCGCCGATCACCGCCGAAATCAGCGCCGCCGTCAGCATGCCATGCGCAATGCGGCCGCCAAAGATCGTATCCCGCGCATAGCGTTCATCGAGATGCACCGGGTTATGGTCGGTCGAGACCTCGGCAAACAGCTGAATGTCGCGGTCGGTGATCTCTTTGGTCAGATGCCGGGTCATGCCGATTTCAAGCTGTTCGATGCAGATCGTGCCACGGGGGAAATTGTCGGTGGTTTGGCTGGGCATCGGAGGTTCCGGACCGGATGGGTGCGCACTATTGCTAACATGTCGCCACACGGATAGCAATTTTATTACAGCAATAAAATTATACAGCACCCGGAACCTGGTGTGGGATCGGGCCGGTGAGGTGCGTATTTATGCGAAAGAAAAATCGGGAGTTGTGTCAGCGCAACCGGCCGATGGCGGCGGTGGCTGACAGGTTCTGTGCCGCGAGCCAGGCACCCAGCAGGCCCGGGTCCGGCGCTTCGGGGTTGGTGCCGAATTCGGTCGCAGCCAGGCCACCGCTGACAAACAGACTGTCCAGCCCTTCGGCCATCGCGCCGGCAATATCGGTGCCGATGCCGTCGCCGATACACAGGATGCGGTCATCCTCGATGCTGCGGGCCGCCAGACGGTTGCGGGCCAACTGATAGATTGGCGGATGCGGTTTGCCGAAATAGAGGGCTTGGCCGCCCATCTGTTCATACAACTGCGCCAGCGCACCGGCGCAATAGATCCGGCGGTCGCCCAGATCGACCACCAGATCGGGGTTGGCGCACAACAGCTTCAACCCCATCGACTGCGCCAGCAGAAAGGTGGCGCGGTAGTCGGCGGGGGTGTCGGTATCCTCGTGAAACGGGCCGGTGCAGACGATGCCAGTGGCATCCCGCAGCGCCACCCGTTCGACTTTGGGCGCAAGGCGGAACAGGCTGTCATCCTTGGCCGGGCCGATGTGATAGACCTGTTGACCGACCATGCCCGCCGCCAGCGCCTCTGCTGCCGCATCGCCGGACGATACCACCAGATCAAAGGCATCCGACGGGATGCCAAGCCGGGCGAACCCGGTGATCACATCATCCGACGGGCGCGGCGCATTGGTCAGCAGCGCCACCACCCCACCCCTGGCGCGAAAGCCGCGAAGTGCTGCGATGGCGGCGGGATAGGCCTGTTGGCCATTATGGACACACCCCCACAGATCGCACAACAGCGCATCATAGCGGCTGGATATCTCGGACAGGGCGCGGATCACAGGGGTCATGTTGGCCAATCGGCTGGGAAAGCAGTGCCGCCCCTCCCCCCGCGGTCTGAACAACCAAGTGGGGAGGGGCCAGGGGGGTTCCGGTTCAGAGCTTCAGCGCCGGGATGATCTGCTTTTTCCGGCTCATGATGCCGGGCAGCACCACGGTATCGCCGCTGACTGTGCAGCCAAACGACGCCTCTGCCAGCTGTCTGACCAGATCATTCGGCACCAGCAGCGTGGCTTCTTCGCGCAGAATGTCGATCACGAACAGCAGCACCTGATCGGCGCCATCCTGTTGCGCCACATCCGTCATCGAGGCCATCAGGCTGGCCTTGCGGTCCAATACCACCTTTGGCGCGGTGGTTTCCAGCACGGAGATCCGCAGCTCCTTGCCCGCCACGCTATATTCCTTGCTGTCCATCCGGAGCAGCGCCGCATCGGAAAAGGCGGAAATGTCGGATTTCGCCTCGAACAGCTGTGCCGCGAAATCTGGGATCGAAACCCCCAGATCACGCGCCAGCTTTTCCGCCACCGCCCGGTCATGCGGTGTGGTAGTGGGAGAGCGGAATTCCAGCGTATCCGACAGGATGCAGGACAGCATCGCCCCCCGGATCGCCGCCGGGGCGCGGGCCAGATCATCCCCGATCAGGTCATGCAGGATGGTGGCGGTGCAGGCCAGCGGGCGCATGGTGATGTCGATCGGCGTTTTGGTCTTGAGGCCGCCGACCAGCATGTGATGGTCGATGATGGCGATGATATCGGCCTCATTGACCCCCGGCGGCAGTTCCGCCGGGTTGTTGGTATCGACAATCACCACCGCATCGCCCGCCGCCACATCGGCGATGATCGCCGGTTTCTCCAGACCCCAGTGTTTCAGCACGAACAGCGCCTCGGTATTGGGTTCGCCCAGCAGTTTCGCCTCGGCCGGGGTGCCTTTGACTTCGGTCAGATACCAGGCCCAGATGATCGGAGAGCCGGTGCTGTCGGTGTCGGGGGACTTGTGGCCAAAAACTTGGATCATGGGATGCTTCCGGGTTGGTTGAATTTTGATGCCGCCTTATAGGCAAGGCCGGGGGCCATGTCACGCTGAAGTGGCGCAGGTGCGGAGCGGGTGATGCAGCGCCTGTGTCAGCCAAAGACGGCGGCGGCGATCTCTTCGCGGAACGGGCCGTTGCAGCCTTGCCACAGGGTATTGGTCAGGGTGACCACGGTGGTCTGGCTGGCAGGCTCGATCATCCAGTTATGGCCCCAGGCCCCGCCCCAATCCACCGTGCCGACCGGTACCGGGGTGCCCGCCGCCACCGGATCAATCGTCACCGCCCCCAGCAGGCCGAACCGCTTGCCGGCATCGCTGTCGCGGCGCGGCAGATCGCCGATCTGATTGCTCAGGGCGATGTCGCGGGTGGCGGGGCGGATGATGGTGGCCATGGTCACGGCGTCCAGCAGCGCCATCACATCGCTGGCGGTTCCCGCCATTCCGGCACCGCCGGATTGCGGGGCATCGGCCTGAAAGATCCGGGGGGATGAAAACGCCACGACACTGCCATCATCGCCGGGCATGTCATGCAGATCATCCATCCGCACCGGCGGGGTGCCGTCGGCATAGGGTTGCGCCAGCCGGGCAGGGTCGGTGACGCCAAACCTTGTGTCTGCCATGCCCAGCGGGCCGGTGGCATAGCGCGCCACCACCTCTGCCAGGGTCGTGCGGTTGATCGCCGCCAGTATCCCGCCCAGCACATCAATCGACATGCCATACAGCCAGCCGGTGCCGGGGGCAAAGTTCAGCGGGGCGCGTGCCAGGCGGCGCAGGTTTTCGGTCAGGGGCATCAGCGGTCCGCTCAGCCCGCCGGCCACATCGTCGGGGACATTATAGCCAAGGCCCGAGCTATGGGTCATCAAGTGACGGATCAGGATTTCGGGGCGGCGGCCATCGGGGGCTGTTTCGGGGGCTTCGGGGGTGAAATAGGGCAGGTATTTCGTCACCGGATCCTCCAGCGACAATAGCCCCAGGTCCGCCATATGCAGCGCCGTGGTGGTGACAATCGGCTTGGTCACCGAGGCAAGGCGAAAGATCGCATCCGGTTGCATGGCGCGGCCCGCCTCACGGTCTGCCAGACCGGCGGCACGGGCATAGCTGCGCCGACCGCGTTGATTGACCAGCACCACACATCCGACGATCCTTGTGCCAAGGGCGGCGTCAATCGCAGCATCGATCCGGCTTTGCAGGGTCATGGCGGGTCCTTTCACGGTTGCGCCGGGTCATCTTGCCGATTTTGCCGCCAAGCGAAAGGCTTGTTACCGCAGGGCCTGTTGCCGGGAGTCGTGCCAGATATGCGCCAGCACCGCTGCCAGCACCACGCCGCCGCCGACCGCCGTGGCCGCCGAGAAGGTTTCGGCAAACACCAGCCACACCCACAAAGGTGCCAGTGGCGCATCCAGCGCGGTGATCAGCGCCGACTGGACCGCCGGAAGGAAGCGTGAACCGACCAGAAACAGCGTCAGCCCCAGCGCCGAATTGACCAGACCAAAGCCGATCAGCAGCGGAATATCGGCCAGCGGCACCGCCAGACCCTGCGACAGCGGCGCCGCAGCGGCGGCACTGATCAGCGCCGACAGACAGGCGGCGGGCAGCGTCGGGATCGCGGGAAACCGGCGGGCAATCACCAGCATCAGCGCCATCGCCATCGTCATCGCCAGCGCCAGCCCATCCCCGAGCCAACCGCCATCCGCACCCCAGCCCACCATCAGCCCCACACCAGCCAGCGCCACGGCACTGGCCAGCAGCGCAGACCGCCCCGGCCTTTCGCGCAACACCAGCCAGGCCAGCCCCGCCGCCATGAACGGCACCGAGGCATAGATCACCGAATTATGCGCCACCGAGGTATGGCGCAGCGAGGTGATGAAACAGACCATCCCCGCCGCTGACACCACCGAATACAGCAGCCCCGGTGCCCCCAGCCGGGCAAATCCGCGCAGACCGTGGCTGCCCCCCGCCATCGCCATGAATGTCAGCAACCCCAGGGCGCCGAAAGTGCCGCGCCAGACCAGCAGGGTTGCCGCATCATGCGGCAAGGCGCGGGTGAACAGGCCGGTGGTGCTCCACGCTACCGCAGCAAGGCTGACAAGGATCAGACCCAGCCGGTGCGGTGTCATGGCCAGCGGTCCCTGACCGGGTCAGTGCCGACCGGCTGATGCCCGGGGATCAGCATGGCCCCAAGGCGCGTGGCCAGTCGCAGCAATCCGGCACCCGACCGGGCCGCCTGTGCCGGGTCAGCGGCATCGGGGTAGCCCTCTGCCGGTTCGCTGTGGCGGTTGATGGCATCGGCGGCCAGTACCACAGGCTGGCCCGACACCGTGACCAGTGCCGACATGTGCCCTGCGGTATGGCCCGGTGTGGCGATCATCCGCAGACCATGGCAGAGTCCGGTGGTTTTCGCCAGCAGGCGGTAGCGGGCTTGCGGCCATGCCATCGGGCGGGCAGCGCCGAAATACAAGGGGCGGGGTTCTGACCGCTCCCGTTGGCTCAGGATCACCTCGGCATCGGTGAACAGCGGCAGGCCACCGACATGGTCGATGGGCGAATGGCTCAGCAGCACATGGCTGATGTCGGCAGGGGTCAGATTGTGCAGCGCCAGTGCTCCCTTGATGGTGTGTTGTGGCCGATAATCCACCAATTGGCCAAAGCCGTCCAAGCCGTCGGCTTCTGCCATGGCGCGCGGGTCTGTGGCACAGGCGGGTGGAAAGCCGGTGTCGAACAGCAGATGCCGCCCGCTGTCGGTGCTGATCAGCCAGCCGGAGATCGGGATCAGCCGTTTGCCGGGGCGACCATCGACCTGGCCGACATCAAACCGGCCGACATCGAACCGGCCAAGGTCCAGTCGCGCCAGACCGACCACCCTTTCACGCCGCAAACCATCAGAACCGCTGGTCATGGCGTCATGGCGTCAGGGCAGTCACGGTCCAGCCTTCGCGGGCCAGCAGGTTCAACAGCCCGAGGTCCCCGGACAGATGGGCAGCACCCACCGCCACCACCACCCGTTTGCCCGTCGCGCCGGGCACCAGCACCTGCATCCAGGCCACGGTGCGCCCGGTCAGCAGCGCCTGTTCCATCCGGGTGAATTCCGCCGCTCCTTTGGCGGGATCGGTCCCCGGCACGGCACTGGCCTGCATCCGGGTGAATTCCCAGATTTCCCGGTGCTGTCCGGCAAAGTAGCTGTCGAGCAGGGTGGCAAACTGATCGTCGGCCCCCGGTGCCACAGCCAAGGCGGCGCGGACCATGTCGATCTGATCCAGGCCCGCCAGGCCGTCAAACAGGCGAAACACCGTATCATAGGGTTCCAGCGCCTTGACCGGAACCCCTGCCGCTGCGGCGCGCTGCAGGATCTGGTCATCCAGACCGCCGGAGCCTTTGGCCATCTGTGCTGCGACACAGGCAGGCACCGACAACAGAACCGAGACATACCAGGGCTGGAATTTCGAGGCGAGAAACGGCGGAATACCCCGGGCCCTTAATTCGTCTGACAGGGCCTGCCATTCCGCTTTGGTCAGTTGTTCCGGCAGGGTTGGCCCATTGGGACGAAACAGCAGATCGGGTCGGGTCGCTGCGGCTTTCTTCAGCGCGGCCACTTCGTCGCGCCCGGCTTCGACCAGCACCAGATCGGCGGCATCGACCAGGGGGCCGATCCGAGCCATCATCGGCTCCATCCGGGGGTCAAAGAGATGCAGGGTGCCGATCAGATCCATGCTGCTGCCGGGCTTTTCGGCGTGCCACAGGTTGCCGCTGTTATAGCGATGCGCTGCGACGGCGGCGGCCAGTTCGGCGCGCTGGTCTGGTGCCAGTGCGCCGATCAAATTCTGCCCCTGGCATTGGGCAAAGGCGGGTCCCGCCAGTGCCAGCCACAGCGCCGCCATTGCCCGAAGCATTCCGGTTTCCCCGATCCAACCCTGACTGACGCCAAGGGTGGCGCGTCATCCCGAAAATGCCAAGCCAAATCGGGTCTGGCGGTGAATCGGGTGTTGACGGCGCACAAGGGGCTCCCTAAGTAAGCTTCGTTAGCACTCGCCATGGGTGAGTGCTAATATCATTCAACCTGGAACCTAAGGGAGCGTTCTCAGATGGCATTCAAACCGCTGCACGACCGAGTGTTGGTGCGCCGCATCGAAGGCGAAGAAAAAACCAAGGGCGGGCTGATCATCCCCGATACCGCCAAGGAAAAACCGGCAGAAGCCGAAGTTGTGGCTGTCGGCCCGGGGGCCCGCAAGGATTCCGGCGAACTGATCGCCCCGTCGGTCAAGGCCGGTGACCGGGTGCTGTTCGGCAAATGGTCCGGCACCGAAGTCACGGTTGACGGCACCGAGCTGCTGATCATGAAGGAAAGCGACATTCTCGGGATCATCGCGTAACGGGCGGTGCGCATGAATGCGCACCCGACGCGAAGAAGACCGGCGCGATTATTTCCCACGCCTTGCAAACACGGTGCGCAGGAATGCGCACCCTACGCTTTGAAACATCCATCCCAGGAGCAATAATATGGCTGCCAAGGACGTCAAGTTCGACACCGATGCCCGCAACCGCATGCTGCGCGGCGTCAACATCCTCGCCGACGCTGTCAAGGTAACGCTGGGCCCGAAAGGCCGCAACGTGATCCTCGACAAAAGCTTCGGCTCGCCGCGCATCACCAAGGACGGCGTGACCGTTGCCAAGGAAATCGAACTGGAAGACAAGTTCGAGAACATGGGCGCGCAAATGGTGAAGGAAGTCGCTTCCCGCACCAATGACGAAGCCGGCGACGGTACCACCACCGCCACCGTGCTGGCGCAAGCCATCGTGAAAGAGGGCATGAAGGCGGTTGCCGCCGGGATGAACCCGATGGATCTCAAGCGCGGCATCGATCTGGCGACGCTGAAAGTGGTTGCCGCCATCAAAGCCGCCGCCCGTCCGGTTTCGGATACGGCTGAAGTGGCGCAGGTTGGCACCATTTCCGCCAACGGCGAAGCCGAAATCGGCCGCCAGATCGCCGACGCGATGCAGAAAGTCGGCAACGAAGGCGTCATCACCGTCGAAGAGAACAAGGGCCTGGAAACCACCACCGAAGTGGTTGAAGGCATGCAGTTCGACCGTGGCTACCTGTCGCCCTATTTCGTCACCAACCCCGACAAGATGGTGGCCGATCTGGAAGACTGCCTGATCCTGCTGCACGAAAAGAAACTGTCGTCGCTGCAGCCGATGGTGCCGCTGCTGGAAGCGGTGATCCAGTCGGGCAAGCCGCTGCTGATCGTGTCCGAAGATGTCGAAGGCGAGGCTTTGGCCACGCTGGTCGTCAACAAGCTGCGCGGCGGTCTGAAAATCGCCGCTGTCAAGGCACCGGGCTTTGGCGACCGCCGCAAGGCGATGCTGCAAGACATCGCGATTCTGACCGGTGGTCAGGTAATCTCTGATGACCTCGGCATGAAGCTGGAAAATGTCGGCATCGACATGCTGGGCCGCGCCAAGAAAATCTCGATCACCAAAGACACCACCACTGTGATCGACGGCGCTGGCGACAAGGCCGAGATTCAGGCCCGCGTTGCCCAGATCCGTACCCAGATCGAAGAAACCACCAGCGATTATGACCGCGAAAAGCTGCAGGAGCGGGTTGCCAAACTGGCAGGCGGCGTGGCGGTGATCAAGGTTGGCGGCATGACCGAGATCGAAGTGAAAGAGCGTAAAGACCGGGTTGACGACGCGCTGAACGCGACCCGCGCTGCGGTTCAGGAAGGCATCGTTGTTGGCGGCGGTGTTGCTCTGATCCAGGCGGCGTCGGCACTGGACGGGCTGAAAGGCGAAAACTCCGACCAGGACGCCGGGATTGCGATCATCCGCAAGGCATTGGAAGCCCCGCTGCGCCAGATCGCGCAGAACGCCGGTGTCGACGGTGCCGTGGTGGCTGGCAAGGTCCGCGAGTCGAAAGACAAGACCTTTGGCTTCAACGCCCAGACCGAAGAATATGGCGACATGTTCAAGTTCGGCGTGATCGACCCGGCCAAGGTCGTGCGCACCGCGCTGGAAGATGCAGCATCGGTTGCGGGGCTGTTGGTCACCACCGAAGCCATGATCGCGGATCGTCCGACGGACAAGTCGCACTCTGGCGGCGGCGGCGGCGGCGGCGGCATGGGCGGCATGGACGGGATGATGTGATCATCTGATCCATTTGACAGCGAAAGGGCTCCGGTGACGGGGCCCTTTTTCATGTGAGCGGTGATCAAATCGAGCGCCTTGCGGCGCATTCCCTTGCCTCGCCTGCGGGGGCGTTGCCCCTTGGCTCAGAGGCGCTGCCGCGGGCGGATATTTGCGAACAAGAAATGGGGCAAAAGGGCAGTCCTGGCCCCACGATCATCGGACAGGGTATCGGGGCCGGGAAAATCCCGGCACCCCGGCGCGGTTTGGTGTAGCCTGTCGCCATGGCCCAAGAATCCCTGATCCGTTTTGGCATCTTTGGCGCGTTGCTGGCGCTGTTTGGTCTGTGGGAATATCTGGTACCCCGGCGGGTGCGGCGGGTTTCGCAAGCGGCGCGCTGGCGGACCAATCTGGCGCTGGTGGTGGTGGACAGTCTGGCGCTGCGGCTGGTGGCTCTGGCTTTGCCGCTGCTGGCGGTGGGGGCGGCGGCGGATGCCGGTCGCCTGCAGTGGGGGCTGCTGAACCAGATCGCCTGGCCGGGGTGGCTGGAATTCATCGCGGCGCTGCTGGTGCTGGATCTCGCGATCTGGGGCCAGCATCTGGTGACCCACAAGGTGCCGCTGTTCTGGCGGTTTCACCGGGTTCACCATGCCGACCGCGACATCGATGTGACCACCGGGGTCCGGTTCCACCCGGTGGAGATTGCCGCATCCATGCTGCTGAAGGTGGCATTGGTCTATGCCCTGGGGCCATCGCCGCTGGCGGTTCTGGTGTTCGAGGTGCTGCTGAACGGGACTGCCCTGTTCAACCACGCCAACCTGCGGTTGCCGGGTTGGGTTGATGCCGCCGTGCGGCTGGTGCTGGTGACCCCCGACATGCACCGCATCCACCATTCCGACCTGCGGGCAGAGCATGACAGCAACTACGGCTTTTCGCTGTCGCTGTGGGACCGGCTGTTTCGCACCTATCGCGCCGATCCCGTACAGGGGCAGGATGGCATGACCGTGGGTCTGGAGTGGCAGGACGATCAGCCGCAGCGGCTGGGGTGGAGCCTGTGGTTGCCGTTCCGGCGCTAGGCTCCTTATCTTGCAATCAGACCCGGCGCACCCTGCGGCAGCCACGACCCTCGGGTGCGGCGACAGCGGCAGATCGGGCAGCGGCGACAGCGGCAGATCGGGCAGCGGCGCAGGCCCGGGTCACGGCACGATGACCTCCAGCGGGTCATACAGCAGCCCGTCACCCCAGGCCGCCGCCGCCAACCCGTCGGGCTTGTGGCGCAGCATCGCCAGTTCGGCGCGGCTGACAAAGCGCCGCAACGTCACCACGCCTTCGGGGTCGCGCCAGGCGTCGGACAGGGTGCCATGGGCAATGGTGGCGCGAAAGAACAGATCGACCTGATGAAAACCGGTGGCGGGGTCGTGAAATTCATTGACCAGCGCCGGGGCGCCGACATCGATGACCAGCCCGGTTTCCTCCCTCACTTCGCGCGCCAGATTGTCGGGCAGCGATGATCCCGGCACCACCCCGCCACCGGGGGCACACCACAGATCAGAGATGCCACCGGGATAGGCATTCACCACCAGCAGCCGGTCCTGATCCAGGATCAGGGCCCGGACGGCGAGGCGCGGGGATTTGAGGCGCAAGGACATGCGGGCATGATTGCGGCGGCTGGCGGCTTTGTCCATTGCCATCAGGCCAGTCTTTGCCGCTCCGGCCCCCACCCCCACCCCCACTCCCACCCCCACCCCTACTCCCACCCCACGAGGGGGAGGCGGGTCAGTGCTGCCCGGCCGGGGCAATGGGTGCGGCTGTCGCACTGTCTGATACCTGCTGCCGGGATCGGCAGAGTGCCAGACAGGCTCCGCGCGGCAATGGCAGTTGAACCGGCAGCCCCGGCCCCCTATCCTGGCGCCATGGCACGCAGCTTTTCGTTTTCCCTCCGACCGGACCGGGCGCCGCGGCATGAAACCGTGGTTCTGCTGCATGGCCTGGCGCGCACCGGAGCTTCGCTGCGGGTGATGGAACTGGCGTTGCAGCGGCAGGGTTATCGGGTGGTCAACTTCGGCTATCCCTCGACCAGGGCGCAGATGCCGGATCTGGTGGCCAGCCTGACGGCACCGGTGGCGGCGATCGGCGACCAGAAGCTGCATTTCGTCACCCATTCGATGGGGGGCATCGTGGCCCGCGCCTGGCTGGAGGGCAACCGCCCGGCGCGCATGGGGCGGATGGTGATGCTGGCACCGCCCAATGGCGGCTCGGAACTGGTCGATGCCCTGGCCGACCTTGGCCCGTTTCGCTGGCTCAACGGCCCTGCCGGGATGGAATTGCGCACCGGGCCTGCGGCGCTGCCGGGGCGGTTGGCGCTGCCGGAATATGAGGTGGGGGTGATTGCCGGGACCCTGTCGCTGAACCCGATCTATTCGGCAATGATCAGCGGGCCGAATGATGGAAAAGTGTCCGTCGCCAGTACCCGGCTGGAGGGGGCCGCCCATATCGAACTGCCGGTAACCCATACCTTCATGATGAACAACCCGCTGGTCATCGTGCAGGTGATGGCTTTTCTGCAGACCGGGGCGTTTCAGGTCGACCTGACCCTGCCGCAGGCGATCAGCAAACTGGCGCAATAGCTTTGAGCGGGTCAGCAATGCGGGCGGGTCAAAAAGCGGGGGGCTTCACGCCCCCCCACGGCCTTCGGCCTTCCCCCCCGTGGGATATTTTTGAACAGAAAATGGAGGAAGGAGGTCAGCGCAGGGTGCGGGATCCGCGTTTCAGCCCGCAGGGCCAGTGATGCGGTTCACATGGCCCATCTTGCGGCCCGGACGCGCCTCGGCCTTGCCATAGAGATGGAGGGCGCAGCCCGGGGTTGCGGCAAAGCGCGGCACTTCGGCGATATCGTCGCCGATCAGGTTGAGCATTTCCACATTGGAATGGCGTGACCCATCCCCCAAAGGCCAACCGGTGATGGCGCGGATATGCTGTTCGAACTGGTCCACCGCACAGCCGTTCTGGGTCCAATGGCCGGAATTATGCACCCGGGGTGCGATTTCATTCACCACCAGCCCAATGGGCGTCACGAACAGTTCGACCCCCATTACCCCGACATACTCCAGCGCATTCAAGATGCGCCCGGCCAGAATAACCGCATCGGTGGCCTGCGCCCGGCTGAGGCTGGCGGGCAGGTTGGTGGTGTGCAGGATGCCGTGACGGTGCAGGTTTTCGCCGGGGTCGTAACAGGCGACCTGCCCCGACAGCCCGCGCGCCGCAATCACCGACACCTCGTGAGTGAATGGGACAAAGGCCTCCAGCACCGCCGGGGCCCCGTTCAGCGCGCCATGGGCAGCGGCAGCGTCGGCGGCGGTGGTCAGCCGTTGCTGGCCCTTGCCGTCATAGCCGAACCGGCGGGTTTTCAGGATCGCGGGGGTGCCGATCAGGGCCAGTGCCTGCTCCAGATCGGCCAGTGTCTCCACAGCGGCAAAAGCGGCGGTTTGCAGCCCCAATCCCTGCAAGAACGTCTTTTCCGCCACGCGGTCCTGACTGCTGGCCAGCGAGCGGCGGTTGGGGCGGATCGGGCAGAGCGGGTCCAGGAGATCAAGGGCTGCGGTCGGGATATTCTCGAATTCAAAGGTGATGACATCGACGGCGGCGGCAAAGGCCCGCAGCGCCGCTGCATCCGCGTAAGGGGCGGTGGTGGTGACATTGGCCACCTGGGCCGCCGGGCAACCGGCGGCGGGTTCATAGATATGGGTGCGATAGCCCAGCCGGGCGGCGGCAACCGCCAGCATCCGGCCCAATTGACCACCGCCCAGAATGCCGATGGTGCTGCCGGCCGGCAAAGTGCCCTCAGTCATCAACCGGCTCCTCGGGGATCGAGGCCGACAGGGCGGCGCGCCACTGGTCCAGACGCTGCGCCAATCCAGGGTCTTGCAGCGCCAGAATGGCGGCAGCCAGCAATCCGGCATTGGCGGCACCGGCAGCCCCGATCGCCATGGTGGCGACCGGATAGCCGCGTGGCATCTGCACGATCGAATACAGGCTGTCAACGCCCTGCAGCGCCCTGGTCTGCACCGGCACCCCGATCACCGGCACCCGGGTTTTCGAGGCCATCATCCCGGGCAGATGCGCAGCCCCCCCGGCCCCGGCGATGATCACCTGCAACCCGCGCTCGACCGCACTGCTGCCATAGGCCCACAACCGGTCCGGGGTGCGATGCGCCGACACGATCCGGCTTTCATAGCCGACACCCAGGTCATCCAGCACGGCAGCGGCTTCGCGCAGGGTCGGCCAATCGGACTGGCTGCCCATGATGATGCCGATCTTCACCGCCTTGTCCGTGTTTGCCATGCCGCCCCCTGAATGAAGCGCGCACTATAGCGGCGGTAGCGTCAGGAACAAGCGGGCAGGATGGGCTGGCTTGCAGTCAGGCGATGATGTCGGGCAGCAGCCTATCCTCGATCCGCGAAATCCGGTCTTTCAGCCCCAGTTTCTGCTTTTTCAGCCGCCGCAATGTCAGCTGATCGCCGCGACCGGAATCCTCCAGGGCATGGATCGCCTGATCAAGGTCGCGATGTTCGCGCTTGAGCACTTCGAGGTTCACGCGGAGCACTTCGTCCGCCTTCATCTCCATCGGGGCGTTCATGGTCATGCTGTCCGTGTCATGCTGTCCGAGTCATGCTGTCCGAGTCGGGTTTGATCGTGGAAATATAGCGCTTAGCACGGTTTGGGCACAGCCGCGTGAAGATTATCTACAACCCATCGTGCAACCTTGCCCTCTTGCACCTGCCCGCAACTCATCCCATATCTAGGCCAAGGCCGCCGCTTGGGGCCGATTGCAACGTCGCTTTCACAAGGGCTTGCCGGATGACGAAACTGACCTTTGCCGCGCACCCGTTTTTGCTGGGTTTTGAACAGCTTGAACGGCTGGTGGAGCGGACTGCCAAGACCGGCAACGAAGGCTATCCGCCGTTCAACATCGAACAGATCGGCGATGCGGCTTACCGCATCACCCTGGCGGTTGCCGGATTTCAGGACCCCGACCTGTCGATCACCGTCGAAGACCGGCAACTGGTGATCCGGGGTCGTCAGGCCGATGACAGCGATGGCCGCATATTCCTGCACCGGGGCATTGCCGCACGGCAGTTCCAGCGCAGCTTTGTGCTGGCCGACGGGGTCGACGTGGCGGGGGCCACGATGGAAAACGGCCTGTTGCATGTCGATCTGCGCCGGGAACAACCTGAGACAATTGTGCAAACCATCCGGATCACCAAGACATGATGGGCCCGGAACGCCGCAACCGCCGCCGAAAGGAAACTGATATGGACACGAAGTACCCGTTGGATGCGCTGGCCGGGCGCGGCATCGTCTATATCCGCCCGGTGGCGGTGATTGACCTGCCCACCGAAGTGCAGACCGAGGCCGAAGGCGAAGGGATCGAAACCCTGTACGCCGTGTACGACGCCAAAGGCGCGCGGCTGGCGCTGGTGCGCGATCGCCAGATGGCCTTCATGCTGGCGCGCCAGAATGATTTTGCCCCGGTGTCGGTGCACTGAGGCGGCGGAACCCGGCAGAAAAAAGCGCCGCCCGGTCAGGGGCGGCGCTTGATTTTTCGACAGAAAAATCGGGGGATCAGGCCTTGACCAGACCCATCGATTCAAGCTTCAGGATCACCTGATGGGCGCAATGGTCGACTTCCTGACCTTCGGTTTCCAGCACCAGTTCGGCCCGGGTCGGCAGCTCATAGGGGTCGGAGATTCCGGTGAATTCCTTGATCTTGCCTTCGCGGGCCAGCTTGTACAGCCCCTTGCGGTCGCGCTTTTCGCAGTCTTCGACCGATGTCGCCACATGCACCTCGATAAAGGCGCCGTAGCTTTCGATCATCTCGCGCACCGCACGGCGGGTTGCGGTATAGGGGGCAATCGGAGCGCAGATCGCAATGCCGCCGTTTTTGGTAATCTCTGACGCGACATAGCCGATCCGCTTGATGTTGATGTCGCGGTGTTCCTTGGAAAAGCCAAGCTCCGACGACAGATGCTTGCGCACCACGTCGCCGTCCAACAGGGTCACCGGGCGACCACCCATTTCCATCAGCTTGACCATCAGCGCATTGGCGATGGTCGATTTGCCCGACCCTGACAGACCGGTGAAGAACACGGTAAAGCCCTGTTTGTCGCGCGCGGGCGAGGTCTTGCGCAACTGGGTGACAACGTCGGGAAACGAGAACCACGCCGGAATATCCAGCCCTTCGCGCAGACGGCGGCGCAGTTCGGTGCCGGAAATGTCCAGCACGCTGCAGTCTTCGGGCACCTCGTTGGCGGGGTAATACTGGTCGCGTTCCTGCACATAGACCATGTGCTTGAAATCGACCATCTTGACGCCGATTTCGGATTCGTACTGGGTGAACAGGGTCTGGGCGTCATAGGGGCCGTAGAAATCCTTGCCAGCCGAGTTCTTGCCGGGGCCGGCATGGTCGCGGCCCACGATGAAATGGGTACAGCCATGGTTCTTGCGGATCAGGCCATGCCAGACCGCCTCACGCGGGCCCGCCATCCGCATCGCCAGGTTCAGCAGCGACATCGTGGTGGTCGAAGCCGGATATTTGTCGATCACCGCTTCATAGCAGCGCACCCGGGTAAAGTGGTCCACGTCGCCCGGTTTGGTCATGCCGACCACCGGATGGATCAGCAGGTTGGCCTGGGCCTCGCGGGCGGCGCGAAAGGTCAGTTCCTGATGGGCGCGGTGCAGCGGGTTGCGGGTCTGAAACGCCACCACCTTGTCCCAGCCGACCTTGCGGAAATAGGCGCGCAATTCGTTCGGTGTATCGCGGCGCGATTTGAAATCATAGTGGATCGGGGCCTGCAGCCCCTCGACCGGGCCACCCAGATAGACCGGGCCTGCGACATTGTGCAGGTAGTTGATTGCCGGATGCGCCAGATCATCGGCCCCGACGCCAAACACCTTTTCCGCTTCCAGTTTCTTGTTGGGCAGCCATTTGTCGGTGACGGTCATCACCGCCAGAATGACGCCTTCGGCATCGCGCAGGGCGATCTTGCCGCCGGTGGTCACGGTGTCGGCGAATTTCCCCGACACATCCAGCGTGACCGGGATCGGCCACAGGGTGCCATCGGCGGTGCGCAGGTTTTCGACGACGCCGTTGTAATCGGCTTCGGTGTGAAAGCCCTGCAACGGGTGGAACCCGCCGTTCATCAGCAGTTCCAGATCACAGGCCTGACGCGGGGTCAGATCCCACGACGGCATGGCACCTGCCAGATCTTTCAGGGTCTTGGCGGCTTCGGCAGATACATAAAGCTCCGGTACCGGAGCGAGATTGGCGATTGTCATGCGAACTTTCGGTTTTTGGCAAATGCGGTTGGTGGCAGACGGGTTGGTAGCGGGGCCCCTGCCGTCTTGCGCGTCGCTATAAGCCGCGAGCTGTGCGGAATTCAAGCGAAACACCTGCGGAATCGGCGAATGCGGCGGAAATGCCGCGGTGCAGCATTGAATTTGGCGGTCCGATCGGCGGAATTCCGGCTATTGGGGCATTCTGGGCGACCTGTAGCTTTTCGGGCAGCCCCTGGCAAAACTGTCCGGCGGCGCACCGGGGATCGGCAGCCCTCAGGAATGGCCGGACAGGAACCGCTCTGCATCCAGCGCCGCCATGCAGCCCATCCCGGCGCTGGTCACCGCCTGACGGTAGATGTGGTCGGTCAGATCGCCCGCCGCAAACACGCCCTGGATCGAGGTGGCGGTGCCACCCGGCACCACCCTGACATAGCCGCCATTGTGCAGGTCAAGCTGGTCTTTTACCAGTTCAGACGCCGGGGTATGGCCGATGGCGACAAAAAAGCCGTCACAGGGCAGATCGGTCAGCGCACCGGTTTTCACATCGCGCGCCCGCACGGCGGTGACCCCCAGCGGCCCTTCGGTGCCCAGCACTTCAATGACATCATGGTTCCACAGCATCGAAATCTTCGGATGTTTGAACAGCCGGTCCTGATTGGTCTTGTCGGCGCGCAATGTGTCGCGGCGGTGGATCAGGGTGACATGGGCAGCGAAATTGGTCAGAAACAGCGCCTCTTCCACCGCCGTATTGCCACCACCGATCACCACCACCCGCTTGCCCCGGTAAAAGAAGCCGTCACAGGTGGCACAGGCCGAGACGCCAAAGCCCTTGAACTTTTCCTCGGATGGCAGCCCGAGCCAGCGCGCCTGGGCCCCGGTGGCCAGAATCACCGCATCGGCAGTGTAGGTGGTGCCGCTGTCGCCCTTTGCCGTGAAGGGACGGCGCGACAGATCAAGGCTGGTGATGATGTCGGTGATCACCTCTGCCCCCATGGCGCGGGAATGGCTCTCCATCCGCAGCATCAGATCCGGCCCCATCACATGGGTATCGCCGGGCCAGTTTTCGACATCGGTGGTGATGGTCAACTGCCCACCCGGCTGCAGACCCTGCACCAGAACCGGTTGCAGCATGGCGCGCGAGGCATAGACCGCCGCCGCATAGCCTGCCGGGCCGGAGCCTACGATCAGAACTCTGGTATGTCGTGTGTCGCTCATCGTGGCTTCCCTCGCTTTGGCTTCGATATAAGCGGCGGCGGCGCCGTCGGAAAGCCCCAAGGGTGGGTAGGACGGCTTTGCGTCCCGGGCAGGGCTGGCACCAATTATTGCGCAACTGTGAAATAATATTGCGCGCGCATGGGTTTTTCCGTACGTTCGGCAAAACCACAGGGTGCCCGATGTCCGCCAGCAAGCTTGACCCGATCGACCGCATGATCCTGGCGGAACTGCAATCCGACGGGCGGATGACCAATGTGGAACTGGCCCGCCGGGTCGGCATTTCGGCGCCACCCTGCCTGCGCCGGGTCCGCACCCTGGAGGAGGCGGGCTATATCCGTGGCTATCACGCCAACATCAACCCGCGCGCGCTCGGGTTCGAAGTGCAGGTCTTTGCCATGGTGCGGCTGCATTCGCAGGCGGAAACCGACCTGTCGGCGTTTGAACGGCGCTGCCGCGCATGGCCGCTGGTGCGCGAATGCCACATGCTGAACGGCGAGATCGATTTCATTCTGAAATGCGTGGCCCCGGATCTGTCGACCTTTCAGAGCTTTCTGACCGAGGGGCTGACCTCGGCCGACAATGTCGCCTCGGTCAAGACCTCGCTGGTGATCCGCTGCGCCAAGGACCAGCCCGGAGTGCCGTTCGACATTCTGGAAGAACGGATCAACCGGCAGGCGTGATGTCTTGTCGGAGAAAGCCGGGGGGTTTCACACCCCCCGGACCCCCCGTGGAGTATTTTCACGAAAGAAAAGCCTTGAGCGAAAAAGAGTCGGGGGCGAATTACCCCGCCAGCATCGCCTCGGTTTCGAACCGGGTCAGGCGCGGATGGGCGAGGGGGCCGAAATCCTCGATCTTCCGGATATGCGGGAAAAACGCCAGAAACAGCGCCATCAGTTCCGGGTCCAGCATCGCATCCGACGCGGGGCCGGGGTGAAAGCTCTCGATCTCGATGCCCGAAGCGCGGATGGTGCGGTGCTGCGCCAGGCACAGATGATAGACCGGCACCGGCGAGATCGGATCGACCCGGATCACCCCCATGCCATCGACAAAGCCGCGCACCGGTGCCAGCGCCGACGGCACACCGATGATGTCGGCCACCCGTGCATGGCGGTGCAACAGCCGCGCCGACGGGCCGAGCAGCAGGTCGGAATGGGGGCGCGAATATCCGAACCGGTCAGAGGTGATCCGCACCAGACCACCGCTATCAAACCCAGGCGTGGCCCCGGCCGGATAAAGCATCATCGAGCCGATCCACAGCACCGGTTCCGGCCCGTTTTCCATCGTCAGCACCCGGTCACCGGCCCGCAGATCCTCGATCGCGACGGTGCCACGGTCGGTGGTGATCAGCGTGCCACGGGCAATCGCGGAAAACGCATCCTCGAACTGCGGCAAGGCCGGGGCAAGGCGGGTGGTCTGTTCGACCGAACCGGCGGCGGACAGATAGGCGATCTCATACCGGCGCGTCAGAGGTTTTGCGCGCTGAGGCCGCCTGTCCGGGCGATGGGTCCAATTGGTCTGGGGCTGCGAAGCCCCCGGTGCCACCGCGAGTGACGCGGTGGGTCGGGATGGGTAGGCCATGCGAACAGTCCCTTCGGTCTGTCACATCTGCATCGGCCCCCACCGATGATTGCAGAGAGACTTGATCGGGCGATCAAGCGGCAGTCCGCCCCCATCTGTCAAAGAAATCTGAAGATCGAAGCGGCGGGCGATGCAATCCGGGGACAAGGCGGAAAACTGTTTCCAGACCAGCAACGATGCTGCCACATTCGCGCGCGCGGACCCGAATCGCGGTGGCAGGGGCAGGGGCAGCAGGTCGAATCGTCGTTGGATGCCCTGGCAATGCACAGCGCCGGAATGCGGCTGGGCATTCCGGCGCGAAAGATGTGCAGCCGTTGGCTTGCGGCGTGAAAGGTGTGCAGCCGTTGGCTTCAGGCGCGGGCGCGCAGCGCGGCGGGTTTGCGGCGGGCGATGAACCCGTCGCGCCGGGCACCACGCTGCCACGGCAGCTCGACGCCCTCGGTTGCGGTCATTTCCAGCACCCATTTCATCCAGCGACGTTGCGGTTTCATCTGTCTGCTCCTGCCTTGTGCGCCCTTGGCGCTGTGTTGTTTGCCCTTGCAGTGTCGCCGGGGTTTGGGGCGGCGGCACGGCAGTTCCGGGGTATTTCCGGGCAGGGTCAGATTTTTCAGGGGGCGATTGCGAAAGGTGCCGCTTTTGGCGCTATCCTCGCTTTTACAGGGGATTGATGCCAATTTGGCGGGTAATGGTGCCGGGTCTGTTCAGCTTCGCGGCAAGATTGCGGCATCAATCAAGCGGCAAGCGGCTACAGCCGGATCACCGAGATCAGGCGGCCATAATCGGCTTCACCCAGATGAACCGACCGGCGATAGGAATAGAACCGCTGCGGATCGCTGTAGGTGCAATGGCCGGTCCATTCCGCCTGACCCACCCCGGCGCGGCGCAGGCGGGTGAGGCCATAACCGGGCAGATCGAACTGCAGCCGGTCACCGGTGCCATTGGCGAAAAACCGGCTGTTGTCGCGGTCTTCGGCCAGAAACTGATCGATGAATTCCGGCCCGACCTGATAGGCGCGCTGGCTGATGCAGGGGCCGATCACCGCCGCGATCCGGGCGCGCCGGGCACCCAGCGCCTCCATCGCCGCCAGCGTCGCCTCCAGCACGCCATCGAGGGCACCGCGCCAACCGGCATGGGCGGCACCGACCACCCCCGCCTT
Source organism: Paracoccaceae bacterium (assembly GCA_043736155.1). Classification (GTDB taxonomy): domain Bacteria; phylum Pseudomonadota; class Alphaproteobacteria; order Rhodobacterales; family Rhodobacteraceae; genus JANNRR01. The sequence goes on along the minus strand of JAYTDA010000041.1, from coordinate 26,649 downwards.
GGCATCGGCAAACAGCACCGGTTGGCAATCGGCGGTCAGGATCGCCAGCGCCAGACCGGGTGTCGCGGTGACCATGGCATCGGCGCGGACCCGGTTTGCCGTTGCCGCTGTCACCAGATGGACATCGGCGGAATGGACCTGATGCACCGACACCAGATCTGCCACCGGCACCCCCATCGCTTCGGCGACCCGGGCGCGGTTGATCGCCACCACATCGGCCTGATCGCTGGAGCCGGTGCCGCAGTTCAAGCCCGCAAACACCCCGGACGAGGCACCGCCTTTGCGGGTGAAAAAGCCGTGCCGGAACGGGGCAAGACTGGGCGAGGTGAGGGTTTCAAGCGTCATGCGTCTGGAATCCGGCGGGCACCGGCGCACCTTCGGGATAAAGGGCGACGGCTTTGAACAGGTTTCCCATTTCCGACGGATCGGTCAAGCGGTGAAACGCGGCGATGTGGCTGGACCGGGCATCGCTGTGCAGCCCTGCGGCCAGCTTTTCAGCCCGCGCGGCAATGCCAAGCTGGCGCAGCAGCGCCGCTTGGGTCACCATCGGGCTGCATTTTGCCGGGGCGCAGGCCATGGCAATCGCCTGAAAATCGACATGGGCGGTCAGGTCGGCCAGTCCGGGTTCGGCAAAGGGGTCCACCGGCCCATGCTGGCGCAGCGCCTGAAACGTATCGCCAAGCGAGCGCCAGCCGCCATAATCCACCACCAGTGCGGCGCCGCCGTGGCGGGCGATGCGGGCACCGATCCCGGCGATCATGGCAGGCAGCGCCGGGCACAGTTCTACCACATCGCCGGGGGCGGTATCGGCCAGCCGGTGGCGCAGGTCGGGCGGGTTGACCGGTGCCGACAGGCCGGGGCAGAGCAGACCTGTTGCGGCCTCCGGTGCCGGTACAGACCAAGGATCGGGTCTGGCAAGACCTGCTCCCTCCCCCCTGTGGGGAGGGGTGGGGTGGGGGGCGAGTCCTACAAGCGTTTCAGCCCATCCTTTCGGCACCCTGTGAAACTGGCGGATCGGCAGGGCATCGAAAAACTCGTTGGCCAGCAGGAACAGCGGGGCATCGGGCAGGGTGGCCACGCTGTCATGCCAGTGTGGCTGGTACTGCGCCAAAGTCGCCGCCTGCACCTGTCGCAGATGCGCCGAGGCCTCGACCAGATGCACCGATAGTGCTGAATGAAAGCCCGGAACCCGGGCGGTGGCGCGCAGCGCATCGGCGAACAGGGTGCCGCGGCCGGGGCCAAGCTCTGCCAGCGTGATGCGCGGCGGTGACCCCTGATCCAGCCAGGCCTGCGCCAAAGCCAATCCCAGCAGTTCGCCGAACATCTGGCTGATTTCCGGGGCGGTGGTGAAATCGCCATGGGTGCCAAACGGATCGCGGGTGGCGTAATAGCCATGGGTGGGATGCAGCAGGCAGTCGGCCATATAATCGGCCAGGGTGATCGGCCCACCGGCGGCGATCCGTGCCGCGATCAGGGCCGCCAGTGCCGTCATCTGCGCCGTGCCGCCAGAATGAAACCCGCCCCCACCACCACCATCGGCAGCGACAACGCCTGCCCCATCGACAGACCGGCAGCCCCCAGTTGCACCACATGGCCCAGCGGGTTGTCGGGGCTGATATACTGCGCATCGGCCTGACGGAAAAACTCGACGAAAAACCGCGCGGCACCGTAGCCTGCCAGAAACATCCCGAACACCAGACCCGGCGCCTTCAGCCATCCGGCACGCGCCGCCAGCCACAGCGCCAGCGCCAATACCAGCCCTTCCAGCCCCGCCTCGTACAACTGGCTGGGATGGCGGGCACAGACACCGATGACCCCGGCGCAGGTCTGGGCGGCATCACCCGGAAAGGCGACACCCCAGGGCATTGTGGTCGGGCGGCCCCACAGTTCGGCATTGATGAAATTGGCGATGCGCCCCAGCATCAGCCCCGGCGGTGTCGCCAAAGCCATGACATCGGCGGCGGACAGCAGGGCAATGCCCTGACGGCGGCAATAGACCAAAGCCGCCAGCACCACCCCGAGAAAGCCGCCGTGAAACGACATGCCGCCTTCCCAGACCCGCAACACCCGGGCCGGTTCGGCCAGATAGACGCCCGGTTCATAGAACAGCACAAACCCCAGCCTGCCGCCAAGGATCACCCCCAGAATGACCCAGGTCAGCAGGTTTTCCACCTGTTCCGCCGTCATCGGTGCCGTATTGCCCGGCCACAGATGCAGCCGCCGCACCGCCAGCAGCGCAATGCGCCAGCCGATCAGCAACCCGGCGATATAGGCCAGTGCATACCAGCGCAGCGACAGGGTCAGACCGAACAGGTCCAGAGTAAAGATCTCTGGCGCAATCGGCGGAAAGGCGAAGTAGCTTTGCATTGCGGTTCCGGCTCCCTGTCATCTGGTGCTGAGTGAGCGCAGGATGGCGGCGAAGTCAACCTTGCAGCGGCGGTCTGCCAGCGCCATATGGTGTTCAGACAGCCGGAGTGTTCCCATGCAAAGCCGCAACAAGATCCTTGACGATATTTCGCAACTGATGACCAACGCCATGGGGGTGGCCCAGGGGGCCAGGACCGAGGCGGAAACCGCGATGAAAGGCTGGATCGACCGCTGGATGGCCGACCGCGATTTTGTCACCCGCGAAGAGTTCGACGCGGTGCGGGCGATGGCGCAAAAGGCGCGTGAAGAGAACGAGGCGCTGAAGGCGCGGCTGGATGCGCTGGATGCGGCAGCGAAGGGCTGAGGCCATCGGGGCTGAAAATCGGTCAACGCGCGGCTGAAACGTTGAAAAGTCCCAAGCCCGGCCCTGTTCCCGCCCGACCCGGCTTGCGAGGCCCGGCGCAAGCGGCCATAGAGGCGGCATGCCAGCCTTTGCATCGTTTCCAGCAGTGACCCGCGGCCCGGTTTGGTACCTCCGGTGACAGATGCCGCGATACCAGACCGGTTTTCGCCGGAGCGGCGGATAGCGCTGTTCTATTTCACCCAGTACATGGCGGTCGGGGCCGCCAGTGTCTATGCCGGGATCTGGTTTGCGGGGCAGGGGTTTTCATCGGAACAGATCGGGGTGCTGAACGCCGTTCCGGTGCTGGCGGTGCTGGTGCTCAATCTGGTTGTCGGGCGGCTGGCGGACCGGGCGGATGACTGGCGCAAGGCGATCGTGATCGGCTCGACCCTGTCCGGCCTGATCGCGATCGGTCTGATGTTCAGCCATGGGTTTATGCCGATCCTGCTGGTCTGGACCTTGTCATCGGTGGCGAACTCGGCGGTGGGGCCGGTGATGGATGCCGCCGCGATGCGGCTGTCGCTGCGGCGCGGCAGTGATTTCGCCATGCTGCGGGCCTGGGGCACCGTGGGCTATATGGTGATGATCCTGGCCACCGGCTATCTGGTGATCTGGCTCGGGCCGGTGACATTTGTACCGCTGTTTGTCGCCCTGTCTCTGGTGCGGGCGATGGCGGCCTTTGGCTTGCCCCGGTTTCGCAGACCGGCAGACCAGACACTTGGCCCGGTTGGCGGCCCGGTTGGCGGCCCGGTTGGCGCGCAGGGGGCCACCCGGTTGATGCAGGTGATGAAGCCGTGGTTTCTGGCGCCGTTGCTCGGCTGGTCCATGGTGTTTGGCACCCTGCTGATCCTGAATGCGTTTCAGGGGCTGCTCTGGGCGCGCCAGGGGTTGCGACCCGATGTCATTGCGCTTTTGATCGGTCTGGGTGCCCTGTCCGAAGCGGCGGCGTTCTTTGCCTTTCGCCGCTTTGCCGCGCAATACCCGGCGCGGGTGCTGATGCTGGCCTCGGCGCTGGTGTCGATGCTGCGCTGGTGCGTCATGGCCACGGCACCGGGGGTGCCGGTGCTGGTGGGGCTGCAACTGTTGCATGGCATTTGCTTTTCGATCGGGTTTCTGGGCTGCCTGCGGTTCATCGCCAACTGGACATCCGAAGCTATCGCCGCCGAGGCGCAAGGCTTCTTTACCATGCTGCAACAGGCGATGGCGGTGCTGGCAATCCTGGCCTTTGGCTGGCTGACCACCCGGTTTGGCCCGATGGCCTATCTGGGGTCGGCAGGCTTTGCCGCGCTGGGGGCCGGGCTGATCTGGGCCTCGCTCAGGATGCAACAACCGCGCGGGTAGCCCGCTGTCGGGGCCCGCTGTTGGGGCCCGCTGTTGGGGCCCGCTGTTGGGGATTGCGCGGGGCCCGCTGTCGGGGCCCGCTGTTGGGGATTGCGCGGGGCGGTGTGCGCCCCTACCTTTGTCCGATGGGAAACGACCTGACGCTGGTTCAGCCTGTGACTGCCGATCTGCCCGCAGCGGTGCAATCGGCGATTGCCGACATTGCGCTGCGCCACCAGGCGGCGGGTGGCTTGCTGATGCGGCTGGTCACTGCCGCCGGCGGCCAGATCGAGAACCGGCTGGAACTGCTGCCCGACGCGGTCAAGCTGCGGATCGAGGCGGCGGTAACGGCGGCGTTGCGGGCGGCTTACGGGCTGGCCGAACAAAGCCACCGGTCCGGTGACCGGCTGAACAGTGAACGCGGGCATCTGGCGCTGGCGACGCTGACCGGTGCGGTCGGCGGCTTTGGCGGTCTGGCCACGGCGCTGGCCGAATTGCCGGTGACCACCGCGGTGATCTTTCGCGCCATTCAGTCGATTGCTGCGGGGCATGGCTTTGACCCCGCCGACCCTGCGGTCCGCGCCGAATGTCTGCAGGTGTTCGCCGCAGGCAGTCCGTTGCAGGACGATGACGGGGTCAACACCTCATTCCTCGCCGCCCGCGTCACGGTGACCGGCCCGGCACTTCAGCGGCTGGTGGCCAGCATCTCGCCGCGCTTTGCCGCGCTGCTGGGGCAGAAGCTGGCGGCGCAGGCGGTGCCGGTGCTGGGGGCACTGACCGGGGCGGGGATCAACTATGCCTTCATGGACTATTTTCAGGACATGGCGCATGTGCGCTTTGGCCTGATGCGGCTGGGGCAGGGCAACGACCCGGCGGCGGTAGCGGCGGCGTTCAGGACGGCGGTGGCGCAGGGGCGGATCGGGGCGGACTGATCGCTGCAAGGCCCCGATTTTTCTGCGAAAACTCAAAAGGTGCCGAATTTTCTGCGAAAATTCAAAAGGTGCCGAATTTTCTGCGAAAATTCAAGCCGTCGCAGACCTGTCGGTGGCGGTGCTTGCGGAGAGGTTTTTTTGAGTATTTGTGCGAAAAACAAGCGACGGGTGGGAAGGCAGCCCGGCCTGCCACTACGGCAGATCGGCCAGCCACTCCATCATCGCGGGCCGCACCGATTCCGCCCCGGACGCCCGCGCACCTTCGATCACGCCGCGCACCTCGGCCAGATCGACCCGGCGCAGCAGATGTTTGACCGGGCCGACCGAGGCCGGGCGCATCGACAGCGCACGCAGACCCATGGCGGCGAAACACAGGGCCTCGACCGGGCGGCCGGCATCTTCGCCGCAAAAGCTGAGCGGCGTGGCGGTTTCGGCGCAGCGGCCAACGATATGTTCGAGAAAGCTCAGAAAACTCACCGACAGCGTGTCATAGCGCCGCCGTACCCGTTCATTTTCCCGGTCAGCGGCAAAGAAGAACTGTTTCAGGTCATTGCCACCGATCGAAATGAAATCGGCCAGTTTGAAGAAGGCGGCGGGGGCATAGGCGAGGCTGGGGGTTTCCAGCATGGCGCCAACCTCGACCGAGGCGGGCAGCGGGCGACCCAGCCGACCCTCACGGTCAAGCTCGCGCATCAGATGGTCGCGTGCTTGGGTAAATTCGGCAAACTGGGCGACAAACGGGAACATCACGGTCAGCGGGCGGCCGCCCGCAGCGCGGATCAGCGCCTGCAACTGCATCCGCAGCACACCCGGTTTTTCCAGACCGACCCGGATCGCCCGCCACCCCATCGCCGGGTTGGGCTCGTCCTGCGGTTTCAGGTAGGGCAACACCTTGTCGGACCCGATATCCAGGGTGCGAAACGCCACCCGCCGCCCGTTGGCGCTATCCAGCACCCGGGAATACAGCGCCGCCAGTTCGCCGCGTTTCGGCATCTGACTGCGGACCAGAAACTGCAATTCGGTGCGGAACAGGCCGACACCTTCGGCCCCGGACCCTTCCAGGCTGGGCAGATCGGCCATCAGTCCGGCGTTCATATGCAGGCTGATCTGGGTGCCGCACAGGGTTTCGGCAGGCAGGTGGCGCAGCCCGGCATAGCGTTCCATCGCCTTGGCCTGCATGGCGATCTTGTCGCCAAACGCCTTGGCCACCAATTCGTCGGGCCGCAGATGCACGATGCCCTGATCGCCGTCGACCAGAATCGGATCGCCGTTCAGCGCCTCGGTGGTGATGCGGGTGGCATGGATCACCAGCGGAATCGCCAGGGCACGGGCGACGATGGCGGCGTGGCTGCCGACCGAGCCTTCTTCCAGCACCACACCGCGCAGCTTGCGGCCATATTCCAGCAATTCACCCGGCCCGATGTTGCGCGCCACCAGCACCGGGTTGTCGGGCATCGCCGCCCCGGTATCGCGGCCCTGACCGGTCAGGATGCGCAGCAGCCGGTTCGACAGGTCATCCAGATCGTGCATCCGTTCGCGCAGGTAAGGATCAGGCACGCTTTCCATTCGGGCGCGGTTGGAGGATTGCTCTTTCTCCACCGCCGCCTCGGCAGACAGGCCACGGGCGATGTCTTCCAGCATCCGGCGGGTCCAGCCGCGCGAATTGGCGAACATCCGGTAGGCTTCCAGCACCTGCACCTGTTCCTTGTCGGTGGTTTCAGTATCCGACAGCATGGCATCGACCGACCCGCGCAACTGCGCCATCGCCGCATTCAGCCGGATCACTTCGGCCTTGGGGTCATCGGCAACCGGGTTGGTCACCACCACCCGTGGTTCATGCAGCCAGACCCGGCCCGCGGCAGCGCCTTCCTGGCCGGTGCTGCCGCGAAACATCACCGGTTGCTGGTGCAGCGCGCTCAAAGCCTCGCCTTCGCCGATAAAGGCACCCAGTTCGGTCATTTCGGCCAGCACCATCGCCACCACTTCCAGCCCATAGACCTCGTCATCGGAAAACTGCCGGGCTTTGCGGCTTTGCACCACCAGCACCCCCAGCTTTTCGCCGACACGCTGGATCGGCACCCCGAGAAAGCTGGAAAACAACTCTTCGCCGGTCTCGGGCATATAGCGAAAGCCGCGCTCAGCCGGGGCATTGCCGGTATTGACCGGGGCACCGGTCTTGGCGACACGGCCAACCAGCCCTTCGCCCAGCTTCATCCGGGTCTGGTGCACGGCAGCGGCTTTCAGCCCTTCGGTGGCGCACAGTTCCAGGGTTTCATCGTCGCGGAACAGATAGATCGAACAGACCTGGGTGCCCATTGACCCGGAGATCAGCTTGGTGATCCGGTCCAGCCGTTCCTGGCCTGCGCCCTTTTCGGCCAGCGAGTCCCGCAGGCGCCGGAGCAGTTTCCGGCTGTTGCTTTCGGTCTTTTCGGGCATTCTTCCCCGGTTCAGGCGGCTTGGTCCAACCCGAACGTATCATGCAGGGCTTGGACTGCGAGTTCCATATATTTCCGGTCGATCAGCACCGATATTTTGATTTCCGAGGTGGTGATGACCTTGATGTTGATGCCTTCTGCAGCCAATGCCCGAAACATCATCGCTGCAACCCCGGTGTGGGAGCGCATGCCGATGCCGACAACCGACACTTTGGCGACATTGGTATCGGCCACCAGCCCTTCAAACGCGATTGACCCCCGGTCGCGGGCCTCCATCATCGCCTTTTCGGCGCGGGCGACCTGATCGGTCGGGCAGCTGAAGGTCATGTCGGTGTGACCCGCTTCACTGATATTCTGCACGATCATGTCGACATTCACCCCGGCCTCGGCCAGCGGGCCAAAGATCGCGGCGGCGATGCCGGGCCGGTCGGCGACGGCCTGCAGCGTCATCTTCGCCTCGTCGCGGCTATAGGCGACGCCTGAAACGGCTCTGGATTCCATGATATCCCCCTCATCGCAGACCAAAGTACCCGATGTATCATCGGTGTCGCCAAAGCTTGACAGCACCCGCAGCTTGACCTTGTAACGCATCGCCAGTTCAACCGACCGGGTTTGCAGCACCTTGGCCCCCAGGCTCGCCAGTTCCAGCATTTCCTCGTACGCGATGCGGTCCAGCTTGCGCGCCTTTTTCTCGATGCGCGGATCGGTGGTATAGACTCCATCAACATCGGTATAAATGTCGCAGCGCACCGCCTCAAACGCGGCGGCAAAGGCGACGGCGGTGGTCTCTGACCCGCCACGGCCCAGCGTGGTGATGCGACCCTCTGGCGATACCCCCTGAAACCCGGCAACCACCGCCACCTTGAAGCCTTCGGCAAACTTGGCATCGATATTTTCGCGCGGGATGCTGACAAAGCGCGCGGCGGAATGGGCCGATGTGGTGTTGATCGGCACCTGCCAGCCTTGCCAGCTGCGCGCCGCCACATCCATTTCCTGCAAGGTCAGCGCCAGCAGCCCGGCGGTGACATTCTCGCCTGACGAGGTCACGGCGTCATACTCGCGGGCATCGTAGAATTGGCTGGTTTCATTGACCCAGCCGACCAGCTCATTGGTCTTGCCCGACATCGCCGAAACAATGACGATCACGTCAAAGCCACGCTCCACCTCGCGCCTGACCTTTTGCGCGGCATTCCTGATCCGCGAAAGGTCAGCGACGGATGTTCCGCCGAATTTCATCACCAGCAAAGGCATTTGACTGTCCCAGTGCCCCAAAACTGGCGCTTCATACGGGCAGCCCGCCCAAAGGGCAAGGGCATCCGCCCCAATCGTGCGCAGGGTGCGTGCTCGCACGCACCGCTGTTGCGCCCACGCCTAAAGGATCAAATCACCCGCCGTGATCGCTGCGTTGTTCACAATCAGCACAGCAAAATCCGCCACCCCGTCGCCATCGACATCGCCGCTCAGCCGACCGGTGGCGGCGTTGTAACGGACCTCGGCCCCGGTGCCGGAAAAGGCTGCGTTGCTGATGAAGGCGGCACCGGACAGGAAGGCCGACAGGTCGATCTTGTCGGTGCCAGTCTCGAAGTCGGTGATGCGGTCGATCCCGGTGATGAGGTCGGAGTCGGTGGCGGCGGTGTAGATGAACAGATCGGCCCCGGTGCCGCCGGTCAGGCGGTCATTGCCCAATCCGCCGGTCAGAATGTCGTCACCACTGCTAGCGGAGATCACATCAGCTTCGTCATTGCCGAACATCCGATCAGACAAGTCACCGCCAAAGAGGCGATCAAGGCCGCCAGAACCGTTGATACTCCCCGTGACGCTGCCACTGCTGCCTGAACGGTAGATGTTACTGTCCAGCAGGAATACATCGCCGTCGATAACGCCATGATTGGCAAGTTTTCCAAATCCCAGTGTGACATCGCCAGTGATTGTTCCGTCGTTGGTCAACCGACCAAAGCCGACAAACACGTCACCGAGCAAAGTGCCCTGATTATCAACCTTGCCTGCAACCTGATCGGTGAAGATCGAGTAACCCGGGCTTGCCCCATTGGCCAGACCGCTGATCGTGCCAAGATTTAGGATGTGGGACCGCAGACCCAACGAATGGAAAACGCCATATTGGGAACCTTCGATCAGGCCGGAATTGATCAGGTCGAACCTGTCGCTTGATCCGACTGAAATGCCGTCCAGACCACCTGCGATGATCCCGTCATTCATCGCCGATCTGATTGAACCACCGATGGCAATCCGATCGCTTTCGATCAGGCCTGAATTGAGAATCTTGAGCCCATCCATGGCTTCGACTGTTGCGAAACTGCCTTGACCGGAAATGGTGCCGGTGTTTGTCAGCGTACCGGATGCGGCAGAGAAAGAGACAGCGGGCGACGTTGTTTGCGTGATCGTTCCGGTGTTCCAGACAGAGGCGTGGCTGGATTGAACCCCGATGCCCCCCGCAATGGACCCATCGTTGATCACCGTCACCCATCGTTCCTGCACAAGGATGCCTGCGCCGGCCGAAACCTGGATTGTACCGCTGTTATGGATCAGCGACGCATCTGATTTCGGGGCACTGTCGGTTCCGGAAATGGAAATCCCGACGCTCGTCGCCGTGATTGCTCCGGTGTTCAATATCTGGTTGTCGCCGCCGCGCAGCACAATGCCGGAGTCCGCATCAATCGTTCCGAAGTTAGTGACTTGGGTGGCCGAACCAAGAGAAACGATCCCGAATCCCCCCAACGCCTCCAGCGAACCCGTGATGCCGACTGTCACCATGTTGTTGCTTGGGTCAAATGCACCATTGGTGAAGGTACCACCCAGAAAAACTGCTGATGCACCCAGACCGGGGGATGCCAGCCCCGTCGCCTCGACATGCCCCAGGACAAGGATACTGAGGTCGGTGTCTAGGTTGCTTCGCGTGTGGATCGCGTCGGCCTCATCCACGATCAGCGAGCCTGTACCCGTCACGATCAGATCGTCATCCTTGTCCAGCAGGTAAGGCGTGGTCAGACTTGTCGAAATGATTTCGGTGGCCATGCCCGGCTCCCTCCGCAAAATCGCACTTTGCAACCTGCCTGACGATCAAGGCGCAACTGTGACAGCGTCCCGGAGAAGTTCGATCTGACCGACTGCAGAAACCGGCCACTTCCCGAAAACTTCAAGGAATATGTGAACAATTCCTGAATGCCCGCCGCTAACCTCTTGATTCCAAACAGCCTGAAAATGTCCCGCACCGGGACATCCCCCTCAATTCGCCTTCCGGCTCGGCATGAACGGCAAGGGCGCGACCGGCACCCCCTCCTCCATCAAGGCCCGCGCTTCCTCCGGCCGGGCCTCGCCCCAGATCGACCGCTCCGGCGCGGAGCCATCATGGATCGCCCTGGCCTCGGCGGCAAAACCGCCGCCGACATAGGTCGAGTTTTCCTCGACCTTGCGGCGCAGTTCAGCGATCTGTTTTTGCAGGTCTGTGGTCGGCAGCGCCAGTTGCTGGGTTGGTGGGGCTGCGGCTGGGGCAGGGGGCTGCGCCGAATTTTCGGCGGTGCGCACCATCGGGGCCATCAGCGACTTTTCCACCCTGGCGTTGCCACAGACCGCACAGGCCAGCATTCCGGCCGCCGCCAGCCGGTCAAACGCGGCGGCAGACTGGAACCAGCTGTCGAACCCATGGCCAGCCCCGCATTTCAGCGCATAGTGGATCATTGTACCCGTCCAGACCGATCCGTTGCAGATAACCCGAAATCCTTACCAATCAAGCCTTGGCGGCGCCAGTCCGCACCTGCCGCTTGCCCGGCGGCTTGCCCGGCGGCTTGACCAGCGGGTTGTCGGCAAATTCGGCGATCAGCCGCTGCGCCTCCGGTTCCTGGACCAGCTTTGCGGCTTTGGCGAGGGCGAACCAGCGGCGGCGGCGCTGTTGACGCTCGCGGAACGCGGCTGCGACGATTTCAACCCGCAGCGGGTAGACAGCGACGGTGCAGGGCTGGCCTGCGCGGTTGGCAAAGGTTTTCAGATAGGAATAATGGCCCAGACACTGATCCAGCGCCTCGCCTTTGACCCCGGCTTCTTCCCAGGCCTCGTATGCGGCGGATTGCGGCAAGTCCAGCCCGGCAATCGGCCAGCCCTTGGGCAAAAGCCACCGACCGGTATCGCGGCTGGTGATCAGCAACACCTGTGCCTGACCCCGGTGCTGGCGATAGCACAGCGCCGCGCATTGCAGCCGGACATCGGTTGCATCTGTCTCCCCGCCAAAATCGGGGAATTTCCCATTGACTGACATTGATCGCCTCTGGACCCGCACCGCTTGTTGCGGCTTGTTATCTAACGCAAAAGTAACATGGTCCGGTTAATCGCACCAATAGTTTCTTTGGTTTTACGCCGCTAAGGCGTTCAACACCGCGTTTTCGGCGTGTGACATCCGACCCGAACGGTTCTGGGTCTGGCCCGGGTGGTCTCTATCTTCAACTTGGAGTGGAGCCGCCGGAGGGTGTCGGGGCGGTGCAGCCAATGGCCACTGCCTTCTCCGCCGGCCCGTGCTATCCTTGCCAGGCGGCTTTGCGGGCCTGATCCCAAGCCTGTCAGCACCAAAGCCAAGGACCCGTTGTGTGATTTTCTGAAAACACGAAAAATGACACAAATATTCCATTTTGGCCAAATCGACCTTGATCCGAAGGCGCAGCGATGGTTATGGCTTGGCCGATCAAGGGGACCTGCCACTGCGGCATGGCCCGCCAATGGGACCGATCCGGACCATAGCAACGGAGTGACCGATGAAAGCCAAACTTGGAATTGCCCCGATCGCCTGGTGGAACGACGATCTGGCGGAACTAAGCGATGATGTCAGCCTGGAGGAATGCCTGCGCCAGGCCTCGGTTGCCGGTTTTACCGGCATGGAAACCGGGCGGCGGTTCCCGATGGATGTGGCGGTGCTGTCACCTGTACTGGCGCGCTATGGCATTTCGGTCTGTGGCGGCTGGTTTTCCGGTCTGCTGCTCGATGGCGATATCGAGGCGGAGAAAGACCGCATCCGGGCCCAGATGGATTTCTTCATCGCAGCCAAAGCCCCCTGCATCGTCTATGGCGAAACCGCCAGCACCGTGCAGGGCGACCGCTCCAAGCCCTTGGCCAGCAAGCCGAAACTGGATGAAGACCAGATCCGCGCCTATGGACACAAGATGACCGGCTTTGGCGAATGGTGTGCCGAACAGGGAATGCCGCTGTCGTACCACCACCACATGGCGGCGGTGATTGAAACCGAAGGTGAACTGGACCTGTTCATGAAACACTCCGGCCCCGGGATTCCATTGCTGTACGACGCGGGCCACATGGCCTTTGCCGGTGGCGACGTGCTGCGGGTGATCGACAAGCATCACGCACGGATCAGCCATGTGCACACCAAGGATGTGCGGATGGATGTGATCAACCAGCTGGACCGGACACGCGAAAGCTTCCTCGATGCCGTGGTCAAGGGGGCCTTTACCGTACCGGGCGACGGGTCACTGGACTTTGAGGCGATCGTGAAAAAGCTGGCATCCTATGGCTATGAGGGCTGGTTCGTGGTCGAGGCGGAACAGGACCCACGGGTCAGCCCGCCGCTGGACATGGCGCGGATCGGTCACAAGGAGCTGTTGCGGGTGATGGCAGCGGCGGGCTACGACGTGGTGGCCTGACCGCCCGGTTGCGGTGCAATCGCCAGCGATTTCATGATGGCATGGCAGTCCACACCGGGGGCCAGTTCCAACGCCTCGGCAGAGCGCCGGGTGACAGAGGCCAAAAACAGGTCGCTGCCGCTGGCCAGTTGCACCGTCACCCGCGCCCCGTCCTGCCGCAATCCGGTGACCCGGACGGCCAGGATGTTCAGCGCCGACAGCCCCACCGGTGCGCTGCGCGACAGCATCACATCCTGCGCCGCCACCAGAACCCGCAGAGAGGTGCCGGGGGGCAAAGTGGCCAGTCCCGGCAACCACAAAACTCCGGCTGATGTGGTCACCCGTGTCAGGCCATCCGGTTCCTGCTGCGCCACGTTGGCCACAAGATAAGACAGCGCCTGTGGCGCCAGCGGTGACAGGCTGGCCAGCACCTGCGCTGCCGGTCCGGATTGGGTTACCCGGCCCTGATCGATACCGATGACGGTGGTGGCCAGCCGCGCCACTTCGGCCAGCGAATGGCTGACATACAGGATCGGCAGGCCGGACTCGTCGCGCAACTGTTCCAGATAGGGCAAAATCTCGGCCTTGCGCGCTTCATCCAGCGACGCCAGCGGTTCATCCATCACCAGCAGGCGCGGCTGACACAGCAAGGCGCGGCCAATCGCCACCCGCTGCGCTTCCCCGCCCGAAAGCCCGTGCGGCCGCCGCGCCAGCAGCGCCCCAAGGTGCAGCAGCGCCACCACCCGGTCAAACTCTGCCGCCGCTGGTTTGCCTCCGGCCGCGAACCAGCCGCCATAGGCCAGATTCTGGCGGACCGTCAGATGCGGAAACAGCCGGGCATCCTGAAACACCGTACCGATGCGGCGGCGATGACGTGGTACCGAAATCCCCGCTGCGGTATCCAGCAGTGTGACCCCCTGCACCACAACCCGGCCCTGACCGGGATGCAGCAGCCCGGCTACGGCATTGATGATGCTGGTTTTGCCGGAACCCGATGGCCCGAACAGCGCCGTCAGCCCCGGTGGTGCCTGCAACGCCACATCCAGCGTAAACCCCCCGATCCGGGACCGAAGCGACAGCTCAAGCGTCATCGCCCGGAAATCCGACGCGCCAGCGCCTTGCCGACCCATTCCGACAACAGGATGGCCGACAGCGCCATTGCCAGCGAAAATCCCACCAGAACCGCCACTTGCCTTTCGCCCCCCGGCACCTGCAAGGCGCTGTAGATCGCGGTTGGCAGGGTCTGGGTTTCGCCCGGGATGTTGGAGACAAAGGTGATGGTGGCGCCGAACTCTCCCATCGCCTTGGCAAAGCCGATCACGGCACCGGCAAGGATGCCGGGCAGGATCAGCGGCAAGGTGATGGTGGCAAACACCCAGGGTTTGGAGGCCCCCAAGGTGCCAGCGGCCTGTTCCAGCCGTGGGTCCACCGCCTCGACCGACAGCCGGATGGCGCGCACCAGCAGCGGAAACGCCATCACGGCGGCAGCCAGCGCCGCGCCGGTCCAGCGAAAGGCGAACACCAGACCGAAGCTCTGGTCCAGAAATGCCCCGACAGCGCCATTGCGGCCAAACAGCCGAAGCAGCAGATATCCGGTGACGACCGGTGGCAGGATCAGCGGCAGATGCACCGCCAGGTTCAGCAGCTGCCACCCCCAGAACCGCCCCCGCGCCAGCGCAAACGCCACGGCAATCCCCAGCGGCAGGCTGAAGGCGGTCGCCGCCAGCGCCACTTTCAGCGACAGCGCCACCGCTTGCCAATGCTCGGGCGACAGGAGGCTCACTCGCTGGCAACCGCGCTCAGGGGGGCAAAGCCCGCGGCGATGAACCGGGCCTGTGCCGCATCCGACAGCAGGAACTGCAATAGATCCGGCGCTGCCGGGGCGGTGCTGGCGGCGATCAGCGCCACCGGATAGCGGATTGGCGGATGGCTGGACGCCGGAAACTCCGCCACAACAGCGACCCCGGTTTCCGCAACGGCATCAGAGGCATAGACGATCCCCAGCGCTGCCTCCCCCAGAGCCACCAGCGCCAGCGCCGCCCGCACGTTTTCCGCCTGCGCCACCTTGGGTTTCACGGCGTCCCACAACCCAAGGCTGGTCAGCGCCGCTTTGCCATATTGCCCGGCTGGCACCACATCCACCAGCGCCATCGCCAGTTTGCTATCACCCAACCGCGCCGCAATCGCGGCATCGGTCAGATCCACCGGGTCCGGCTGCGCCGCCGGGGCCACCAGCACCAGCCGGTTGCCGATCAGATCATGCCGGCTGCCAGCGGCGATCAGCCCCAGACCGGCGATCTGGTCCATCCAGTCTTGCGATGCCGCGATAAACAGGTCAGCCGGTGCGCCCTGAATGATCTGTTGCGCCAGTTGCGGGGTTCCAGCGTAAGAGATCGCGGTACTGGCACCGGTTTCGGCCTGCCAGTCGGCGGCAATCTGATCCAGCACGGTCTTGAGGCTGGCGGCGGCAAAGATGGTGACATCGGCGGCCATTGCCGCCAGCGGCCAGGTTGCCCAGAACACGATCGGGAATGCCAGTCTGTGCAGCCGCATCGGATGCCTTTCGATATGTTTTGTGGAACATATCGGCGACAAGCCGCGCTGTCCACCACCCTATGACGCGACAGGGGCGGCCAAAGCTGCCTGAATCGCCCCGACATGCGCCACCGCACTTTGGCGACTTGTTGCTTCAACCGCCCGATAATGTTGCAGAATCAGGGTGCCATTTTCCGTTAGATCTGCACCGCCGCCCTTGGTGCCGCCACGGGTGCTGATGACCAGTGGCGCCGCAAACAGCCGGTTCATTTCTTCCACCAGCGACCAGGCGCGCTTGTAACTCATCGCCATGCTTTGCCCCGCCGCAGCAATCGAGCCGGTGTCGCGGATCGCCTCCAGCAACTGTGCCTTGCCCGGTCCAAAGCGCGCCTTACCGCCCAACCGGATGCGGATCTGCAGCTGGGGCAGGGCGTGAGGGTCAAGTTTGCGGCGCATCCGCCAAGGGTCGGGCGGATTGGGCCGGGTTTCAAGCGGCTTCTGGCAACCTGTCCTTCAAAAAGGCGGTTCGGGCCAGCTTTGCCGAGTGTGGGCGCTTCGCCTGGCGTCTGTCCGACGCTGATAGAAGCGCCAGACAAACTCCAGCCCGTTGATTTTTGCCTGTCTCGCGCCAAAACCGGTTGCCACCCCGGATCAGGTCGGGGGCAGGCATTTTGTCGGACAGGCTTTGGCGTCATGCCGCAGTGGCTGCGGCGCGTTCTGCCCCCCACCGACCGTCGCCGGGCGCTGCCCGATCCGCTCTGACTTCGCCAATCGAGAACTGCGCGACGGTGCGCGACAATTGCGAGGCCTGGTCGGCCAGCGTCAGGCTGGCGGCATTGGTTTGCTCGACCATGGCGGCGTTCTGCTGGGTCGACTGGTCCAATTGCCCGATGGCGGTGTTGATTTCGGAAATGCCAGTGGATTGTTCGCGGGCGGACGCGGCGATAGTGCTGACATGGCGGGAAATTTCCACGACGGACTGGACAATGTTGCGCAAGGCGTCGCCGGTCTTGCCCACCAGCCCGACACCCCGGTTGACCTGCCGGCCGCTTTCGGAAATCAGGTCGGCAATCTCGCGCGCCGCATCAGAGGAGCGTTGCGACAGGGCCCGGACTTCCGATGCAACCACGGCAAAGCCGCGCCCGGCTTCCCCCGCCCGTGCCGCCTCGACCCCGGCGTTGAGCGCCAGCAGGTTGGTTTGAAAGGCAATATCGTCGATCACGCTGACGATGGTTGAAATCTTGCGCGACGATTGCTCGATTGCCCCCATGGCCTGCACCGCTTCGCGCACCACAGTGCCGCTGGCTTCGGCAGCGGCGCGGGCGGTTTCAACGATACGAGACGCCTCTCCGGCACCATCGGCAGCACTTTCAACCGATGCCGTCAGCTCAGTCAGCGCCGCTGCGGATTGTTCCAGCATGGCGGCGGTCCGTTCGGTGCGGCGCGACAGGTCGGCCGCCGCACGCGAAATCTCGTCAGACCCGCCGTGGATCGAATCGACCGATGTCCGGATCGAACCGATGACGCCTTCCAGTGTGGCTATCGCCGCGTTGAAGTCCAGCCGCAGCTGGTCATAGCCTTCGCTGAACATGCTCTCGATCTTGGCGCGCAGATCCCCCTGCGCCAGGCGGCGCAGACCATTGGCCAGCTCTGCCACCACCGTGGCCTGGACCGTTTCACGGGCCTGACGCTCGGCATCGGCAACGCGGCGCATTTCGTCCCGTCTGGCAGCCTCCGCCGCTTCCATGTCGCGGTGGCGCTGATCCTGTTCGGCCTGTTGCGTCGCCTCGCGGGCGGTCTGAGCCGCCTGTTGCTGAATCGCCAGCCGCTCCGCTTCGATCCGGTTGGCCTGATTGGTCCGTTCCTCCTGCGCCAGCCGGGCGTTTTCCGCCAGGGTGTCGCGGAACACCCCAAGGGCTGCAACCATCGCACCCACTTCGCCCCGCGTCGGCTTCAGACCGTCCACCGCCGCCATGTCCCCCTGTGCCAGCCGGGTGGTCGCCCGCGCCGTGGCTGCCAGCGGCCGGACCAGCAACAGATAGGACAGGACCGGAACACCCAGCAGGATCGCAGCGCTGATCACCGCCACCAGCAGAAACAACCGCCGTGCAAGGGCCACTTCGGCAATCCGGTCCACGCTGCCGCGCTCCATCAGTTCCAGTTCCTGCAGGGCCACTTCCGCTGCCGCGTCGACGCTCGCCCCCACAAAGGTTTCGGTGTCCAGGTCAACGTCACTGGCATGGTCGCGCGCCGCGAGAAAGGCTTTTTGCCCGGCAGCAATTCCCGTATCGGCAGCGGTGAGGTCCAGAATCGAACGGATCATCCGCAGGGTTGCCGGGTCCTGACCTTTCATCAATTGCTCGATCGCTGCCGTTTGATCCGCCAGCAGTTTGGATACCGCGACAAGGTCCGCCCCGGAGGTTGACAGCGCGGCCTGATAGACGGTGCCGGTGACCTGTTTGATCGCGGTGTTGAGGCCGACCATCTTTGTCACATAATTGGCCTGCGACGTCACCAACGCTGAAACCGCCGCCCGGTTCTTGTCGGCCGCCTGCGTGGTCAGGTCGGACATCCGCACCAAAAGCCCATCTTGCACCGCGTTCAGCGCCGTATCTGCCTGACCCACTTCGGCAAGGAACGCGCCAAGCGCTTCTTTGGAAGCGGCGAAGGCCGGAGGGGTCTGGCCGATGGGTGCCGCGGGCGCCATGTCCA
Source organism: Paracoccaceae bacterium (assembly GCA_043736155.1). GTDB lineage: Bacteria > Pseudomonadota > Alphaproteobacteria > Rhodobacterales > Rhodobacteraceae > JANNRR01. The sequence continues at coordinate 8,306 of JAYTDA010000041.1, read as the reverse complement.
GGCTCAGCAACACCCTTGCCTGCCTGAGAACGTCGGCTGTCGCGCCAGCGGCGGGCTTCAAGGTTTCGTTTTGTTCGATCTGCCGGATATTGACCGCCAGCTGGTCCAGCGCCACCAGGCTTTCGGCCTGAAGCATTTCGGCCGCCCCGGGGCTGGCCCCAAGGCCGTGACTGATGACGATACCGGACAGCGTCGCCAGATCGGACCGGGTCTGCAGGACCAGCGCCATGCTGACATATTCAACTTCGGTCAGTTGACCGAGACTGCGGGACACCGACAGGCTGGATCGTTCGCCCAGTACCTGCAGGGCGGTTTGGGCACCCTGTTGTTTGCGCACCATTTCCACGTCGATCCGGGCGCTGATCCCGATCAGGTCCTGCACCATCCGACGCACCGCGTCCTGGCGGTCCAACACAGCCTCGCGTGCGGCGACCGAGGCCGCCAACCGGTCACCCATCTGCTCCAGCATGGGTTTCAACGGTCCCTGGATTTGCGGACTCATCCCGGCGATCTGGTCAAGGGAATTGGCCAGGTCTGCGCCAACATGCTCATGTCGCTCTTGCAGTTCGGCAGCATCGACCGCCAGGTCGTAGTCTGCCAGGTCGGCCCTGATGTCGACAATAGCCGTCATCATGGTCACACCGTCACGCATCGCCGGCACCTCTACTTCTGCCAGTTCCGTGATGTGGTCCAGCATCGAATTGGTCACGATGTTGCCAATCATCAGCGCCGCAGCGGTGGTAGAGGCCATCGCCAACAGGATGACGACAACCTTGGTTCCGGCACTGTGGAGCAGGGCCGCTGCCTGAGTTTTCAAGATGTTCTCCCTTGCGCAATCCAGTCGGTTTGACGGGTCGACAGGTCTGGCGACAGGTCTGGCGACAGGACCAAACCATCGCGGCCCGACAGAAGGGTGCGCCGTTTCTGAACCTGCGTCTGGCCGAACAATGACCGGCAGAGATTAAGAATCGCTGTGCGCCGGACCCTCATTTGCGCAGATGTCGCCCCAAAATTCGTTGGTGGCGGCTCCGAGGGTTCCATGCTGCGCACCATGGTTGCGGCCGGTAATACCAACGGTCGTTTGAATGGACTCTTTTTGATTGACCAGGGCTGCACGTAAATCCCCTCCCCCTTCATGGGAGGGTGAGGGTGGGGGTCTCTCAGGCCGCTGATTTTGCGAGGAATTCTATCCTGAACTCAATCGCTGGAGCGACCCCCGCCCCGGCCCTCCCCACAAGTGGGAGGGAGAGCAAGGGTCACTTCAAGGGACCGTTGGCATGAGGCACCACCGGCAGCGTTCGCCCCGCCAGATCGTCGGGTGTCGCCATGGCGGCACACCGCATCCGGGGGCTGACAGGAACGGCGATCCTGTCGCGGTCGACCTGTTCGCCCAGCCTTATCCCGGCGTCGAACTGGTTGGCGACACTATCGGTCAGGCCGGCATCAACCGGGATTTCCAGTGTCACCGCTGGCCACTGATGCAGACAGTCACCGATCCGGGGCATCCGCACGGAGTCCGCCGCATGATCCCCAATGGTGATGCGACGGGTGCCAGAGGGGCGGTCGCGCAGGGTGGCAAGCTGCGCCAGCAGCGCATCCAGATCGGCGATCATCGGTGCCAGCTTGTCCGGCAGCTGCGCCCCGGCCCCGGTCGGGGCGACGGTGCGGGTGGTGCGGGCCAGCAGTCGCAGCCCCAGCCCCAGTCCCAGCCACAGCCTCAGCCCCAGCCACAGCCACAGCCCCAGCCCCAGCCTCAGCCTCAGACCCAGCCAACAGCCCCAGCCCCAGCCTCAGCCACATCTCCAACCCGTTGATCAGATGGCTGAGGCCGGATTGCGACAGGCCAGGGCGGACGGCGGCGCGGGTAAAACTCCGCTCTTGTGCCACCGCCAGAAATGCCCCCAGATCGCCGAGGGTTTCCCGCTGCATGGATGCACCTTGGTCATCGGCTTTTGCCGATCGTGCCGGATGATCGATCAGACGCAACCGGTCTTGACCGGCGCAGAACACGAGGGTTCGATGACGCCACCACCACTCACCCTTCCGGCAGGACGCCCGATGCGGGGTATCCTGATGGTATCTCTGGCGGTGCTGGCCTTTGCCGTTTCGGATGTGGTGATGAAACATCTGGCAGCGAGCCATTCGGTGCCGGTGATCGTCGCCGTGCGCTATCTGATCAATCTGGGGCTGTTGGCGGTGATCCTGGGCCCGCGCCATGGTGGCGGGCTGTGGCGGACACGGCGCACCGGTCTGGTGGCGGTGCGGGCGCTGTCGCTGGCGATGGGGTCGCTGACCATGGGGTTGGCGTTGAAGCTGATGCCGGTGGGGGAGACCGTGGCGATTGTCTATCTTGCGCCGTTTCTGGTGATGCTGCTGGCGGTGCCGTTGTTGGGAGAAAAGGTCACCCTTGCCGGATGGCTGGGGGCAACGGCCGGGTTTCTGGGGGTGCTGCTGATCGCGCGTCCCGGTGCCGGGCTCGACCCCTGGGGCGTGGTCTTTGCCGTCACCAGTGCCGGGTTTGCCACCGGGTATCACCTGCTGACCCGGTTGCTGGCGCGCACCGAAACCATGGTGGCGATGCTGTTTCAAACCGCGCTGATCGGGTCGGTGTTCTTTTGTCTGGCGGCTTTGCCAAACCTGCAGGGCTTTGCCCCCGGCATGGCCGACATCGGGTTGCTGCTGCTGCTGGGGGCCTTGGCGACACTGGGCCATTTTCTGTTCACCGCCGCTTACCGCGAAGCCCCGGCGTCGCTGCTGGCCCCGGTGAATTACCTGCATCTGGCCTGGGCCGGGGGGCTGGGGTGGCTGGTGTTTGGCCATGTACCGGGATGGGTGTCGACCGCCGGCATGGTGCTGGTCTGCCTGGGCGGAGTGGCTGCGGCGGCACAGGCGCATTTTCAACGCAAAGCGGCAAGGGCATGAGCTGGCCGGGCTGTGGCGCTGCCGCCGGGGTGTTGGCGCCCAGGGCAGAGGCGGCAGGCAGTCCCCATCGGCGCCGTTGCGTTGCGCGGCTACCCTGAGAAGCAACCAGTGTCACCCGCCGCCTACGAGCAAAACAGCGCTACAGCGCCACCACCGTCACCTCGGTCCCTTTGGCCGACAGCGCAATTTCGCCCCGGCACAGCCGCATTGCATCGTTGCCGAACACTTCGGCGCGCCAGCCGCGCAGCCCGGGCAGATCGCGCATCCCGGCGGCGATGGCATCCAGATCGGCGGCGCTGGCAATCAGCTTTTGCGCCACCCCCGACTGTTCCGACTTGGCCTTCAACAGCACCCGCAGCAGATCGGCCAGCGCCGGGTTGACCTGCAGGTCTTCGCGGCTGAGATCGGGCTTTGGCATGTCTTCGGGTTTGCAGGCCAGCCCGGCCTTGACCGCTGCCAGAATCCCGTCGGCAATCTCGGTGCGCCGCCCTTCGCGCAGCAACAGGCGCGAACGGCCAAGCTCCTCGTAATTCGATGGCCTGGTTGACGCCAGTTCCAGCAGCGCATCATCCTTGTAAACCCGGCTGCGCGGGATGTTCTGCGCCTGGGCATGGAGCTCGCGAAACCGCGCCAATTCGCGCACCACCGCCAGAAACTTGCCCGATGTGGTGCGGGTCTTCACCCTTTGCCACGCCTCATCCGGCTCAACCCGGTAGGTAGCGGGTTCGGTCAGCACCGCCAGTTCCTCTTCAACCCACTTTTGCCGCCCGGTCCTGGCAATCTCTGCCGCCAGAAACTCGTAAACCGGGCGCAGATGGGTCACATCGGCCAAAGCATAGACCTGCTGCGCCTCTGACAAGGGGCGGCGTGACCAGTCGGTGAAGCGGCTGCTTTTGTCGACACTTTCGCGGGCGATCTTTTTCACCAGCGTTTCATAGCCGACCTGTTCGCCAAAGCCGCACACCATTGCCGCCACTTGTGTATCAAACAGCGGTTTGGGAAACACATTGCCTTCGATAAAGAATATCTCCAGATCCTGCCGGGCGGCATGAAACACCTTGACGGTGCCTTCATGGCGAAACAGGTCGTACAAGGGTTCCATCGACATCTCGACCCCCTCGATCGGGTCGATCAAAACCGCATCGCCCCTGGCCCCCGGCAGCGCCATCTGGATCAGGCACAGCTTGGACCAATAGGTCCGTTCCCGCAGGAACTCGGTATCAATCGTCACATAGGGATGGGAACGGGCGGCAAGGCAGAATTGCGCAAGGTCTTGGGTGGTCGTAATGGTCCGCATGAGGCGCCGATCTGTTGGCGGCCAACCCTGTCAAGGCTGGTCAATGTTGCCAAGCCATAGGGAATTCGCCGCAAAAAGGGAAGCCCTTGGCGGTTTGGCAGCCCGCGGTTGTGCCAATGCACCGAAATGCGTCTGATCGTTGCAGTGAACCGGGTGGCGCGCCGCCAGATTGTCAGGTGCAACCCTGCTGGGCAAACCGCCGCAACATCGCCGGATACAGCCGGTGCTCTTCCACCAGTACCCGTGCCGCCAACATGTCCGGCGTGTCACCGGGCAGGATCGGCACCCGCGCCTGCCCCAGCACCGGCCCTGCATCCAGTTCCGCAGTGACTTCATGCACTGTGCAGCCCGCCTCGGTATCGCCCGCCGCCAAGGCCCGTTGGTGGGTGTGCAGCCCGGGGTATTTCGGCAGCAATGACGGGTGGATGTTCAGGATCCGGCCTTGATAGCGCTGGACAAAACCGGCGGTCAGAATCCGCATGAACCCGGCGTGGCACAGAATGTCGGGCCGAGCCGCATCCAGATGCTGCGCCATCGCCGCTTCAAACCCGGCGCGGTCGTGGCCATAGGGGCGGTGGTCAACGGCAGCCACCGGCACCCCCAGTGCGCGTGCACGGGCCAGACCGACGGCGTCGGGGGTGTTGGACAGCACCAGCACAGGCCGCGCCGGAAAATCACCCACCATCGCCTGCACCAGCGCCACCATGTTCGAGCCGCCACCAGAGATCAGGATGGCGACGCGCTTTGGCGTCACAACAAACGGCCCTGATAGATCACCCCTTCGCCTGGCACCACGGTTCCGATCCGGGCCACGGTTTCGCCCTGTCCGCGCAGCAGATCGGCAAGGGCATCGGCCCGGTCTGCCGCCACCACCAGCATCAGACCAATACCGCAGTTGAAGGTTTTCAGCAGTTCGGGTTCAGACATCCCGGCGGTTTCCGCCAGCCAGCGGAACACCGGCGGCAGGGCCCAGGCCCCCAGATCGATGGCGCAGGCCAATCCCTCGGGCACTACACGCGGCGGGTTCTCGGTCAGACCACCACCGGTGATATGGGCCATGGCATGCACCCCCCCGGCCTTCACCGCTGCCAGCGCCGGTTTGACATAAAGCCGGGTTGGCGTCAGCAGCGCCTGCCCCAGGGTGCCACCGCCAAACGGGCTGGCGGCCTGCCACCCCAGCCCCGACATCTCCACCACCTTGCGTACAAAACTGTAACCGTTGGAATGAACCCCATCCGACGCCAGCCCCAGCAGCACATCACCCGCCACGACACCTTGCGGCAGGTCCTGCCCCCGCTCCATCGCCCCCACGGCAAACCCGGCCAGATCGAAATCGCCACCGTGATACATTCCCGGCATTTCCGCAGTTTCACCGCCGATCAGGGCGCAATTGCTGGCAGCGCACCCGGCAGCGATGCCAGTGATGATGCGGACCCCCTGATCAACATCCAGCTTGCCGGTGGCGAAATAGTCGAGGAAAAACAGCGGCTCTGCCCCCTGGCAGATCAGATCGTTGACACACATCGCCACCAGATCGATGCCGATGCCATCGACAGTGCCGGTTTCAATCGCGATTTTCAGCTTGGTACCGACACCATCGGTGGCGGCCACCAGAATCGGATCAATGTAGCCCGCGGCTTTGAGGTCGAACAGCGCGCCAAAGCCGCCAAGCCCGCTCATCGTGCCGGGGCGGCGGGTCCGGGCGGCGGCGGGCTTGATCCGGTCGACCAGCCGGTTGCCCGCATCGATATCCACACCGGCATCGGCATAGGTCAGGCCGTTCTTTCCAGATGTCATCCCGGTGTCCCCATCGCTTGTTCGCCGCTGTCGCATAGAACATCGCAGGTGCGCGCGCAACGCCCGCCCCACCGCAGGACTGCCCCGCCGCTTGACCGCAAAGCGCATTCTGCTAGGCAGAAGCCGTCACTGCCCGGTACGGGCCTGTAGCTCAACGGTTAGAGCAGGGCGCTCATAACGCCTTGGTTGGGGGTTCGAGTCCCTCCGGGCCTACCAATCCTCATCCATTGATTTATGTTTATGGGATTGGTGGATTTTAGGGCGAACCTATGGGCAAGGTTCGCCTCGGTTGGTTCCCGATTGGGCCGGGAAAGCAGCTTTGCGTCGGCTGAATCAGCCAGGACTTCGCGCATCGCTGGTTCAGTATATCGCTGCACGTCGGCCAAGGTCTGGTGCCCGGTGACAGCGATGATTGCGTGGCCGGTGGCCCCTGCCTTTGCCAAGCGCCGGGCGCAGGCTTTGCACAGGCCATCCGAGGCCTGCCAGAGCCGCCCGGGATCAAGCGGTGCTGGTCGCGGATGTGCGCCAACAGCAGGATGTCACGCCGCTGTCGATGCGACGGCAGCCGGTGCTACGATGTGCAGGGAACCTGCCGCCGTTTCCCCGCCCGGCATCGCTGCGCTTGCCGCCCGCTATGACACCTGTCTGGTCAGCCAGGGACCGGCGGGTGCGGGGTGACCCGGGCCAGATCGCGCAGGCGTTTCAGGCGGTAACCCTGCGCAACCTCGACCCGGGCACCGCCGCCCCAGTTCACCACAAAGAACGGAACCCCCGCTGCCCGTGCGGTGGTCTGATCGATGCCGCTATCGCCGACATAGGCCCATGTCCCGGGTTCCAGCCGCATCTTGCTGGCCACAGCCAAAAGGTGGCCGGGGTCGGGCTTGCAGGCGGGCACGGCATCGGCACCGACCACCGCGCTGAACAGGGGTGCAATCCCCAATTGATCCAGAATGCGCAAGGTCAGTGCCTGCGGCTTGTTGGTGCACAGGCCAAGCGCAATGCCCGCCACATGCAGGCTGTTCAGGTCCGCCAGCACATCGGGATAGAACTGGGTCAGTCGTGTTGGAGCTTGCCAGTACTGCGCCATGAACGCGGTATGCGCGGCATCAATGCTGGCGGCATCGGTCGGCAGGTGCAGCGCGGTGAACATGTCCAGCAGCAGGCGGCGCGGGCCGTGGCCGATGAACCGCTCTACATAGGCGGTCTCCTGGGCAGGCCAGCCTTGCGCCAGCAGATAAGCATTGACCGCCGCCGCAATATCGGGGGCGCTGTCGATCAGCGTGCCGTCCAGGTCAAAGATCAGGGCGGTAAAGCGGTGTGGGTGCGGGGTCATCGGGGTGGGCCTGTCATGGGGATGGGTTGTCTTGAAAAAGCGACGTCCGCTTGCCTGTCGCCCGGTTCACCGGACCAGCCACGGCTGCGCGGTATTGGTCTGCCAGCCGCTGCGGTGCAGCAGCGGCGTGTCATCGGCAAATTCGGCGTAACCGAGGCAGAGATAGCCCACGAACTGCCAGCCCGGTGGCGGATCAAGCACTGCCGCCGCCGCCTGCGGATCCAGGATCGACACCCAGCCAAGCCCAAGGTTTTCCGCCCGTGCGGTCAGCCACAGCGCATACATCGCCATCACGGTGGAATAGACCACGGTTTCGGGCATGGTCTGTCGCCCCAAACCACGCCCTTCGGCGGGGTCGACGACGGAAAACACCGCCAGATGTTCAGGTGCCTCGCGCAGCCCGGCGAGTTTCAGGCCAAGGTAGGCATCGCGGTCGGCATCCGGATAGGCCGCTGCCGCTGCGGCATTGCTTTGCGCGAACAGATCGGCGATCCGGCCCCGCCGCTGCAGGTCTTGCACCCGGATCACCCGCCAGGGACGGCTATTGCCGACCGATGGGGCCATTTCCATTGACGCGGCCAGTTTGTTGATCAGGGCGGGGGCCACGGGATCGGGGCGGAAATGCCGCACATCGCGCCGCCACTGCATGATCTGGTGCAAGGTTTCCGCGTCGTCAGAGCTGAACTTCATGCGATCTCCGATACCGACAGGGTCCCCCGATCCGGTCGGATCGTTGGACGACGCTGTCACGCCGCAACGCCGCCTCAGGTCAGATGGTTGACCGCAGGCAAACCGTAGACCGGCGTGGCAATGCCTGCCTGACGCGCCTTCAACTGCAACGCCAGGAACTGCGAATAGTGCCGCGACTGGTGCAGGTTGCCGCCGTGAAACCACAAAGCCTCTTGCCGGGTCGGCTTCCACATGTTGCGCGGCTCGCCCTCCCAGGGGCCGGGGTCG
>JAYTDA010000040.1:0-5389 GCA_043736155.1 Paracoccaceae bacterium | reverse complement strand
ATCCAAACCACCCGGTCCGATCACCTTCCGCCACGGTCTCCAATACTTCAAATCCCTCGCCCACGGATGGAGGCTCAGAAATGTGTGAATCGCCTAGAGCAGAGGCCGGGGGGCTTCGCGCCCCCCGGACCCCCTGCGGGATATTTATGAACAGAAAATGTCGATAGAACGGCTGGTCATCTTCGCGTCAGGTCGCGAAATCCCACAGCAGTTTCAGGTTCAGCACGACAATCACCACAGCCACCAGTGCGGCCACCAGCGCCAGCCACAGCGGCGCCACCATCGCCCCCATCTTGCGCCGGTCGGTGGTGAACATCACCAGCGGCACCACGGCAAACGACAGTTGCAGCGACAGGATCACCTGCGTCAGGATCAACAGCCTGCCGGTTTCGGCGGCCCCGTAAAAGATCGTGACCCCGGCTGCCGGGATGATGGCGATCGACCGGGTGACCAGCCGCCGCGCCCAGGGCGGGATGCGCAGGTTCAAAAACCCCTCCATCACCGCCTGACCGGCCAGTGTCGCCGTCACGGTGGAATTCAACCCGCAACACAGCAGCGCCACGGCGAACAGGCTGGGGGCGATGGCGCTGCCCAACAGCGGCCCCAGCAGCAGGTGGGCATCGCTCAGTTCCGCAACTTCGGTCCGACCGGTGGTGTGAAAGCTGGCAGCGGCGAGGATCAGGATCGAGGCATTGATCAACAGCGCAAACATCAGCGCCACCGTGCTGTCGAGGGTGGCGAACCGCAACGCCTGCCGCTTTTCCGGCAGGGTTACGCCGTAAGCCCGGGTCTGGACGATGGCGGAATGCAGATAGAGATTGTGCGGCATCACCGTTGCCCCCAGAATCCCCAGTGCCAGATACAGCATGTCGGGATTGGTCACGATGTCGGTGGTGGGGGCAAAGCCCTTGATCACATCGGCCCAGACCGGGTCTGCCATGGCGATCTGCAGGCCGAAACTGACGGCAATCACCCCGAGCAGGGTGATGACAAAGGCCTCCAGCCAGCGAAAACCCTTTTTCTGCAACCACAGGATCAGAAACACATCCAGCGCCGTGATCACCACACCGAGTTCCAGCGGGATGCCGAACAGCAGGTTCAGACCGATGGCGGTGCCGATCACCTCGGCGATATCGGTGGCGATGATCGCCAGTTCGGCCGCCAGCCACAGCGGCCAGACCAGCCAGCGCGGAAAGGCATCGCGACAGGCCTGTGCCAGATCACGGCCCGAGGCGATGGCCAGCCGCGCACAGAGCGATTGCAGGACAATCGCCATCAGGTTGCTGACCAAAGCCACCACCAGCAGGGCATAGCCGAACTTTGACCCACCGGCCAGGCTGGTGGCCCAGTTGCCCGGGTCCATGTAGCCGACGGCCACCATGTAACCGGGGCCGAAAAAGGCAAAGGCCCGCCGCCAGGTGCCGGCTGGCACCCTGACAGTGCGGTGCACATCGGCCAAAGCCGCTTCGCCCCGCGCCTTGCGCCAACCGCCATCGCCAAGGGCAGTCAGCATGAAATTGTCCGAAGCCATCAGTGCGGCACTTTCTTGCAAGTGCGAATTATTCGCAATATCCGGGGCCGCTGCCGGAATGTCAAGCGAGGCACTGGCTACCGCATTGAAATCCGCTGGCAGTCGGCGGCCCGGTATCTGGCAGGCTGCCGGATCCTGTTGGCCACTGACCAATCCCTGCCTCGAACGGCTGACCCCCGACTGATCAGCCGGTGATTGCGCCCTTTGGCCCCGCTGACGCACAGGCAGAGTTCCAACCCTGCGCAAATCGTCCTCGCTCCGCCGCGCCAACCGCTTTATACCCATGCTGGACCAGCAGCGGAGAATATCATGGCCGGAGAGCTTTCGCCGATCGACAAGGCAAAATTCGTGGCGGCCAAGCGGGCTGTGGATTTTGTGGAAGACGGGATGCGGGTCGGGCTTGGCACCGGATCAACCGCCGCCTGGATGGTGCGCTGTCTGGGCGAACTGGTGCGCGAAGAGGGGCTGAAGATCATCGGGGTGCCCACCTCGGTCCGCACCGCCGATCTGGCGCGGCAAGTGGGGATCAAGGTCGCCAGTCTGGATGAGGCGAAGTGGCTGGACCTGACGATTGACGGCGCCGACGAGTTTGACGGCAATCTGAACCTGATCAAAGGCGGCGGCGGTGCGCTGTTGCAGGAAAAGATCGTGGCCACCGCCAGTGACCAGATGATCGTCATCGCCGATGTCGCCAAGGAAGTCGGCACGCTTGGCAGCTTTCCCCTGCCGGTCGAAGTGGTGCCGTTTGGCTGGCAAACCACCAAGGCGCTGATCGAGGAAACCCTGGTCAGTCTGGATGTGCTGGGGCGCGGCACCTCGCTGCGGATGAACCTGGAACGGCCCTATGTGACGGATGAGGGCAATTTCATCATCGACCTGCATCTGCACCGCATCGGCAACCCGCGCCAGATGGCGCTGGTGCTGAACCAGATTCCGGGTGTGGTCGAAAACGGCCTGTTCATCGATATTTGTGACATCGTGGTGATTGGCCATGGCGATGGCCGCGTGGAAGTGCGTGACATCAACGCCGGTACGATCGAAGAGGAAAAGCTTGATTTCATGGACAGTGAAAACCTGTTTGCCGATATCTGAGCGATGAACATGGACACGTGATGACGTTTGACTTTGACCTGTTCGTGATTGGCGGCGGCTCTGGTGGTGTACGCGCCGCACGGATCGCGGCAAGCGAAGGCGGTGCCCGGGTGGCACTGGCCGAAGAAAGCCGGATGGGCGGCACCTGCGTCATCCGCGGCTGTGTGCCGAAAAAGCTGATGGTGTTTGCATCGAGCTATGCCGGTGCCATCGAGGATGCCCGGTCCTATGGCTGGGATGTCCGCGCCGAAGGCTTTGACTGGCTGGTGTTCCGCAGCAAGCTGCGCGACGAACTGGCGCGGCTTGAATCGGCTTATCGCGCCACCCTGTTGGGTGCCAAAGTGTCCATCTTTGACAGCCGCGCCACGATCATGGACCCGCATCATGTCCGCCTTGCCGATGGCGATGTGGTGTCTGCGGCGCATATTCTGGTGGCAACCGGCAGCCATCCGGTGTTGCCACAGGCGGTACAGGGCAACCGGGTTCTGACTTCCAACGAGATCTTTGATCTGGATGAATTGCCCAAAAGCATCCTGATCGTCGGCGGTGGCTATATCGCCGGTGAATTCGCCTGTATCCTCAACGGCATGGGGGTTGCTGTTACCCAATATTACCGGGGTGCCCAGATATTGCGCGGCTTTGATGACGAGGCGCGGACCCATGTCGCCGATGCAATGCGCGCCGCCGGGATTGATCTGAAGGTGGGCACCGATGTGGCGGCCATGACCGAAGTGCAGCGCGGGTTCCGCGTCAAAGGCTCCGATGGCACCGAACAGGTGTTTGAACAGGTGATGTATGCCACCGGTCGCCGCGCCAACACCGATGGACTGGGGCTGGAAGCGGCAGGGGTGCTGCTGGGGGTGAACGGTGAAGTGGTGGTTGACGCCTATTCCCAATCCTCGGTGCCATCGATCTTTGCCGTGGGGGATGTGACAGGCCGGATCAACCTGACCCCGGTGGCGATCCGCGAAGGCCACGCCTTTGCCGATACGGTGTTTGGCGGCAAACCCACCAAGGCCGACCATGATCTGGTGCCCAGCGCCGTATTTACTCAACCGGAGCTTGGGTCCGTGGGGCTGAGCGAAGAGGCGGCACGGGCCATGGGGCCGGTCGAGATCTATGCCACCAGCTTTCGCCCGATGCAGACCGCGTTTGCCGGGCGGGCTGACCGGGTCTTGATGAAACTGGTGGTGGACAGAGACAGCCGCAAGGTGCTGGGGTGCCATATCGTGGCCGACGGTGCCGGTGAAATGATCCAGTTGGCGGCCATTGCCATCAGGATGGGGGCCACCAAAGAGGATTTTGACCGCACTGTCGCGGTGCATCCGACGATGGCCGAAGAACTGGTGACACTGCGCACGGCTGTACGAAGTGCTTGAATCTTTGCGCCGGAACGACCAGTTAACCCAAGAACCTGTGACCAACAAAGGAAGATCAGCGCATGACTGGCAATAACGGCGGTCCTTGGGGCGGCGGTGGCGGATCGGGGGGCAACGGCTCTGGTGGCGACAATCGCGGCGGCGGCGGCAAGCGCCCCGGCGAAGGCCCGCAGCTGCCCGAGATCGAAGAACTGGTCAAAAAGGGTCAGGAACAACTGCGCGTTCTGATGGGCGGCCGCGGCAACCGGGGACCCGGCGGCGGCACTGGCGGTCCGATCGGCCCGATCTTTACCCGCCGCACCGTCGGCTTTGGCGCAGCGGTTCTGCTGGCCCTGTGGGGCTATGCCTCGTTTTATACGGTGCAGCAGGACGAACGCTCGGTGGAACTGCTGTTCGGTTCGTTCAGCGCCATTGGTGAACCGGGGCTGAACTTTGCGCCCTGGCCGGTGGTGCGGGCCGAGATCTTGCCGACAACGACCGAACGCACCGAAAATATCGGCGATGCACCCGGGGCACGGGCCAATTCCGGGCTGATGCTGACCCGCGACGAAGCCATCGTCGATATCGAGTTTCAGGTGGTCTACAACATTTCAGACCCGAAGAACTACCTGTTCAATCTGGCCGATCCGCAGGAAACCGTCCGGGCCGTGGCCGAATCGGCGATGCGCGACATCATTGCCCGGTCGGAACTGTCGCCGATCCTCAACCGCGACCGCGCCTCGATTGCATCGGACCTGCAAGCGTCGATTCAGACAACGCTCGATGAATATCAGTCGGGCATCGCCGTGATCCGTGTCAACTTTGCCCGCGCCGACCCGCCGGGTGAAGTGATCGACAGTTTCCGCGAAGTGCAGGCGGCGCGGCAGGAACGCGACCGGCTGCAGCGCCAGGCCGATGCCTATTCCAACACCGTCACCGCCGGTGCCCGGGGTCAGGCCGCCGCCTTGCAGGAACAGGCAGAGGCGTACCGTGCCGAAGTGGTCAACGATGCCGTGGGTGAAACCAGCCGCTTTCTGGCCGTCTACAACGAATATGTCAAAGCACCGGATGTCACCCGCAAGCGGATGTATCTGGAAACCATGGAAGGCATTCTGGGCCGGGTGAACAAGGTGTTGCTGGATGGCGTCACCGCTGGCGCAGGCGGGGTACAGCCCTATCTGCCGCTGGATCAGCTGCTCCGCCCCAGAGTGCAGGCTGGCACCGCCGGTGCCGCCGCCCCGGCAAACGCACAGACAGGAGGCAACTGATGAGCCGTACCAATACGATCCTGATGGCTGTCGTCATTGCCCTTGTGGTGGTGGTCCTGTCTTCGGTCTATGTCGTTGATGCCCGCCGCAAGGTGCTGGTGTTGCAGTTCGGTGAAGTGGTGGCACAGCGCGATGAACCG
>JAYTDA010000039.1:0-1695 GCA_043736155.1 Paracoccaceae bacterium | reverse complement strand
TCGGTGACGCCGGTCGGATAGGGCGCGTTGTATTTGGCGATCAGCGCCGCGCCAAGGTTCACCTGCCCGTTGAACGGCACGATGCCGATCGAGATGCGTCGTTCGGCATCCGAGGCCAGCACGGTGTCGATGAAGCCATTCGCCGCCACCTTCAGGTTGACCAGCCGGCTGTTCGACGCCATCGACCCCGACACGTCCAGCACCAGCATGATCTCGACATTGTTGACCCGCTGTTCGGCCATCGAATGGCCGGGGGCGTGGAATTCGTCAACGCCCATCATGTGCAGGAACATCGGCCGGGTGTCGGCCTTGGCATCCGCCGAGACCTGACGAAAGTTGATCCCGCGACTGACCTGCACCGAGGTCAGATATTCGGCAAGACCGGCCTTGATGAAGTAGTCTTTGACCACCTCTGCGGGGTTCAGCGTCTGGGTCAGCGAGGCTGCGGCCAGCGTCGAGCGGTCAAGCGTGTTCTGCAGCGTGGTGCGGGTGGCTTCAAAGCGCATCAGATCCACCGCGATGCCGCCCATCATGGTCATCAGAATGAACAGGACCAGCGCGAAGATGATCAGCGCGCCGTCCTCTTCGCGCCGGAACCGCGCCAGCCGAAGGCCAAGCCGATGTCCCGTGACCCGCCGCCACCCGCCCATCGCCCCGGTCCTGAATGCCTGATCGTCGCTCATCGCTGTATGTCCTCGGGACCGGGGCCCGGGCCACCAGAGGCCCGGACGGAAGCACACCAATCCTGCGAGCATTAACGTGACAAGCTGCGGCGGAAATATGGCCCGACTGTGGGTTGACATGGGGGAAAAGTGCCAACGGGAGGTTGAAGGGAAACAATTCAGCGGGTTGCGGGCCGGCGTTTCCCATCGCGCGCCAATCGCCTGCCGGGGCGCTGACAGATGTCGTGCGACAGTTAACCAAACGACCGGCCCTCCGCGAATCTGCGGTTGGGGCTGCTGTGAGGGCCGGCACGCCGGGGGCTGCGGCCAGTGGTGCCGCTGTCTGTCTGCCCCAGGCGATGCCGGCCGCCATCATCGCCTTTGCCCGCTACTGGGTCAGTTTCAGCTGCGACAGATTGCTGGAGATGGTGCGGAAGGCGGCGCGCATGACGTTGCCGTCGGTGGCGTTGAAGTAATGCGCATCGGCCGAGGCGGCGCAGCTGGAAATCTGCTGCTGACCGTTCAGCGGCGCCTCAAAGGCGATGCCGTAGACGATGACCCCTGCCTGCTTGGCCAGCGCACAGGATTGCTGCAACATGCCGTCCATCCCGGGAACCGAGGCAAAGGTTGACCGCATCGAGGTCACTGCAGCGTTGTAAGCGGCGTTGCGGGTGGCGCTGTCGGTGCCCAGGGCGCGGCCATAGAACTGCCAGGCCACATAGCTCATCTTCAGACTGGACCAGACCTGTTCCCAGTTCTGCTGGCTGGCCCCGGCCCCGGCGTTCCAGGCGGCGGCCTGCCAGATGTTCAGATGCGGGACATAAAACTTGTTCGCCCCGGCCCGGCCCGCATGATAGATCGAATACAGCCCGTCGCCGGTGCTGCGCCAGATCGGCGAGGGGCCGGTCTTGTAGCTGTCGTTGACGCGGCTGTGCGACACATGCTCGCCGTCGGTCATCAGCACGATCACCTTCATCGCTTCGGCATCGTCATAGTCGAACGGCCGCGCCGCCATCAGGTTGGTCATCTGGCC
>JAYTDA010000038.1:0-10104 GCA_043736155.1 Paracoccaceae bacterium | reverse complement strand
TCCCCACCAGGGGTAGGGTTATCGCAAATGGCGCCGGCAGGACCGGAGATGCCGCGACGACCTCTCCCCCGTCCCCTCTCCCGGTGGGAGAGGGGGGCGTAACGGCACCGCCAGCGTCCCCCTCTCCGCCTTCGGAGAGGGGTCAGGGGAGAGGGCCCTGCCAAACGCGAAACCCCTGCCATATGGGGAGGGAAGACGGTACAGTCGGCCGAAACCACCCTGTGCAATAAATCCGCCCCACCCCCATGTCCCCTTGCTGGCATCGGCGGATTGCGCTGTAACGGCGGTACCGCCGCGTCTGGCGGCCGGAGTCTCTGGTGCGAATCGCAGGTGTGGTAGTGGCGGGCGGTCTGGGCCGCCGGATCGGTGGCACCGACAAGGCGCTGTTGCCATTGGCAGGCCAACCCCTGATTGCCCATGTGCTGAACCGGCTGCGGCCACAGGTTGCGGCTTTGGCGGTCAGTGCCAACGGCAATCCGGCGCGGTTCGCGGAATTTGGGGTGCCGGTGCTGCCCGACCCTTTGCCGGACTTTCCCGGCCCGTTGGCGGGGCTGTTGGCGGGGCTGACCTGGGCCATCGCTGACGGATATCAGGCTGTCGCCATGGTGGCGGTGGATACGCCGTTCTTTCCGTTGGACATGGTGGCGCAGTTGCAGGCGCGGATTGGGGACGGCAAAGTCGCCTTGGCCGAAAGCGATGGGCAGCTGCATCCGACCTGTGGGCTGTGGCGGGTGGGGGTGCAGCCTGCACTCGTCGCCGCCCTGGCTGCAGGTCAGCGCCGGGTGGCGCGGTTTGCCGAGGCACAGGGGCTGATCCGGGTCGCCTTTGCCACCGGCACACCCGACCGGTTTTTCAACATCAACACCGCCGAAGATCTGGCCATGGCCGAAACCCTGATCCGGGGGCTGGCATGAAGCTCTATGGGGTGATGGGCTGGAAAAATTCTGGCAAGACCGGGTTGGTGGAACGGCTGGTGGCTGACATTACCCGGCGCGGCCTGTCGGTTTCCACCATCAAGCACGCCCATCACGATGTCGATCTGGATCAACCTGGCAAGGATACCTGGCGTCACCGGCAGGCCGGTGCGCACGAGGTGCTGATGGCCTCGCCGCTCCGCTATGCCATCCTGCATGAAACCCGGGGCGGGGTGGAACCGACGCTGGCGGATCTGGCGGCACGCCTCGCCCCGGTCGATCTGGTACTGGTCGAGGGGTACAAACGCGATGCCCACCCCAAGATCGAGGTATTGCGGCAGGAAACCGGGCAACCGCTGATCCAGCCCACTGACCCCATGGTCCGGGCTGTTGCCAGCAACGCCGCAGTACAGGGCCTGTCGGTGCCGCATTTCGATCTGGATGATACGGCAGGGATTGCCGATTTCCTGCTGGCCGATTGCGGTCTGGCGGGTTTGGCCCTTGCAGGTGACCGGTTCGATACCGTGGTGGTGGTGGACTGGTCGGCACGGTCCAAACCGTCGCCCGCAAAGCCATCGGCGGATTCGATCTGGATCGGAGTTCATCGCAAAGGTTTCGCGCGCGAAACATACCACCGCAGCCGGGCAGCGGCGGAATGGGCGTTGGCCGCCATGTTTGCCGCCGAACGGACGGCGGGGCGGCGGGTACTGGCGACCTTTGACATCGCCTTTGGCTATCCGACCGGCTTTGCCGAAGCTGTCACCGGCTCTGCCGATCCATTGGCCCTGTGGGATTGGCTGGAAAGCCGGGTGATCGACAGTGCCAGCAACGACAACAACCGCTTTGCCCTGGCCGAGGCGCTGAACCGGCAGTTTCCCGGGATTGGTCCGTTCTGGGGCCGTCCTGCGCATCTGCCCCACCCCGACCTGCCGGAAAAGGGCAGTCACCGCCACAGCCACGGTCAAGCTGAAAACCGGGCGGCGGAACAGGGGGTTCCCCGCGCGCAATCGGTGTGGAAGCTCTATACCACCGGGTCGGTCGGCAGCCAGACGCTGCTGGGGCTGCCGGTTCTGGCGCGGCTGCGGCGCAGCGGGGCAGCGGTCTGGCCGTTTCAGCCACCGGTTGGCCCGCTGGTGATTGCCGAAACCTATACCGGCCTGATTGACCCCTTGCCTGCGGAACCGGGCATCAAGGATCAGCGGCAGGTCCGGGCACTGGCGCGGGCCTATTGGACCCTGTCGCAAAATGGCGGGTTGGCGGCGCTGTTGGTCGATCCGGGGCCGGTGGCAAGGGCCGAAGGCTGGATGTTGGGGGCGGGCCACCGCGCAGCGCTGATTGCCGCCGCCTGGCCCGGATTGGGGCCGGGGCCGGGGTCATGAATCTCACCATCCGGCATGGCTTCGCCGAAGCGGACCGCGCCGAGGTAGCGGCGCTTTACTGGCAGGCTTTTGGCCCGAAACTGGGCCGCGTGCTGTCACCGGAGCCGAAAGCGCTGGTCTTTGTGGCGCGGGTGATGCGGGCTGATCATGCCTTGGCGGCCTATGACGAGGCGGGGCGGTTTCTGGGGGTGGCCGGGTTCAAAAGCCAGCGCGGTGCCTTTGTCGGCGGCAGACCCAGCGACCTTGCCGCCGTCTATGGTCGGTTCGGCGGGCGCTGGCGGGCGGTTTTGCTGCACCTGCTGGCGCGCAATGTGGAAAATGAGCGGTTTCTGATGGATGGGCTGTTTGTCCGTGCCGACAGTCGCGGCAGGGGGATCGGCAGCGCCCTGTTGCAGGCGGTGATGGCAGAGGCGGCGCGGCGCGGCTACCGCGAAGTGCGGCTGGATGTGGTCGACAGCAACCCGCGCGCCCGGGCGCTGTATGAACGCCACGGCTTTCGCGCGTTGTTTCAGGCCCGCCTTGGTCTGTTGCGGCTGATCTTTGGCTTTGGCACCGCAACCGCGATGGTGCGGCCGGTCGACTGATTCAAAGATCCGCTGATCCGGGACGTCAGTCAAATGTCCCGGCCACCCGGCCCAGCAACATGAAGGCGCGGGCGGTGCGGGTGACCGACAGGCTGGCAATATCGGCATCGGCTGCGGTCTTTTCAAAGCTGGAAAACACCCGGTCGAACTGGCGCAGGAAATGGTGGGCGGCGTCGCGAAAGATGGTGTCGGCCCGCATCCGGGTGGCCACCGCAGACAGGGTGTCGCGGTCACGGATACCGCCCAAAGGGCCGATGGCGCGGCCGCGTTCCCCGGCGGCAAACCGGTGCCAGAATTCGGGGCGAACCCGGTCCGGCACCAGATCGTCCATATAGATGCCATTCTGACTGAGCAGGGTCAGCACATCCTGTGCCGCGCGGATCAGTTTGGCCAGCATCGGGTCAGTCAGGGCGGCGCGCAGGGCCTGAAATCCCGCATTGTCGTCCTTGCCATCCGGGAAATTCAGCGCCCGGATGAAAAGGGCGGCGGGCAGCGCCGGGGGCGCCGCAGGCGGCGGTCCCAGTGCCAGGGCCGGCTGTTCCTCGGGCAATGGCAGCGGGGGCAACGGCAGCGGGGGCAACGGCAGCGGGGGCGTGGCACCGGCATCGCGCCGCGCCGGGCGAAACACGATTTCGCCGGGTAGATCAGCGGGCCGCGCCGCCGGTTTGACCGCGATGGAATTGGCATAGCGCAGTGCCGCCATCGAGGCTTTCAGCGCCGCCGCCTCTTCGCGCAGCACCCGCAGGCGGTGGGCGGTGGTGGCGGCAATCCAGATCAGCGCCACCGGCACTGCGACGCCCAGCACCAGCATCGCCGCCGACAATCCGTTGCCGGGTTCAAACAGCGCGGCCCAGGATCCGGGTGACAGCACCAACAAGAACAGCAAAACCCCGACCAGCCAGATCACCGTCAATGCCACTGCGATCAGTTCGGCACCGGAAAAGCTGCTGTCCGCCAAGGGGCGCGACTGAACCGGTGCGGCCATCCGCCGGGGGGCAGGGGCGGGCGCTTCATCAGATGCAAGCGTCTCGGTCTGGTCCGGCCCGTTCTGCGGCATCAGTCATCCTTTCGCGGCCCCAGACCAGCTCAGGCGATGACAGCACCGCCAGACCTGGTATAACCCCTTGATTCTTCGCAAATCTGGCGGCAAAACCGGTCCCCGCCGTCCCCTGATTTGCCCTAGACAAACTGGATGCGAATGATTTCATAGCTGCGCTGACCGCCTGGCGTCTTGACGTCCACACTGTCGCCTTCGTCTTTGCCGATCAGGGCACGGGCCAGCGGCGAGCGGATGTTGAGCATGCCGTTTTCAATGTCGGCTTCGGGTTCGCCGACGATCTGATAGGTGCGCTGTTCCCCGGTATCCACATCCAGCAGCGTGACGGTCGCACCGAACTTGATGGTGCCGGAAAACCGGGTCGGGTCGATCACCTCGGTCAGCGACAGGATCGATTCCAGCTCCTTGATCCGGCCTTCGATAAAGCTCTGCTTTTCGCGGGCGGCGTGATATTCGGCGTTTTCCGACAGGTCGCCATGTTCGCGCGCCTCGGCTATGGCGCGGATCACGGCGGGACGCTCCACCGATTTCAACAGTTTCAACTCGCCATCCAGCGCATCGTGGCCGCTGCGCGTCATCGGTATCTTTTCCATCAGCCTCTGCCAAAAACACGAAGCGCCACGGCAAACCGCGACGCTTTTCCTCGATTGGCTTTACCAGACCGCATGGACGCAAAGAATGCAAGGGGGTCGCGTCATCCAGGGCGCAAAGCCGCCACAGCCCACTGGTGCCCATGGACCTGCCGCAGAGCAACCGGAGGATGTCGCGTTCCGGTTGACCCTGCCGGTTGCGGTAAGGTAACCGTTCCACGGGTATCCAAGGCAGACGGGGCAAGATCATGGCGGATGTGGCACGCGAGCAGATGGACTATGACGTGGTGATCGTTGGCGCCGGCCCCGCCGGGCTGTCTGCCGCGATCCGTCTGAAACAGCTGGATGCCGGTCTGACCGTGGTGGTGCTGGAAAAAGGCTCCGAAGTCGGTGCCCATATCCTGTCAGGCGCGGTACTGGACCCATCGGGGCTGGATGCGCTGATCCCGGACTGGAAAACCAGCGGGGCACCGGTGACGGTGCCGGTGGTGTCTGATGCGTTTTACCTGCTGGGCGAAGCCGGGCGCCTGCGCATTCCCAATGCGCTGATGCCGCCCTTGATGTCCAACCACGGCAATTACATCGTGTCGATGGGCAATGTCTGCCGCTGGCTGGCGGGCCAGGCCGAGGCGCTGGGGGTGGAAATATTTCCTGGCATGTCCTGTTCGGCACTGGTCTATGGCGAAAACGGCGAAGTGCGCGGCGTGGTGGCAGGGGAGTTTGGCCGTAACCCCGATGGCACCGAGGGGCCGAACTATGAACCCGGCATGGACCTGCTGGGCAAATATGTCTTGCTGTCCGAAGGGGTGCGGGGGTCATTGGCCAAGCAGGTGATTGCGAAATATGCGCTGGACGCGGGCAAACAGCCGCAGAAATACGGCCTTGGCATGAAGGAGATCTGGCAGATCGACCCCGCCAAACACCGGCTTGGCTCGGTGACCCATACGATGGGATGGCCGCTGGGTGGCAATGCCGGCGGTGGAAGTTTCATCTATCACCTTGAAAACAATCAGGTCTATGTCGGCTTTGTCGTCCACCTGAACTATCAGAACCCGCATCTG
Source organism: Paracoccaceae bacterium (assembly GCA_043736155.1). Lineage (GTDB taxonomy): Bacteria > Pseudomonadota > Alphaproteobacteria > Rhodobacterales > Rhodobacteraceae > JANNRR01. The sequence goes on along the minus strand of JAYTDA010000038.1, from coordinate 4,519 downwards.
TACCCCTATATGGAATTTCAGCGGTTCAAACATCATCCCATGGTGGCGGACCTGCTGCAGGGCGGCAAACGCATCGCCTATGGCGCCCGGGCGATCAGCGAAGGCGGCTGGCAGTCGATCCCGAAACTGGTGGCACCGGGGGTCGCGCTGCTCGGTTGTTCGGCGGGGCTGGTCAATGTGCCGCGGATCAAGGGCAATCATAATGCGATGCTGTCGGGCATCGCCGCAGCCGAGGCGGCCCATGCCGCCATCGGCGCTGGCCGTGCCGGCGATGAACTGGCAGCCTATGAAACCGCAGTCCGCACCGGCCCGATAGCGCGTGATCTGAAACAGGTGCGCAATGTCAAACCGCTGTGGTCGCGCTATGGCCTGTTGGCGTCGCTGGGCCTTGGCGGGTTCGACATGTGGACCAACAACCTGTTCGGCCTCAGCCTGCTCGGTACGATGAAACACGGCAAGACCGATGCCGCCGCCACCGGCCTTGCCGCCGACCACAAGCCGATTGCCTATCCGAAACCCGATGGCAGCCTCAGCTTTGACCGGCTGACCAATGTGGCGTTCAGCTTTACCAACCACGCGGAAAACCAGCCTGCACATCTGCGGCTGACCGACCCCTCGATCCCGATTGCCGTCAACCTGCCGCAATACGCCGAACCGGCACAGCGCTACTGCCCCGCCGGGGTCTATGAAGTGATCGACGAACCGGGCAAGGCACCGCGGTTCCAGATCAATTTCCAGAACTGCGTTCATTGCAAGACCTGCGACATCAAGGATCCCAGCCAGAATATCACCTGGGTCACCCCCCAGGGTGGCGACGGGCCGAACTATCCGAACATGTGACCGCCTGTTCTTGCAGCTTGTTTTTCGTGGAAATACTCCACGGGGGTGAGCCATTGGTTGCGCCATTGGTTCAAGCACCAATGGCTCGGGGGGTGTGAAACCCCCGCCTTTTTATGCAAAGAAATCCCGACATCGTTCACGTTCTGGCGAGCATTCGCCGGTAAAGACGTCAGGGCCACGGCTTGCATTGCCTTGGCCCGCCACCAGCACTAGGTTTGCCCGGACCAGTCGCATCCCTGACCCAGAGGCCCATGACGTGAAACGCCTGACCCCGCTCCGCCACGCCACCGCCTTTGCCCTGTGTCTGGCCGCTTTGCCGTCTTTGGCGGATGGCACAGACAAGAACTGGTCCGATGGTCTGGCGGGGGCTTACCTCGCGGCGCGTCAGGCCAGCGATTCGGCTGATTATACCAATGCCGCCACCTATTACACCGAGGCGCTGGTGCGCGATCCGGGTAACCCGGTGCTGTTGGAAAATGCGCTGTTGGCGCAGGTCGGGCTGGGGGCGGTTGACCGTGCCGTGCCGATTGCCCGGGTGCTGAAACAATCGGGCAACACCAGCCAGATGGCCGATCTGGTGCTGTTGGCAGACCAGTTGAAACGCGAAGCCTATGACGAGGTTGCGGCCGATTTTGCCGCTGGCCGCGATCTGGGCCCGTTGCTGAGCGGGCTGGTCAAATCCTGGGCCGATCTGGGGCAGGGCCGGGCCAATGATGCGCTGGCGGGGTTCGACACCCTGTCAAAAGGCGCAGGTCTGACCAGTTTTGCCATGTATCACAAGGCGCTGGCCTTGGCTTCTGCAGGCGATTTCGAAGGGGCCGACCTGATCCTGTCCGGCACTGCCGCCGGGCCGATCACCCTGGACCGGCGCGGCATCGTGGCCCAGGCCCAGGTGCTCAGCCAACTGGAACGCAACCAGGATGCGATCGAACTGATCGACGCCGCCTATGATGTCGAACTTGACCCCGGCATGAAGCACCTGCGCGACCGGCTGGTCGCGGGCGAAGTGCTGCCGTTCGACAGTGTCCGCACCGCACTCGAAGGCGAGGCCGAGGCGTTTTTGTCGCTGGCCGCAGCCCTCAGCGGCGATGCCGAGGATGAGATTACCCTGATCTATACCCGCATCGCCGAATATCTGCGCCCCGACAATGTCGATGCCATCCTGCTGTCGGGCGATATCCTGACCCGTCAGGAACAATATGATCTGGCGACCCGGACCTTCAACCGCGTCGCCGCCGACAGCCCCGCCTTTGTCCAGGCCGAACTGGGCCGGGCCGATGCCCTGTCACGCGCGGGCCGAAAAGATGCGGCGCTGGAGGTGATGCAGCAACTGGCCAAGAGCCATCCCGAGGCCCCGGTGGTGCTGGTGACCCTGGGTGACATGTACCGCATGATGGAACGTTATGCCGATGCCATCATCGCCTATGATCAGGCGATTGCCGGCCTTGGCGACCCCGCTCCATCGCATTGGGTGGTCTATTACACCCGTGGCATCGCCCATGAACGCACCGCCAGCATGGCGCTGGCCGAGGCCGACATGCGGCTGGCGCTGCACCTCAGCCCGGATCAGCCGCAGGTGCTGAATTACCTTGGCTATTCCTTTGTCGATGCCAACCGCAATCTGGATGAGGCACTGGCGATGATCGAAAAGGCGGTGGCGGCGCGGCCCGATGATGGCTACATCGTCGACAGTCTGGGCTGGGCGCTCTATCGGCTTGGCCGCACCACCGAGGCACTGGTGCCGATGGAACGCGCGGTGGAACTGGAAGCGGTTGACCCGATCCTGAATGACCATCTGGGCGATGTCTACTGGGCGGTTGGCCGCAAGCTGGAAGCCGAGTTTCAGTGGCACCGCGCGCTGTCGTTCAAACCCACCGTCAAGGACGAGGCGCGGATCCGGCGCAAGCTGGAACTGGGGCTGGATGCGGTGCTGAAAGACGAGGGCGCAGTGCCCGGTGCCGTCACCGCCGATGGCAACTGACGGCACCCTGTCTGAACCCGCAGCCGCCAAGATCAATCTGACGCTGCATGTCACCGGCCAGCGTGCCGATGGCTATCACCTGCTGGACAGTCTGGTGGTGTTTGCCGAACTGGCTGACCGGATCAGCGCCCGCCGCGCCCCGACGCTGTCACTGACGGTCACCGGCCCGATGGCCAGTGGCGTACCGGCGGGGGGCGACAATCTGGTGTTGCGGGCGGCACGGCTGATGGCGGCGGCACCGCCGCTGGCGCTGCGGCTGGAAAAACATCTGCCAGTCGCCTCCGGCATCGGCGGCGGGACTGCCGATGCGGCGGCAACCCTGCGGCTGTTGGCGCGGCTGACCGGTCAGCCCTTGCCCGACGCGGCGGCGCTGTTGCAACTGGGGGCCGATGTGCCGGTCTGTCTGGCCGGGTGTCCCGCCCGGATGCGCGGGATTGGCGAGATGCTGGACCCGGTGCCACCCTTGCCCGGCTTTTGGCTGGTGCTGGTCAATCCGGGGGTGGCAGTGCCAACCCCGGCGATCTTCCGGGCGCTGGCATCGCGGCAAAACCCGGCAATGCCGGAGGTGCCGCATCTGGCCGATGCCGGGGCACTTGCCCGCTGGCTGGCGGCGCAGCGCAATGATCTGCAACCGGCGGCGGTGGCGATTGAACCGGTGATTGCCCGGGTGCTGGCGGCGCTGGCGGATCAGGCCGGGTGCTTGCTGGCGCGAATGTCAGGCTCGGGTGCCACCTGTTTCGGGCTGTTTGCCGAAGAAAGCGCCGCAATGCCGGCCACCGCAGCGTTGCAGGCCGCGCATCCCGGCTGGTGGGTTGTCGGCACCCGGCCGCTGCCGCCGTTGACCGCTCAGGACGACCGGCTGACCACATAATCGGCAAGGTCGGCCAACAGGTCGCGCAGTTCATGCGAGGGCAGAACGGCCAGCGCCTCCTGCGCCTTGTGGGACCAGGCCAGTGCCTCCGAGCGTGCTTCCTCCAATGCGCCATGGCGGTGCAGCAAGGCCAAAGCCTGGTCCAGATCGCCGTCGCGCTGGTCACCCTGTTCGATGGTGCGCTGCCAGAAGGCCCGCTCTGCCGCATCGGCTTTGGCCACCGCCTTGATCACCGGCAGCGTCAGCTTGCGCTCGCGGAAATCGTCGCCGACATTCTTGCCGATGCTGGCGCTGCTGCCGGTATAGTCCAGCAGATCGTCGATGATCTGAAATGATATCCCCAGCGCATCGCCATAGGCATGCAGGGCGGCGATCTGCGGCTCCGAAGCCCCGGCGATCACCCCACCGACTTCGGTCGCTGCGGCAAACAGCGCGGCGGTTTTGCCGCGTACCACTTGCAGATAGATCGCCGCATCGGTGGCCAGATCCTGGGCCGCCGTCAGTTGCAGCACTTCGCCTTCGGCAATCACCGCCGAGGCGTTGGCAAGGATATCCAGCACCCGCAGCGACCCGGTATCGACCATCAACTGAAACGACCGGGCAAACAGGTAATCCCCGACCAGAACCGAGGATTTGTTGTCCCACAGCAGATTGGCGGTGGGCCGCCCGCGCCGCTGCGCCGACTCGTCAACCACATCATCATGCAGCAGGGTGGCGGTGTGGATGAATTCAACCGTCGCCGCCAGATGGATGTGAAAGGGGCCGCCGTAGCCGCACATCCGCGCGGTGGCCAGCGTCAGCATCGGGCGCAGCCGCTTGCCGCCGGC
>JAYTDA010000037.1:0-71912 GCA_043736155.1 Paracoccaceae bacterium | reverse complement strand
AACGCCAAGGACCTGCTGGAGATACCCGATAATGTCAAAGCCGGGTTGACGATCATTCCGGTCGCCCATGTCCGCGACGTGCTGCGCCTGGCGCTGGTGCGGATGCCGGAACCGGTGGTCTGGGACGAAGTGGCCGAAGAGGCAGCAGCAGCGGCACAGAGCAAGACTGTGGCCGTGGTCGACGATGCGGCGGGTGCCACGGCGCACTGAGGGCTGCGGAACCAAAAAAGGGGGCGCGGCAGAGGCCGCGCCCCGCTTTTCACTCAGTTGAAGTCAAAGTTGTCCTGAACAAAGGTGATGTCAGCCACATTCAGCACTGCCCCCCTGACCATGATCCGGTCGCCGTCCCCCACCAGCGTGATGACAATGGCAGAGCCATTATCGACAATGCTGCGCACCGAAGCGCCGCCTTCGAGCCCGATGACATCCTGACCCACCTGATAATCGCGGACCACATCGGTTGATCTGCGCCCGCTGCGGCTGTCGGTGCCAAAGATGAAGGCGTCGTGGCCACCGCCACCGGTCATTGTGTCATCGCCATCAAATCCGCGGATCGCGTCGCGCCCTGCGGTACCCACCGCCTGCAAACCTTCGGTTGCCAAAGCGATCACGGTCCAATGCAGTGGCGGTGAAGCGCGGGGTTGTGATCGCTGCCGGGCCGTGGCGCAGCAGATGCACTGTTGGCCAAGCTGCAACAATCGGCGGCTAGAACTGGCTTTGATTACCAAGCTGCGCTAAACAGGGGCAATCCAATAAGAAAGGCACCCTGAAATCATGGCCAGTGACAGCGAAGTGGACAGCACCACCCTGAAAGACCCCTCTGCCAAGCGCAGAACCGGCACAGCCGCCGGGGCAAAACCCGCCGCCGAGCGCGGGCCGAGGGCCGGTTCCGCACGGGCCGGTAATGCACGGGCCGGTTCCGCTCTGGCCGCCGGGGATGAAACCGCCGATGCGGATGCGGCGTCAGGCGAAGGGGCCACCGGTTCGCTGCGCAAGAAGGACCTGCTGGACCGGGTCGGTGCCAAGGCGAAAGTCAAGAAAAAGGACATCAAGGAGGTGGTCGAAGCCACGCTGCTGGTGCTGGGAGAAGCCCTTGCTGCGGGCGAGGAACTGAACCTGCCGCCGTTCGGCAAAGCCAAGGTCAATCGTCAGAAGGGTGTCGCGGGCGGTGACATGTATATCATCAAACTGCGCCGCAGCACCGGCAAGACCGCTGGAGCAGATCACGCGACAGAAGCCCTTGCAGAGGCGGAAGACTAGGGGTATCACCCCCGCCGGCGGGTGATTAGCTCAGTGGTAGAGCGCTTCGTTCACATCGAAGATGTCAGGGGTTCAAATCCCTTATCACCCACCATGTTCCTTGCCGCCAGATGACCGGGCAGGGTGTCAGCCACCGCTTCGGCGCAGGACCGCCCGTGGCCGCCAAACAGCGCTGACCAACCCCCAGCCCTGAAACGGAGGAATGGCCGCCACCGGGCCGCCATTCCCCACTACGGTTACAGGATGAAGTCGTCGATTGTATAGGCCGCCGCCAGCACCGCACCATCCTGAATGGTGATCACCACCTCGAAGGCGGCATCGTTGTCGGTGTTCAGCTGCACCAGCGTATCGGTGCCCGAGTCGATCAGCGACAGCCCCGCCAGCGCAACCGAGCCGAACACAAAACTGTCCTGTGCGCCCAGGCCGCCATCGGCGTCGATCAGCGCCACATCGATCCGGTCCCCCAGGCCCACCCCCGCCGCCTCAAAGTCCATGATGCGGTCAGGGCTTGCCCCCGGAGAGGCGGTGGTTGTGGCGAATTGATAGATGTCGCGCCCGGTTCCGCCATACAGCGTGTCAATGCCGGTGCCGCCGATCAGCAGGTCTGCCCCGGCCCCCCCCTCCATCGTGTCATTGCCGTTGAAACCTGACAGGGTGTCATTGCCCTGTTCGCCGCGCAGATAGTCATTGCCCGATCCGCTGGTGAGGCTGTCATTGCCAAACCCGGCATAGGTCGAGATTGCGCCAAAATAGCTTGCGTTGAACTTGATGTTGTCGTCCTGGGCTGACCCGGTCATGGTAAAGCCGACGGTCAGGGTTGCTGACAGGTTGACCACGGCGGTTCCACCGGCGGTCAGGCGGACCTGTGCCGAGGTGTAGGCTGCGGAATAGCCTGCCACCGTGCCGAAACTGCCCAGTTGCGTCGCTGTCATGAATACCTGACCGTTCAGGTTCACCTGATCCACCCCGGTGATGGTGGCACCGGAAATGTCGTAGCTGCTTTCCAGCCGCAAGGTATCCTGTCCGGTGCCGCCGTCGATCACCGCCGGCAGGCTTTCCGTAACCGAGATCAGGTCATCATTCGATCCGCCATAGGCGCGGTCGCCCGACCGGACGGTGATGAAATCGTTGCCGATGCCGCCATCCAGCGAATCGATTCCCAGCCCGCCATCCAGCGAATCATTGCCGCTGCCGCCGCGCAACGTATCGTTGCCGCCGTCACCGCGCAGGCTGTCATTGCCTGCGGCGGCAAAGATCGAATCGTCGCCGGCACCGGCATTCACGATGATCTGCTGCAAACCAGCAGGGGCAAAGGTGATGTTGTCGCCGATGGTCGATCCATTCAGGGTGAAAGACACTGACATAATCGAATCCAGCGTCACATTGGCGGTGCCACCCTGGGTCAGGGACAGTGTTGCCGACGTATAGCCCGGACCATAGCCGGAAATCAGCAAGAACTGGTCCAGTTGCGTTGCCGTCATCTGCACATTGCCGTTCAGGTTGGCCTGTTCGATGCCGACGAGTGTGGCACCCGAAATGTCGTAGCTGCTTTCAAACCGCAGGATGTCATTGCCAATGCCGCCATCCAGCACTGCGGGCAGATCGCTTTGCACCGAGATCAGGTCGTCGCCGGTGCCGCCATAGACACCGTCCTGGATCCGGGCGATCAGATAGTCGTTGTTGCCGCCGCCGTACAGCGAATCAATGCCGTTGCCGCCATCGATGCTGTCATTGCCGTTCATTCCGTTCAGCGTGTCATTGCCATCATCGCCGCGCAGGCTGTCGGCCCCCGATGCGGCGGTGATGCTGTCATCGCCGGACCCGGCATTAAGCGTAATGGCGCTGACATAGGCGGGAATAAAGGTCAGGATGTCGGCCTGTGCCGAACCCTGCAGCGAGAACCCGGCCGACAGGGTTGACAGCAGGGTGATGTCGGCGGTGCCGCCCTGGGTCAGGGTCAGCGCGGCCGAGGTATAGTTGGCGGCATAGCCGGACACCCGCAGGAACCCATCCAGTTGCGCCGCCGTCATCAACACATTGCCGTTCAGGTTCAATTGTTCGATGCCAAGGATGGTGGCACCCGTCAGGTCATAGCTGCTTTCAATCCGCAGCGTATCCTGCCCGATCCCGCCATCGATCAGGGCCGGAAAGCTACCGCCAACCGAAATCAGGTCGTTGCCGCTGCCGCCATAGCCGGAATCGCCAATGCTGAGGATCAGGTAATCGTCGTTGTTGCCGCCAAACAGGTTGTCGAAGCCGTTGCCGCCGTCGATACTGTCGTTGCCGTTCAACCCGTTCAGCGTGTCATTACCATTGTCGCCGCGCAGGCTGTCGGCACCCGATGCAGCGGTGATGCTGTCATTGCCGGACCCGGCATAGGCATAGATGGTCGAGGTATAGGCCGGACCAAAGGTGATGGTGTCCGCTTCGGACGATCCGGTCAGGTAGAAATACTGGGTCATGGTTGCCGACAGGTTGACGGTTGCCGTACCGCCTTCGGTCAGTGTGACCTGTCCGGTGGTGTAGTTCGACGCATAGCCTGACACCAGCGCAAAGCTGCCCAGTTGCGTCAGCGCCAGACGCACATCGCCGTTCAGGTTCAACCGTTCGATGCCGATCAGGGTTGCGCTGGAAAGGTCATAGCTGCTTTCCACCCGCAGGGTATCCAGATTGGCCCCGCCATGGATGGTGACGGGAAAGTCGCCAGTGATCGAAATCAGGTCATCGCCTGCACCACCAAAGATCGCGTCGCCGGTGCTGCCGATCAGCGTGTCATTGCCGTTGCCGCCGAACAGTTGGTCTGCACCGATGCCGCCATCGAGGGAATCGGTGCCATCCAGCCCCGACAGGGTGTCGTTGCCGTCTTCACCGCGCAGGCTGTCATTGCCTGCTGCCGCGGTAATGTCGTCATTGCCACGCCCGGCATAGACATACAGGATTCCGGCATAGGTGGTGTTGAAGCTGAGAATGTCGGCATCCTCGGACCCGGTCAGGTAGAATTGGGTGGTCAGCGACGCATCCAGGTTCACCGCCGCTGTGCCGCCCTGGGTCAGGGCCATTTGGGCCGAGGTGTAGTTCGAGGCATAGCCCGACACCAGCGCGAAAGAGTTCAGCTGCGATGCCGTCATCTGGGCATTGCCGTTGAGGTTCAACTGCTCAAAGCCGGTCAGGGCGATCCCTGTGATGTCATAGCTGCTTTCGAACCGCAAAATGTCACCAGCCCCGGCACCGCCGTCCAGCACGGCGGGCTGGTCGCCGGAGACACCGATGATGTCATCGCCGAGGCCGCCATAAGCCTCATCGTCGGTGCCGGCATAGATCACATCGTTGCCGTCGCCGCCAAACAGCGTGTCGATCCCGCCGCTGCCACCAAAGATCGTGTCATCGCCGCCGTTGCCGTTGATCAGATCGTCGGTGATTGCGCCCGGAAAATTCTCCGACGTTGCGTTGCCATTGAAAACCGCCATGGGTCTGCTCCTGAAAAAGCGATGATAAAGCGAATCAAAATCCCCCCATTTTTACCACAATTTCCGCTGTTGGCCTATTGGGCTGGTGCGAAATTTGGGTGAGGGGTAGGGTGTGATTGTGCTGAATTTTGCAACAATAGCCACCGGATCATATGTTTGTTGAAGAACCGGCCAGGATTCGCCGACCTGAGCGGTGACTGGCTGACAACAATCGTTCCCCTTCAAAGCAGGCGCCAAAGGCTGTGCCGGGTCCTGAACATCGCGGCGGGACATAACTTGGCCCGCAGAGGTGCCGATGGTGTATTCCGCGATGCATTGACAGGCTCGCATGCTCAACCTACAAATAGGAACGTTCCAAAACAACTTATGGATCGTTCCTAACGGGATGGCGGGCATGAATTCCAAACTGACAACCGCAGCAAACGCGGTCGGGCGCATCAGGGACGGGGCCGTTGTCACCGTGTCATCGTCATCCGCGCTGGGGTGCCCCGATCTGGTGCTGGCGGCACTGGGGGCGCGGTTTCGCGCCGAGGGCCAGCCAAAGGCGCTGACCATGCTGCATCCGATTGCGGCGGGTGACATGTACGGGGTCAAGGGCATCGATCATATTGCGCAAGACGGGCTGATCGACCGGGTGATCGCCGGGTCTTACCCCTCCGGCCCGTCCAACCTGCCGATGCCGGAAATCTGGCGCATGGTGGTTGAGAACCGGGTGGCGGCCTATAACGTGCCATCGGGCATTCTGTTCGACATGCACCGCGATGGGGCAGCGCGCAGGCCCGGGGTGTTGACCCGAGTCGGGCTTGATACCTTTGTTGATCCGGTCCGCGAGGGTTGCGCGATGAACGCGGCGGCGGCGGCGCGCCCCATCGTGGCGCGGGCTGAATTCAACGGCGACACCTGGCTGCATTTTCCCAACATCGCCCCCGATGTCTGCATTCTGCGCGCCACCACGGCCGATGAACGCGGCAATCTGACCTATGAACATGAAGGCGCGACTTTGGGCGGTCTGGATCAGGCGATTGCCGCCCGCGTCAATGGCGGGCTGGTGATTGCGCAGGTCAAACGCCTGACCGCCGCCGGGTCGCTGCGCCCGCATGATGTGCGGGTGCCGGGGCATCTGGTTGATCTGATCGTGCTGGACCCGGATCAGCGGCAAACCACCGAAACCCGGTATGATCCGGCGATTTCGGGCGATGTCATTGCGCCATGGGCCAGTTTCGAGTTGGCAGAGCATAGTGTAGACAAGGTGATTGCGCGGCGTGCCGCGATGGAACTGCGTGCCGGTCAAACCGCCAATCTGGGCTTTGGCATCTCGGCTTTGGTGCCGCGTGTGCTGCTGGAAGAGGGTCAGGCGCAGGCGGTGACCTGGGCGATCGAACAGGGTGCTGTCGGCGGCATGCCCCTGACCGGTTTCGCCTTTGGCTGCGCCGCCAATGCCGACATGTTCATGCCGTCGCCCAACCAGTTCACCTATTTTCAGGGCGGCGGCTTTGATATGGCGTTTCTGTCGTTTCTGGAAGTTGACCGGATGGGCAATGTGAATGTGTCAAAACTGGGCAAAAAGCCCTATCTGACTGCCGGCTGCGGCGGCTTTGTCGATATCACCGCCCATGCCCGCAAACTGGTATTTTCCGGTTACTTCGAGGCGGGGGCAGAGCTGGAGCTGACGGAAAGCGCGTTACGAGTGACCAAACCGGGAAAGTTTTCAAAGATGGTGGAGGCCGTGGAACATGTGACCTTTTCCGGCAACCGCGCCCGGGCGACCGGGCAGGATATCCTGTATGTCACCGAACGCTGCGTGATCCGGCTGCGTCCCGAAGGGCTGGTGGCAACCGAGGTGATGCCCGGCATCGATCCGGCGCGCGACATCATCGCCGCCTCTGGCGGGCGGGTACAGGTGGCACCCGATGCCACAGCGATGCCGCTGGCGCTGCTGGGTCGTGGCCCGATGGGGCTGGTCCTGTGAGCGGGGTGTTTCTGGAACGTCGCGGGCCGATTGCCGAACTGCGGCTGGATAACCCCACGAAACTCAACGCCTTTACCCCCGTCATGCTGGGGCAGTTGCTGGTCCATTGCGAAACCCTGGACATGGCGGGCGATGTGCGGGTGGTGCTGGTGACCGCCACCGGGTCGCGGGCCTTTTGCACCGGGGCCGATATCAACGCCTGGGGCGATCTGGCCCCCGGCGATCTTGCCCGCCATTGGGTGCGCGGTGGCCACCGCATCTTTGACCGGCTGGCGCGGTTGCCGATGCCCACCATTGGCGTGCTGACCGGTGTGGCCTTTGGCGGCGGGCTGGAACTGGCCGCCGCCTGCGACATCCGGGTGATGGCACCCGGGGCCACGCTGGCGCTGCCGGAAACCGGGGTCGGGATTGTGCCGGGCTGGTCCGGCACCCAGCGGCTGGCGCGGCTGTTGCCGGAACCGGTGTTGAAGGAAATGGCGCTGTTTGGCCGCCGGTTGAGCGCTGAGCGGGCTCTGGCCCTGGGCTTTGTGGCAGAGGTGGCAAGCGATCCGCTGGGTGCTGCCGAGGATATCGCCACCCGGCTGCTGGGCACCTCGCCGCGTGCCACGGAGGTGGCGAAATACATGATCCATGCCGCCGTGGGCGAAGACAGCGCCGCCGCGATCGAGGCACTGGGGTCCGGCATGATCGCCGCCACCGATGACCGCACCGAAGGGGTCGCGGCCTTTCGTGCCAAGCGCAAACCGGAGTTTCCGGGGAAATGAGCCGGGCCGCACCAGACGTGATCATCATCGGGTCCGGCATGGGCGGTGCGACGCTGGCGGCTGCCCTGGCCCCGACGGGTCGGCGCATCGTTATCCTGGAACGGGGGCAGCGGCTGGAAAACAGCGTACACGCGCGCGATGACCGGGCGATCTGGGGGCGGGGGCATTACCGGCCAAAGGAGCTTTGGCTGGATGCGGCGGGTGCGGCGTTCAACCCCGGCAACTATTATTACGCCGGGGGCAATTCCAAGTTTTACGGCGCCGTGCTGATCCGTTATCGCGCCGAGGACTTTTCGCCGTTGCGCCACATGGGGGGCACTACCCAAGGTTGGCCGATCAGCTACGCCGAGATCGAACCCTGGTATCAAAAGGCCGAAGACCTGTATCAGGTGCGTGGGGCTTTGGGGCAGGACCCCAGCGAACCCACCCATTCCGGGCACTACAACTTTCCCGCCGTTCCCGATGAACCGGCGATTGCCGATCTGCGGGCGCGGTTAACCAAGGCCGGGGCGCACCCGGCGTCGCTGCCTTTGGGGGTGGATATCGATACCTGGCTGGCACAGGGCCGGACGCCGTGGGACGCCTATCCGAACATCGGCAGCGGCAAGCTGGATGCCGAAAGCGTCGGGCTTGCCCTCGCGTTGCAGCATCCCAATGTAACGCTGGTCACCGGGGCGATGGTCACACGGCTGATGGCTGCGGCGGGCCGGATCGAGCGGGTGGAGTTTACCCGCAGCGGGGTGGCGGAAAGCCTGTCGGCGCCAGTGGTGGTGCTGGCGGCGGGGGCGGTCAATTCGGCGGTGCTGCTGCTTGGGTCCGCCGATGCGGCGCACCCGACCGGGCTGGCCAACGGATCGGATCAGGTTGGCCGCAATTTCATGAACCACAATCTGTCGGCGGTGCTGGCACTGCATCCGCTGCGCACCAACCGCTCGGTCTATCAGAAAACCCTGATGGTCAATGACTACTACTTGACCGGGGGGCCGGATGGCGAACCGCTTGGCAATATTCAGTTGTTGGGCAAAATCTCCGGCCCGATCCTGGCATCCGATACCCCGATGCCGCGGGCGCTGGCGGCCTGGGTGGCGCGCCACTCCATCGACCTGTTGGCGATGAGCGAGGACCTGCCCAACCCGGACAGCCGGGTGACGCTGAAGGATGGGCAGATCGTGCTGGATTGGCGCAGGTCGAACTGGGATGCCCATCTGGCGCTGGTAGCGCGGCTGAAAGCGCTGCTGCGCCGCGCGGGTTACCCGGTGCTGCTGAGCAAGGCGTTCGACCGCCGCACCCCCTCGCATCAATGCGGCACGGCGCGGATGGGGCAGAACCCGGCGACCTCGGTGGTGAATGCCCATTGCCGCAGCCATCAGCTGGAAAACCTGTTTATCGTCGATGCTTCGGTGCTGCCGACCTCTGCCGCTGTCAACCCGGCTTTGACCATCGCAGCTTTGGCCTTGCGCACAGCGGCCCATATCACGCAAGGCCACATCTCGGAGGCTGCACCATGAAGGTGGCACTGATTACCGGCGGGCAGCAGGGGATCGGGCTGGGGGTGGCGCTGGCGCTGGCCCCGTTGGGGTTTCGCGTCGCCCTGGCAGCCGATGTGCCTGCTGACAGCCCGGTGGTGGTCGAGGCGTTGAGCGCGATTGGTGGCGGCGCACGCTATTTTCGCCATGATTTGCGCAATATCAATGGGATAGACGGTCTTTTGAATGCAGTTGAAGCCGAGATCGGGCCGATTACCAGCCTGATCTCCAACGCCGGTATTCCGGCAGTGCGGCGCGGTGACATGCTGGAAGTGTCGCCCGAAGCCTTTGATCTGGTGCTGGATATCAATCTGCGCGGCGGTTTCTTTCTGGCACAGGCGGTGGCGCGGCGGATGCTGGTGCGCGACGGCGATTACCGGTCGATGGTGTTCATCACCTCGGTGTCCGCCGCGATGGTGTCGGTGGAGCGGGCGGAATATTGCGTATCCAAGGCGGCGGCGTCGATGATGGCCAGCCTGTTTGCCACCCGGTTGGCCCCCTATGGCATCGGCGTCTTTGAACTGCGCCCCGGCATGGTGGAAACCGGGATGACCGCCGGGGTGCGCGACCGCTATAGTGCGCTGATCGAAGGCGGTCTGGTGCCGGCCGGGCGCTGGGGGCAGGCGGCGGATGTGGGATCGGTGGTGGTGCCGATGGTCATGGGGCAGATGGCCTTTGCCACCGGGGCCGTGGTGCCGGTGGATGGCGGGCTGTCGATTGCGCGGCTTTGATCGCAAGGTACATTCAAAAGGGTGGGCAAGATGCTGAAACATTGCGTTATTCTGCAAGTGAAGCCAGAGGCGGGGGCGGCGGCGGCCCAGGCCATGGCGCTGTTGCAGGGGTTGATGGCCAAGGTGCCGGGGATGCTGGATTTTGCCCATGGCCCCAACCGCGATTATGAGGGGCTGTCGCCGGGCTACAGCTACGGCTTTGTCATCAGCTTCACCGACCGCGCCGCCCATCTGGCCTATGAAACCCATCCCGACCATGTGACCGCCGGGGGGGTGCTGGTGGCCAGCTGCCTTGGCGGGATCAAGGGGATATTCGTGGTGGATCTGGAGGTTGCCGGGTAAAGCTGCCAAGGCAAGGCAAAGCAGGAAGTGACCAAAACACCCCCGCACGTCCTTGCCCGGACTCAAGCGCTTCAGCGCGCCGGGCAGCGCACGACCGCCCCTATGGGCGTGCGCTTTTCTGACGTTATAGCAGCGGCCCTTTTGGGTGACCGCAGACTGCTTGGATCGGGATGGCTCCCGATGGAACTGCCTTCCGTCCGGCAGGCCCCATCGGGCCTGCCGCAAAGCAACAGTGCCGCGTCACTCCCGGTCCTCAAAGGACCGGGAAGCGCCTGCCCCCCCTCAGGGCGGGCGCTTCGCTTCGCCGGGGCAGGCACTGCCCTCTGTCGTCTCGTGCTCCACCAGTCCAGCGGCACCTTGGTCGCGGTGAGCGGGGCCGATCCAGTGGATCGTCTTTTCCCGCTCAGGCAGATGGCGGGTTCGAGTCGGCACCGGACTATCGGAGCGGTCAGTTTGGGGGCCTTGGTTGCCGTTGTACCGCAGTGCGCGTCATCGCGGCACCACATCCACTTCCTGTTCACTGCGCTGGCCGCTGGCACCGCGCATCATCCCCTTGATCGGGGCCACATCGGAATAGTCGCGGCCAAAGGCCACCTCGATATGATCCTGCCCGGCAAAGGTGGCGTTGGTCGGGTCATAATCCACCCACCCCGCCTGTGGCCCGCACCAGGCCCGCACCCAGGCATGCATGGCGTCTGCCCCCTCCAGCCGGGGTTTGCCGGCGGGCGGGATGGTGCGCAGAAAGCCGCTGACATAGCCTGCGGGGATGCCAAGGCCGCGCAGGCTGGCGATCATGATATGGCTGAAATCCTGGCACACCCCATGCCGCTTCTCGAACGCTTCGGCGGCGGTTGTATCTACCTCGGTGGCTTCGGGATCAAAGCGCATGTCGTGGTGCAGGGTTTGGCCGAGGCGTTGCAACAGGTCGGCTGTGGTCTGATCCGGGGTCAGCAGGGCGCGGCCATAGTCTGTCATCGCGGAATCCAGCGGCACCCGGGGCGAGGCTGTGCGGAAATGCAGCGGCGAGGCCGCATCGAGCGTGGTGACATCGTCCAGCGCCGCCTCCAGCCCATTGAGCGAAACCGAGGGGCCAAGGGTCTGCGGTGCCGCCCGGTCCACCCGCGCCGTCAGTTTCAGCGCGATATGGTCGTGATGCCCGGGCAAGGCAAAGGCAACCATGTGATTGCCAAAGAAATCAAGACTTTCCAAGCGTTCATTCACATCCGGTCTGATGTCGATATGGCCCGCCACCAGCCGCTGACTTCCCGCCCGGGTGATCGGCAGCAACCGCACCAGATGGCGGCCACCGGCAGCGGGGGTGGCATAGTCGTACCGGATCCGCAGGCTGATGTCGTAGGAGGCGGTCATGCTGGCGGTCATCCTGGGCCTATAGCTGATAGGCGCGGGCAAGCGCCGGGGAAAGCGACAGGATGTCATCATGCACCTGCGCCAGTGCCGCGCCATCCAGCGACAGCGGGGTCTGGATCGCCACCGAAGTTTCCACCGCCAGCACCCGCCGGCCGAATTCGGTGATCTGCCCCGATTGCGGTCCCCCGGCCAAAGCATCGGATTGCGCCCTGATCTCTGCCAGTTGAAACCGCACGGATCGCGGGTTGCTGCCATCCAGCGCCAGCAAATCCACCACCGAATCCCGGCCGGTGGCGACGGCATAGCGTTGCCGGTGGGTCATCACGCTGTCACCGATTTCGATCAGCAGGTCCAGCGCCCCCTGCGGTGCCCCGGGTTCCGCCAGTGTGGCCAACAGGGTCGCCATCGTCGCCCCCCGTTCCAGCGCCCGGCCCATGGTCAGAAACCGCCACCCGGCGGCGCGGTACATGTTTTCATGAACAAGGCCGGAGAAGCCGTTGATCTTGCGCAGCAAAACCCCCATCGCCAGCGCGGCGTCGGCCCCTGCCACCACGGTGTCGGCCATCCGCCGCGCCGTCTTGTCCAGATCCAGCAGCGCCGCCCAGCCATCGACCGAAAAGCGGTCCCTGATCTGGCCCGCCGCCCTGACCGCCGCTGTCAGCATGCTGCACAAGCCCTGTGGCAGCGGCTCTGCCGCATCGGCACCAAATTGCGCCATCTGGTCCCGCAGGTTGCGCAGCAGCGGGGCGGTATCGGTACCCGCCTCTTCCAGCCGGGCATGATAGGCCCGGGCCAGCCGCGCCAGCGATTCAGTGCGCTCGATATAGCGTCCCAGCCAGAACAGATTGTCAGCGGCGCGGCTGGGCAGGGCACCCGGTTCGGCTCGGGCAAAGCCACGGTCGGATGCCGTGAGCAGGGTTTCGCGCGCCACCGGCTGATCGGACAGCACCCAGACATCGGCAACCGCAGAGCCGTTCTGCATCGCAATCGCCCCGGCGTCCTGGCCCTTGCCGATGCGGGCAAAACCGCCGGGCATCACCTGCCAGCCCTGTGGCCCCCGCGCCAGAAACATCCGCAGCGTCATCGGCCGCGCCATCAGGTGCCCGGCTTCCCAGACCGGGGTGGTGGACAGGGTGACCAGTTCCTGCCCGACCAGGCTGCGCGGGTTGTGGGCCAGAATGTCATCCAAGGTGCTGCCCGCCTGCAATGGCCCCTCGATCGCCGGGCGGCCTTGCAGTTCCAGCGGCAGACGGGTGGCCAGCGCCGGGCCGATCAGCATCCGGTGCGCGTTGGCACGGACATGGGCCGCCTGCCGTGCGCCACCGCACCACCAGGTGGCGATGTTGGGCAGCCGCAGCGGCGACCCGGTCAGATGTTCGGCGATGGCGGGCAGAAACGCCATCAGCGCCTGCATTTCCAGCACACCGGCCCCAAGGGCATTGACCATGGTGACCGAGCCTTGCCGCACCGCCGCCACCAGACCGGCGGTGCCGATCCGCGAGTTTTCCGCCAGTTCCAGCGGGTCACACCAGCCGGCATCCATTCGGCGCCACAGCACATCAATCGGCGACAGGCCATCCACGGTGCGCACATGCAACAGACCGTCCTGCACCAGCAAATCAGCGCCTTCCAGCAGCGGCAGGCCAAGGTAGCGGGCGATATAGGCCTGTTCATGATAGGTGTCGGTCATCGGACCCGCGCTCAGAATCCCGGCTTTGCCGCCTCGGGCAGCCCCCAACCCATCCAGCGCCGCGCGAAAGGCGCCAAAGAACCCCGCCAGCCGCATCACATGGCTGGTGCGGTACAGGTCGGCAAAGCTGCGCGAACAGGCAATGCGGTTTTCCAGCGCGAAACCGGCACCGGAGGGGGCCTGGGTACGGTCGCCGATCACCCACCAGCGGCCATCTGGGCCACGCCCCAATTCAAACGCCAGAAAATGGAGGAAATGGGCGGATCGCGGCGGCACCCCGACCAAGGGCCGCAGCCATTCCGGGTTTTCGGCGATCAGGTCGGCGGGCAAAAACCCCTGTGCCACCAGTTGGTTATCGCCATACAGGTCCGCCACCACCTGTTCCAGCAGATCGGCGCGCTGCACCAGTCCGGCGGACAGGTCTTCCCACTCCGCCCGCGCCAGAATGACCGGCAGCGGGGTCAGTGGCCAATCGCGGTCATCCTGACCATATTGGCGAAAGAACACCCCGCTTTCACGCAGATATTGCGCACCCCGGTCAAAGTCGGTGGCCAGTGCCGCCGGGCCTCGCGTTGCCAGATGGGTCAGCAACCCACCCCAGACCGGGCGCATCCGGCCGGTGGGGTCGATCATTTCATCGGCAACACCGCGAAGCGGGCGATAGTCTGCCAGCATCTGGTCAGCCGGATCCCTGATCTCGGGCGCTGTCACCGCTGCATCCTTGCCGTCACCGCTGATTTGCGCCGGTTTTCCACCTCATAGCCCCGGTTGGCGGCGCAGGTCGAGGGTCATCGGAAACTCCGGGTGCGGGGTTTCGGGTGCAGGGGTGAAGGGGCCGGGGCTGTGGCCAAAAGGCTCAAACCGCGCCAGCCGCCGCGCCTCTGCCTCATTGCCGTTGACCGGAAAGGTGTCGTAATTCCGCCCGCCGGGATGGGCCACATGATAGGTGCAGCCCCCCATGGCGCGGCCATTCCAGCGGTCATAGATGTCAAAGGTCAGCGGCGCATTGACCGGCAGTTTCGGGTGCAGTGCCAAGGGTGGTGCCCAGGCCTTGAACCGCACACCGGCCACCGAGGTGCCGCTGGTCTCGGTGGGGTGCAGCGGCACCAGACGGCGGTTGGCGGTCACGGCGTAACGCCCGGGATCGGTGGTGGTCAGCTTGACCTGCAGCCGTTCCACCGAACTGTCGGTATGGCGCACGGTGCCGCCAATGGCACCGGTCTCCCCAAGCACATGCCACGGCTCCAGCGCCTGCCGCAATTCCAGTGTGACCTCCCCGACGGTCACTTCACCGCAGAACGGAAAGCGGAACTCGGCCTGCGCCTCGAACCATTGCGACTGCATGGCAAAGCCGTGGTCGGTCAGATCACGCAGCACCGCGCGGAAATCCTGCCACAGCATGTGCGGCAGCATGAAGCGGTCATGCAGGGTGGTGCCCCAGCGCGGCAGGGTGCCGGTCAGCGGTTCAGCCCAGAACCGGGCGATCATCGCGCGGATCAGCAGTTGCTGTGCCAGCGACATCCGCGGGTTGGGCGGCATCTCGAAGCCGCGAAATTCCACCAGACCCAGCCGGCCAGTGGGGCCATCGGGGGAATAGAGCTTGTCGATGCAGATCTCGGCGCGGTGGGTATTGCCGGTGACATCAACCAGCAGATTGCGCAACAGCCGGTCAACCAGCCAGGGTGGCGGGGCGCTGCCACCGCCTGATTTTGGGCCAGCGGGGATCTGGTCCAGCGCCATTTCCAGCTCATACAAGGCATCATGCCGCGCCTCGTCGATCCGTGGGGCCTGCGAGGTCGGGCCGATGAACAGCCCGGAAAACAGATAGCTGAGCGAGGGGTGCCGCGCCCAATGCAGGATCAGGCTGCGCAGCAGGTCGGGGCGGCGCAGGAACGGGCTGTCGTTCGGGCTGGCACCGCCAACCACCACATGGTTGCCGCCGCCGGTGCCGGTATGGCGACCGTCGATCATGAACTTGTCGGCCCCCAGACGGCAGGCCCGCGCCTCGGCATAGACCGCTTCGGTGGTGGCGACGCATTCGGCCCAAGTGGCAGCGGGGTGGATGTTCGCCTCGATCACCCCGGGGTCGGGGGCGACGCGGATCACGTTCAGCCGCGCGTCATGCGGCGGGGCATAGCCTTCGATATGGACCGGCAGTTTCATCCGGGTTGCAGCGGCTTCGGCGGCGGCGATCAGGTCCAGATAATCCTCGACCCGTTCCACCGGCGGCATGAAAACGCACAGCCGCCCGTCGCGCGGTTCCACCGTCAGCGCGGTGCGCACCTTGCCGTCAACCTCGGTCAAGGTCTGTTCGTTGCGCTGCTGTGCCGGTTCGGCGGCGGTGAAAGACGAAGGTTGCGCGTGCTGGGCGCGGGATGCGGTTGGATCAGGCAGTGGGCCACGGTCATCGCTGGGATCCGCCGGTTGCACAAACGGAAATTGCGCAGGCGGGATGTGCGGCAGACTGCCCAGCGGCAGGCGGTAGCCCGCAGGACTGTCACCCGGCACCAGAAACAGCTTGCCGCGCCGCAGCGCCCATTGTTCCGACAACCAGCCGCCGGAGGCCCGCGATTGCCAGCGCTGCACCGGCAACACAAAGCCGGTGGGTTCAGTCAGGCCCCGGCCAAACACCCGGGCAATCCGGGCGCGTTCCTCGGGGTCTTTCAGCTTTGAATTCTCCGGTGTCACGTTTTCCGGCAGGTTGCCCTCACGCATAATCCATTCTGCCGGGTCTTCATAGGCGGGGACGACATGGGTGGCAGGTACCCCCAACTCCGCCGCGATGCCGCGCAGCAGCGCCTCGGCGGCGGCGGGGGTGGCGCGCAGGTCGGCACCTTCGGCGGCGATCAGCGAAGGGTCGGACCACAGTGCCTTGCCATCGCGCCGCCAATACAGGCTGAAGGTCCAGCGCGGCAGGCTTTCGCCGGGATACCACTTGCCCTGACCGTAATGCAGGAACCCCCCCGGCGCAAACCGGTCGCGCAGGCGGCGGATCAGCTGGTCGGCAAACAGACGTTTGGTTGGCCCCACCGCTTCGGTGTTCCATTCCGGTGCCTCGAAATCGAGGGTGGAGACAAAGGTCGGCTCCCCCCCCATGGTCAGCCGCACATCGCCCGCCGCCAGCGCGGCATCAACCTTTTGCCCCACCGCGTCCAGATCGGCCCAGGCCGCATCGGAATAGGGTTTGGTGATGCGCGGATGTTCGGCGATGCGGGTGACAGACATGTCAAAGGCGAAATCCACCTCGGCATAGCTCGCCACCCCCGAGATCGGCGCGGCGTTGCGGTAGTGCGGCGTGGCAGAAAGCGGGATGTGGCTTTCGCCGGTCAACAGGCCCGATGTCGGGTCAAGGCCGACCCAACCGGCACCGGGCAGGTACACTTCACACCAGGCATGCAGGTCGGTGAAATCGACCGCAGTGCCGGGCGGGCCATCGAGCGCCACCAGATCGGGTTTCAGCTGGATCAGATAACCGGAGACAAAGCGGGCGGCAAAGCCGAGTTGGCGCAGCGCCTGCACCAAGAGCCAGGATGAGTCGCGGCACGAGCCTTTGGCGCTGGCAAAGGTTTCCTCGGGGGTCTGCACCCCGGGTTCCAGCCGGATCACATAGCCGATGGTGTTTGCCAGCCGCGCGTTCAGCCCCACGACAAAATCAACGGTGCGCATCCGGTCGCGCGGCACCGAGGCAAGAAAGGCTGAAAGCAGCGGCCCTGCCGGTTCCGGGGTGCGGTAGATCACCAGATCGGGTTCGATGTCTTCGGGATAGTCGAAGGGCCATTGTTCGGCGCTGTCTTCGACAAAGAAATCGAACGGGTTGTACACCGTCATGTCGGCAACCAGATCGACCTCGATCCTGAGTTCACGGACCGGTTCGGGAAACACGAACCGCGCCAGCCAGTTGCCATAGGCATCCTGCTGATGATTGACGAAATGCACCGAGGGGCTGACCGTCAGGCTGTGCGACAGCACGCGGGTGCGGCTGTGCGGCGCAGGGCGCAGGCGGATCACCTGGGGGCCAAGCGTCACTGGCCGGTCATATTTGTAGTGGGTCAGGTGGTGGATGCTGGCAAGGATCGACATGGGCACCGTTTGATGTCGTGGCTGGACCAGTGGTTTCACATCTGGTCCGGCCCTGCCACTGAATAGTGCCCGGTGCTGTTTGCGCGCGGCATTTGCCGGAAAAACAGGCGGATTCTGCGCCACCGCCGCTGTTTCGACGGGTTCGTGATGCGGGGCGGGGTCGCCGCAAAATCAGCGGCTTTGCCACAATCTTGCCATGACCTCTTTATATGCAGCCCCTGATTGTGGCGAACCGGGAAACAATAGTGGCGCTGCGGGCACAAAGCCAAACCATTGTGCACGACCATCAATTCGGCGCAATCAAACGCCACCGAAATCATACCCTTGCCGCTTTCTGGCCGCAAAGGTCACGTAAAAATCAACGGCAAAGTCACCAGTCTGTCTGCGTAAGCTATTGAAAATCTTACGCTACTGTCACAAAATGGAGCAATAACGATGGCAATAGTATCCGGCACTTTGGCCAACGATTTCATCCATCGTCTTGGGGATTTCAATACGCCCGTCGTCGGCATGAACGAAGTGACCGGGGTGACCATCCTGGCTGACGCCATTGATGCAGGCGATGGCAATGACATCGTCCATGCCGATGCCGGCAACGATACCGTGCTGGGTGGCATCGGGAATGATGCGATCTACGCCGGTGACGGTACCGACTCGGTCGATGGCGGTGCTGGCGACGATACGCTGGATGGTGGCAACGGCATCGACACTCTGACCGGCGGCGATGGCAACGACCTGTATGTCGTCGACTCGGCCAGCGATGCGCTGAGCGAACTGGCGAACGAAGGCATTGATCTGGTGCAGGCCAGTGCCAGCTATACCCTGGGCCTGAACTTTGAAAACCTGACGCTGACCGGTACCAGCGTCATCAACGGCACTGGCAATACGCAAGACAACATCCTGACCGGCAACATCTCTGCCAACGTGCTGACCGGTCTTGACGGCAATGACTCGATCTTTGGCGGCTCCGGGTCCGACACCATTTTTGGCGGCATCGGCAACGATTCGATCGACGGCGGGCTGAGCAATGACGCGATGGCGGGCGGCGACGGCGACGATATCTATATCGTCGGCTCCACCACCGATATCGTCACCGAACTGGCCGCCGAAGGTCATGACGGCGTGCTGTCTTCCGTGACCTTTACCCTGTCCGCCGAAGTGGAAGGTCTGGAACTGACCGGGACCGCTGCGATCAACGGCACCGGCAACGTCCTTGATAACGCCATGTTCGGCAACAGCGCCAACAACGCGCTGTTTGGCCTGGGCGGCAACGACACTCTGGCTGGCGGCGACGGCAACGATACCATCGATGGCGGCACCGGCGACGATGCGATGAGTGGCGGGATCGGCAACGACATTTTTGTGGTCGACAGCGTCGGTGACATTGTGACTGAACTTGCAGGCGCAGGCACCGACACGGTGCAATCCTCGATCACCTTTGCCCTGTCGGCCGATCTGGAAAACCTGACCCTGACCGGCAGCGGCAACATCAACGCCACCGGTGGCGGCGGTGCCAACGTGCTGACCGGCAACATCGGTGACAACCTGCTGAGCGGTGGCGCAGGCAATGACACCCTGACCGCCAGCGACGGCAATGATACGCTGGATGGCGGATTGAACGACGACAGCATGACCGGTGGTCAGGGCGATGATGTCTATGTCGTCGATTCCGCGTTGGACAAGGTGACAGAATCGACGGGCCAGGGCAGCGATACCGTACAATCCTCGGTGAATTTTACCCTGACTTCGGCGTTGGAAAATCTGGTTCTGACCGGCAGCGGCAACATCACCGGTACCGGGTCAACCGCTGCCAACATGATGACCGGCAACAGCGGCAACAACCTGCTGGACGCGGATTCCGGCGATGACACGCTGTTTGGCGGTGCCGGGGATGACACTCTGGATGGCGGATCAGGCGCGGACCGCATGGATGGCGGTGCCGATAACGACACCTACTTTGTCGATAACGCCGGCGATGTGGTGGTGGAAAGCCCCGGTGGCGGCACCGACACCGTGTCCAGCTCTGTCAGCTTTATCCTGCAGACCGACGTGGAAAACCTGACACTGACCGGCACCTCGGGGCTGAGCGGCACCGGCAACGCGGTTGCCAACCTGCTGAGCGGCAACACCGGTGCCAACCTGCTGACCGGTCTGGCGGGCAACGACACGCTGTTTGGCGGTTCCGGCAATGACACGCTGGATGGCGGCAGCGCCGCGGATTCGATGGTTGGCGGTTCAAGCAACGACACCTATGTGGTCGATGACGCCGGTGACGTGATGGTGGAACTGGCCGCTGGCGGCACCGACACGGTGCAGACCAGCCTGACCCATGCTCTGGCGGCAGAGTTTGAAAACCTGACTTTGACCGGATCGGGCACCATCAACGGCACCGGCAACGCGGTTGCCAACGTGATTGACGGCAACGCTGGCAGCAACCAGTTGTTTGGCGGCACCGGCATCAGCGGGCTGGACACGATTTCCGGCGGCGACGGTGATGACAGCCTGTTTGGCGGCGACAGCAATGATGCGCTGAATGGCGATAACGGCAATGACAGTCTGGACGGCGGCACCGGCAGCGATTCGATGCAGGGCGGCGCAGGCGACGATACCTATATCGTGGATGCGACCGCTGACCGCGCCACCGAAACCTCGGGCAACGGCACCGATACGGTGCAAAGCTCGGTGAGCTTTAGCCTCGATCTGAATGTGGAAAACCTGACCCTGACCGGGGCAGGCACCATCAACGGCACCGGCAACGTGTCAGACAACCTCATCACCGGCAACGGCGCCAACAACAGCCTGACCGGATCAGACGGCAATGACAGCCTCGCGGGCGGTCTGGGCAATGACACGCTGAACGGCGGCAATGATGATGACACGCTGGACGGCGGCGCTGGCATTGATGCGATGACCGGTGGTCTGGGCAACGACACATTCATCGTCGATGACGCCGCCGATACCACGGTGGAAGCTTTGGGCGGCGGCACCGATACGGTGGTGTCGTCGGTGACCCGCACCCTGTCGAGCGATCTGGAAAACCTGACGCTGACCGGGTCTGCAGCGCTGAACGGCACCGGCAACATTTCCAACAACCTGATCACCGGCAACGATGGTGCCAACATCCTGTCGGCATCCGACGGCGATGACACGGTGTCTGGCGGCATCGGCAACGACACCATCGACGGCGGCACCGGCAATGACGTGATTGACGGCGGCACCGGCAACGATTCCATGTCTGGCGGCGCAGGCAACGACAGTTACTCTGTCGACAGCCTGACCGACGTGGTGGTGGAACTGAGCGCCAGCGGCAGCGATACGGTGACTTCGTCGGTGACCTTCACCCTTGCCACCGATCTGGAACATCTGACCCTGACCGGCAGCGCCAACCTTTCCGGCACCGGCAACAATTCGGTCAACACAATGACCGGCAACGACGGCAACAACCTGCTGTCGGGCCTTGGCGGGTCGGACCGGCTGCTCGGCGGCATCGGCAACGATACGATGGATGGCGGCATCGGCAACGATGTGATGGATGGCGGCGCAGGGGCTGACAGTATGGTCGGCGGCACCGGCAACGACAGCTATACCGTGGATGACGCCGGCGATGTCATCGTGGAACTGCCGTCGGGTGGCACCGACAAGGTCAAGGCATCGGTCAGCATCGTGCTGAGCACCGATGTCGAAAACCTGACGCTGAGCGGCATCGCCGCGATCAACGGCACCGGTAACGCGATCAAGAACAAGATGATCGGCAACAATGGCGACAACATCCTGTCGGGTCTGGGCGGCAATGACAGCCTGACCGGCGGCAACGGCAATGACACGCTGCTGGGCGGCGACAACAACGACACCCTGCTGGGCGGCAACGGCAATGACAGCATGGATGGCGGCGCAGGCACCGACCAGCTGAAAGGTGGCACCGGCGACGATATCTATGCCATCGACTCGTTGATTGACACCATCACCGAACTGGCTGGCGAAGGCACCGACACGGTGCAATCCACCTTTACCTTTGCCCTGACCACCGAGCTGGAAAACCTGACCCTGACCGGCACCGGCAATATCGACGGCACCGGCACCACTGGCAACAACACCTTGATCGGCAACGTTGGCAACAACCTGCTGGATGGCCAGGCAGGTCACGATTCGATGGCAGGCGGCGGTGGCAATGACACGCTGGACGCAGGCGACGGCAATGACAGCCTGGATGGCGGCACCGGTGTTGACCAACTGACCGGCGGTCTGGGCAGCGACACCTATTACATCGACAACGCCCTGGACATCGTGACCGAACTGGCTGGTGGCGGGTCCGACACCGTGATCAGCACCGCCAATTTCGGGTTGGTGGCGGAATTGGAAAACCTGACACTGGCAGGCACCGGCGCGATCAGCGGTACCGGCAATACCGGTGCCAACGGCATCACCGGCAACGTCGGCAACAACCTGTTGCAGGGGTTGGGCGGCGCTGACACGCTGTTTGGCGGCGATGGCAATGACACCCTGGATGGCGGCACCGGCGACGATTCGCTGATGGCCGGGGCAGGCGTCGATCAGGTGATTGGCGGAACCGGCAACGACGTGATGGTGCTGCTGACAACGTCCGATATTGCATCGGGCGAAAGCTATGACGGCAGCGGCGGGGCAGATACACTGGACGGCAGTCTGGTGTCGGCATCTGCCAGTTTCACCGGTGTCACCATCACCGGCACCGAGAGCATCGTGGGGTTCAGCGCTGGCGTATCGTTGACATCGGCGCAACTGGCGCAGTTCAGCACCGCGGTCAATACCGGCAGTATCACCGTCCTGGACGCAGGCACCATCAACCTGTCGGGGTCCGACGTGACCACTGCCAACATCACCCTGTCAGCCGCAGGCAACAGCCTGACCCTGAACGACGAGGGGCTGGCGACTTATGCCATTACCGGCGGCGCGGGCAATGACACCGTGACCTTTACCGGCGGTACCCTCGGCGGCAGCATCATCGGCGCAGGCGGCAACGACAACTTGACCGGTGGCGGCGCCAATGAGGTGCTGACCGGCGGCGCGGGCACCGACACGGTTGACGGCGGGTCCGGCAATGACCGGCTGGTGGTAACGGTCGCAGGCGATCTGGTATCGGGCGAGAACTACAACGGCGGCCTTGGCACCGATACGCTGGATGGCACCGCTGTGACCACGGCAGCGACGCTGGTCGGCGTGGCTGTCAGCAATATCGAACATCTGACCGGCTTCAGCGGCGGGTTGACCCTGTCTTCGGCTGTGCTGAGCGGGTTTGCCGGGTCGCTCAATACCGGTGCCATCACCATCAACAACGCAGGCACCGTCGATCTGTCGGCTTCGGCGGTGACCACCTCGACCTTTGCTCTGGCCAATGCGGGCAACAGCCTGACCCTGACCGACAGCGGTCTGGCCAGCTATGTCATCACCGGAGGCAATGGTGCCGATACCGTGACGATTCTGGGCGGCAGCCTGGGCGTCAATATCAGCGGCGGCGGCGGTGCCGACACGGTCACCGGTGGCAGCGCCAACGACACCATCACCGGCGGTGCAGGCATCGACAGCCTGACCGGCGGTGCTGGCCACGACCTGTTCAGCATCGTCGCCGCCTCTGACTTCCAGGTCGGGGAAACCTATGCCGGCGGCATCGGCACCGATACGCTGAACGGTGGTGTGATCGCCACCTCTGCGTCACTGGTCGGTGTCAATGTCACCGGCATCGAATTCATCACCGGTTTCTCGGGCGGGTTGACCCTGACGTCGGCGCAGTTGGGCCAGTTTACCGGGCAGGTCAATGTTGGTGCCATCACCCTGGCCGATGGCGGAGCGCTGGATCTTTCGGCGTCGAACATCCTCACCTCGGTGTTCAATCTGAACGCTGCCGGTAACGCCCTGATCCTGAACGGCAATGCGGCGGTCAGCTATGTGGTGACCGGGGGTGTCGGCAATGACACCGTGACCTTTGTCGGCGGCAATCTGGGCGTGTCGGTCAATGGTGGCGGCGGCAATGACAGCCTGACCGGCGGTTCGGCCAATGACACCCTGACCGGTGGCACCGGCATCGACACCGTCAATGGTGCAGGCGGCAATGACCGTCTGGTGATTGCGGCAGCGGGCGACCTGGTCAGTGGCGAAAGCTATGACGGTGGCAGCGGTACCGACACGCTGGATGGCGCTGGCGTTGCGGCGGCAGCCTCCATCGTCGGTGTGACGCTGACCGGGATCGAGGAAATCGCAGGCTTTGCGGGCGGGCTCAGCATGACATCGGCGCAACTGGATGCGCTGGCCTTTGCGCTGAATGTCGGCGGCGTTACCCTGACCGACTCCGGGACGGTGGATCTGACCGGCGACACCCTGCGCACCACGACGATCAACCTGTCGGCGCTGGGCAACAGCCTGTTCCTGACCGACAACGGCCCGGGGGTCTATACGATCAACGGTGGTGCGGGTGCGGATACGGTGACCATCACCGGCAGCACCAATGGCACCTTGATCAATGGGGCTGGCGGTGCCGACATCCTTACCGGCGGCAGTGCCGCCGATACCTTGATCGGCGGCCTTGGCGTGGACAATCTGACCGGCGGCATCGGCAATGACGTGCTGCGCATCACCGCCGCTGGCGAACTGGTCGGTGGCGAGTTCTATACCGGCGGCACCGGCACCGACATCTTTGACGCCGCAGCCGTCACCACCGCCTTTACCATGGCAGCGGGTATCACCTTTGCCAGCATGGAAACCCTGTCCGGTTTCAGCGGCGGCCTGACCATGACAGCGGCGCAACTGGCGGCCTTTGCCACCTCGGTTTCCACCGGGGCCATCACCCTGTCGACCAGCGGCACCGTCAATCTTGGGTCCGCCAGCATCTCCACCAACAGCTTCACCCTGGCAGCGGCCGGCAACCTGCTGACGCTGAGTGAAACCGGGACCCTGATCACGGTGAATGGCGGTATAGCGGCGGATACCGTCACCATCACCAACGGCTCTGCCGGAACTGTGCTGATCGGCAATGGCGGCAATGACAGCCTGACCGGTGGCAATGGAGCCGATACCCTGACCGGCAGCGACGGCATCGATACGATCATTGGCGGCGGCGGCAACGACCGGATCAATATCCTGGCGGTTGGCGACATCGTGTCGGGCGAAAGCTATGCCGGGGGCACCGGCACCGACACGCTGAACGGGTCTGCCATCGGCACCGCGGCCAGCTTTGCCGGGGTCACCTTCGCCTCGATCGAGGCAATCACCGGCTTTACCGGCGGTCTGACCCTGACATCGGCGCAGCTTGCCAACTTTACCACGTCAATCGGCACCGGTGCCATCACCCTGTCTGACACCGGCACGATCAACGTCGGTGCTGCCGCCACCACCACCAATACCTTCAACCTGTCGGCAGCGGGCAACAGTCTGACGCTGAATGAAACCGGCACCTTCATCACCGTCAACGGCGGTGCTGCGGGCGATACCGTCACCATCAACAACGGCTCTGCCGGAACCACGCTGCTGGGCAACGGCGGCAACGATTCGCTGACTGGCGGGCTTGGTGCGGATTCGCTGGTCGGGGGCGCAGGGACCGATACCATCGACGGCGGCGGCGGCAACGATACCATCACCATCGTTGCAGCCAGCGGTCTGGTCACAGCCGAAAGCTACGCCGGTGGCACTGGCACCGATACGCTGAACGGCGCTGCGATCGGCACGGCTGTGACCTTTGTCGGGTCAACCCTCAGCGCCATCGAACATATCAGCGGCTTTACCGGCGGCCTGACCCTGTCTTCGGCGTCACTGGGCAGCTTTACCGGGTCGCTCAACACCGGTGCCATCACCATCTCGGATACCGGCATCATCAACCTTGGCGCTGCCACCACCACCACCAGCACCTTCAACCTGTCGGCGGCGGGCAACGTGATCACCCTGAACGAGGGCGCCACGGTGCTGACGGTCAATGGTGGCGCAGCGGCGGATACCATCACCCTCAACGGTGGTGTGTCCGGGTCGGCGCTGAACGGCAACGGCGGCAACGACAACATGACCGGCGGCGCAGGTGCAGATACACTGATCGGCGGTGCCGGTGTCGATACGATCAACGGTGGCAGCGGCAACGATGTCATCACCATCGCCGCCGCCACTGATCTGGCGGCCAGCGAGAGCTATACCGGCGGTCTGGGCATCGACTCGCTGGTGGGGACGGCGGTTGTCACCGCCGCCACCCTGGCCACTTCGACGCTGAGCGGGATCGAGAACATCTCGGGCTTTTCCGGTGGTCTGACGCTGACCTCGGCGCAGCTGGCTGGCTTTACCGGCACCATCGCGGCGGGCGGTGCCACCGGCATCACCCTGTCTGACACCGGCACGGTGAACCTGAGTGCGGCAACAGTGACGACCACCGCCTTCACCCTGTCGGCACTGGGTAACAACCTGACGCTCAGCAACTCCAACGGGACGATCTATACCGTCAATGGCGGCGCGCTGGCGGATACTGTCACCATCACCGGTGGCATCGCCAACGCCACTATCACCGGTGGTGCAGGCAACGATACCCTGACCAGCGCTGGCGGCAATGACACGATCAACGGCGGGGCTGGCACCGACTCGGTGGTGGGGGGGGCAGGCAACGATGTGCTGGCGATCACCCTGGCCAGCGACATGGCAGTGGGGGAAATCTATGACGGCGGCCTTGGCACTGACATCCTCAACGGCACCGGGGTCTCCACGGCGGTGACACTGGAAACCTCTACCCTGGCGGGCCTGGAAAGCATTTCCGGCTTTACCGGCGGGGTGACGCTGACCAGCGGCCAGTTGAACGCGATGACCGGCACCATCGCAGCCGGTGGTGCCACCGGCATCACCCTGTCGACTGCCGGGGTGGTGGATCTGACGGCGGAAATCGTCTCAACCACCGTTTTCACCCTGTCCGGGTCCGGCAACACGCTGAACCTGTCCAACGCCGGTGGCACCCTGTTCACCGTCAACGGCGGCGGTGGCTCAGATGTGATTTCTGTCACCGGTGGCGCGATGGCATCTACCCTGCTGGGCAACATTGGTGCCGATACGCTGACCGGTGCCAATGGCAACGATACACTGAACGGCGGTTCCGGCAACGACTTCCTGACCGGCGGTCTGGGCAACGACAGCCTGACCGGCGGCACCAACGCCGACCGCTTCATCTTCACCTCGACCAGCATCGGCCTCAACATCGACACGATCGCCGATTTCAGTGCTGCTCAACTGGATTTGATCACCTTTACCGGGCTGCTGGTCGGCACCTTCGCCTACATGGGGTCTTCGGCCTTTACCGGTAGCACCGGCGGGTTGAACTCCGAGGTGCGGTACTCGACAACCAACACATTGCAGGTCGATACCGACGGCAACGGCACCAGTGATTTCACCATCACGGTCACCGGTATCGGGTCTGCCGGCGCGTTGGTTGCCAGCAACTTCCTGTGGATCTGATCGCACCCAGAGACTGATCCAAAGGGCCGCCGGTGAAAACTGGCGGCCCTTTCCTTTTGCCCATCTCTTGTTCAGAAATATCCCACGGGGGGGTGCGTCCGACGGCGCGCCACCGGTTCGAGTACCGGCGGACGCGGGGGGGTGTGTGAAACCCCCCGGCTTTCATCAAGCAATGGGGTCCGGGGTTCATGCGCAACGGTGATATTTCCTTCTGGTATGCCGATTGCGGCCTGCCGCCGCCGCGCCCGCCGCTGCAGGGCGACACCCACGCCGATGTCTGCATCATCGGTGCCGGTTACACCGGGCTGTGGGCTGCCTGGTACCTGAAACAGCAGGCCCCCGGTCTGGCCATTGTGATGGTCGAGCGCGAATTTGCCGGGTTTGGCGCCTCGGGGCGCAATGGCGGCTGGCTGACCGGCGGGTTTGCCTGGAACCACCGGCGCTATCTGGAGGTGTCGGACCGCAGCGCGGTGCAGGCGATGATTGCGGCGGTGGCGGGCACGGTGGCGGAGGTGATCGCGGTGGCCGAAGCCTGCGGCATTGATGCCGACATTCACCGCACCGATGAATTGCTGGTGGCGACCAACCCGGCCCAGATGGCGCGGCTGGTGGCATTTCAGGCCGCGCGCGAGAGTTGGGATGTAGCGGCAGACCGCAGCCATCTGATCGGTGCGGCGGCGCTGCAGGCGCGGTTGGCGGTTCATCGGGCAGAAGGCGCGATGGTGATTGCCGGGGTGGCACGGCTGCAACCGGCCAAGCTGGTCAAGGGCCTGGCGGCGGCGGTGGCGGCGCTTGGCGTGCAGATCGCCGAGGGCACCACCGTGCTGCACTATGGCCCGGGGCTGGTGGAAACCGACCGGGGCCGGGTCCGCGCCCCGGTGATCCTGCGCGCCACCGAAGGCTTTACCGCCGGGTTGCCGGGGCATGGCCGGGACTGGCTGGCGATGAATTCGGCGCAGATCGTCACCGACCCGCTGCCCGATGCGCTGTGGGACCAGATCGGCTGGCAGGGCCGCGAACTGTTCGGCGACTATGCCCATTCCTATTGCTATGCCCAGCGCACGCGCGAGGGACGGATTGCCATGGGCGGGCGCGGGGTGCCCTATCGCTACGGTTCGCGCACCGATCATCGCGGCCAGACGCAAGGCGAAACCATCCGGCAACTGACCGCGATCCTGCACCGGCATTTTCCGCAGCTGCGCGCGGTGCCGGTTGCCCATGCCTGGTGCGGCACCCTGGCGGTGCCGCGCGACTGGTGCGCCTCGGTCGGGTTTGATGCCGGCACCGGCCTTGGCTATGCCGGGGGCTATGTCGGGGTTGGTGTCTCCACTTCGAACCTTGCCGGGCGGACCCTGGCGGATCTGGCACTGGGGCAGCAGACCGACCGCACCGCGTTGCCATGGGTCAACCGCAAGGTCCGCCAATGGGAAGGCGAACCCCTGCGCTGGCTCGGGGTTCACGCCATGTACCGGTTGTTCAATCTGGCCGACCGGGCCGAAGCCCGTGGCGGCGGGCAATCGCGGCTGGCGGCACTGGCCAACCGGGTGATGGGGCGGCATTAGGCCAGCGGCCCTTTTGGTTGACCGCAGACCGCTTGGACCGGGATGGCTCCTGATGCTACTGCCGACCGTCCGGCAGGCCCCATCGGGTCTGCCGCAGAGAAGCGGTGCCGCGTCACCCCCGGCCCTCAAAGGGCCGGAAAGCCCCTGCCCCGTCACGCCAAAGGCGTGCTTTCGCACGACGGGCAGGTGCTTCGTACCCGCCGGGGCAGGCGCTCCCCTCTGTCGTCTCGTGCTCCACCGGTCCAGCCGCCTTTAGGTCGCTGTGATCGGAGCCGATCCAGTGTATCGTCTTTTCCTGCTCAGACTGATGGCGGGTACCTGTCGGCACCGAAATATCGGGGCGGTCGGTTTAGGGGGCTTTGGTTTTCCGTCAAGAGCGATCCGTCTTGAACCCCGGTCCCGGCGTCGGCTGCGACTCGCGGCGAGTCAGGGGTGCGGGCCGTTGGTATCAGCCCGGGCCGCTCAGATCAGGGGCACCGACTTTTCCCGTACCCGGGCCCGCCACAGGGTAAAGACCCCGGCACCAGCCACCACCACGGTGCCCACCGCCACATTGGGGCGCAGGTCTTCGCCAAAAAAGGTCAGACCCAAAATGGCAATGAACGCCAGTTGCAGATAGGCAAACGGCTGCACCGCCGAGGCTTCGGCCACTTCATAGCACTTGATCAGCAGATAATGTCCCAGACAGGCCAGCACCGACAGCGCCAGCATCAGTGCCGCATCGGGTGCTGTCATCCCTTGCCAATGCCAGAGGCCAAACGGCGTCGTCACCAGCGCCCCGGTCACGCCGGTCCAGAAAAAGCTGACGGCAGAGGCGTCCTGCCGCGCAGCATAGCGGGTCAGCAGCCCGTAAAGCGCAAAGCCAAAGGCAGCGGCCAGCGGAATCAGCGCATTGGTGGAAAACACTGCGTAGCCCGGTTGCAGGATGATCAGCATCCCGACAAAGCCGACGCCGATCGCACTCCAGCGCCGCCATCCGACCTTTTCGCCCAGAACCGGGCCGGACAGCGCTGCCACCAGCAATGGGCAGGAGGCAAACACCGCGTGGCTTTCCACCAGCCCCAACCGGGTGAAGGCAACCACCAGAACACAGATTTCCGCCGCCAGCAGCACGCCGCGCAGGGTCTGCACCAGCGGTTGGCGGGTCCGCAGCGCCGCCCGCACCCCGCCGCTTTGGCGCAGGGTCATCGCCAGGACAAACAGCGCAAAGAACCAGAACCGGTACATCACCACCAGCCAGGTGTTGTATTCAGTGGCCAGATGCCGCGACAGCCCGTCTTGCAGCGCAAAGATCAGCATGGTTGCCGCCATCAGGGCAATACCAAGGCCGTTGTTCTGCCCGGCCTTGCGGTCGGGTGTCATGTCGGCTGCCCCATGGTGCGGCTGTGCCACAGGGTGACAATCCCTGCTGGTGCCCCGTTGGCGGCGACAATAACCGGTTGCAGACCGGCAAGGGGGTGCACTGCCGATGCCTTTGCCACTTCACGCCAGCGGATCGGCACCCCGTTGGCCAGCGCCGCCGCAATCCTCGGCGCAAGGTTTTTGCGGGTGTTGGGTCTGGTCATTCTGCGCCTGATTCCGGCCTTGCCGCTGTGGGATCAGCCACTGGCAGCCGACCCCGGGTCATGTGGCGTTTGCGGCCGTAGCCTGCCACCCGCTGTACCTGAAAGCCTGCGGCCTGCAACCCCCGCCGCACATTGCCTGCTGCACTATAGGTGGCAAAGCTGCCCATCGGCGCGGTATGGTTTGCCACCTCTGCCATCAGGCTTGCCGTCCACATGTCAGGATTGCAGGCCGGGGAAAAGCCATCGAGAAACCAGGCATCAGCCCGGCCCTGCCACAGCGGCAGGGTCTGGCCCGCATCGCCGATCACCAGGTCAACATCGGCGGCACCGAGGGCAAAGCGGGTCTGCCCCTGCGCCAGTGCCGCCGTCAGGCCGGTTGCCCAGTCTGCCAGGTCCAAAAACGCCGCCAGTGCCGCCGCGGTCTGCGCGGCCGTCATCGGAAAGGCTTCAAAGCTGGTATAGCGGAACCGGCCCGCCACCCCCGCCCTGTCCCACAACGCCAGCGTTGCCAGCAGATTGAGCCCGGTGCCAAACCCCAGTTCGGCGATGGCGAAACCGTCGCTGAACCGGGCAGGCAGGTCGTTGCCTGCGTGAAACACATGCCCGGTTTCCGCCAACCCGCCGCCCACCGAAAAATAGGGATCACCAAACCGCACCGCCACCGGCACCGCTCCCAGCGGGGTGTCTTGCCAGCGCAGGGCAGGGCTCTGGTCTTGGGCATCCATATGGCCTAATTCGCGCAAAGGCAGCGCCGCTGCAAGAGACTGCGGGAGGGTGGGGAGCGCCGGATGGATCTGACGATACGCGGCGGCGGGGTGTTTGGACTGGCGATCGGCTGGGAATGCCTGCAACGCGGCGCCCGGGTCCGGCTGATCGAGGCGTGTGCCATCGGTGCCGGCGCCAGTGGCGGCATCGTTGGCGCATTGGCACCGCATGTGCCGGAAAGCTGGAATGCGAAAAAGGCGTTTCAGTTGCAGGCGTTGCTGATGGCCGAGGTCTTTTGGGCCGGGGTCGGGGCTGCCAGCGGCCTTGCCACCGGCTATGCCCGCACCGGCCGGTTGCAGGCGGTGCCTTTGGGGGGCGAAACCCTGGCTGCGGCGCGTGGCAACCGGGCGCAGGGCCTGTGGGAGGGGCAGGCGCAGTGGCGGGTGGTGCCGGCAACCGGCGGATGGGAACCCGTCGGCCCCAGTGGCCTGCTGATCCACGATACCCTGTCGGCCCGCATCCATCCCCGCAGTGCTTGTGAAGCACTGGCTGCCGCCTTTGTCGCGGGTGGCGGTGATCTGGTGATCGGCGACGGGGTGGACAGCGGCAAGCTGATCTGGGCCACCGGCAGCGATGGGTTGGCTGATCTGTCTGCGGCGTTTGGCCACCCCATCGGCTCGGGTGAAAAGGGGCAGGCCCTGGCATTGGCGTTCGATGCCCGTGATATGCCGCAGATCCAGGGCGACGGGGTGCATATCGTGCCGCACGACGATGGCACCGTCGCCGTGGGGTCAACCAGCGAACGCCTCTATCAATCCGCCACCGGCACCGATCACCTGCTCGACAGCCTGCACCGCCGCGCCGTGGCGCTGGTGCCTGCGCTGGCGGGTGCAGCGGTGGTGGCGCGCTGGGCCGGGCTGCGGCCGCGTGCCGCGACCCGTGCGCCGGTGCTCGGGGAATGGCCAGGGCGGCCGGGGCATTTCATCGCCAATGGCGGCTTCAAGATCGGCTTTGGCATTGCCCCGATGGTGGCACGGGTGATGGCGGATCTGGTGCTGGACGGGGTGGATCGGGTGCCGCAGGGGTGCCACATGGCGGATGCGCTGCGGTGACATCCGCCCCCCCTGCTCTGGCGCGCAATTCTCAATTTTTCGTTAAAGCACGTCCCTAACTCATTGAAAAGAATAGACCAGATAGTGTCCCGGGATGGGACATCCTATTTCAAAGTCAGCGCCAGCGCGTCCAGTTGATCCGCTGCCGCCCCCCAGCCGCCTTCAAACCCCATTTCAACGTGTTTTTGCCGGTCCGCCGGGGTGCGGTGCATCGCCAGTGCCGAATAGTGGGTGCCGCCGCCGGGATGGTCATACAGCTTGATCACAGCGGTGAAAAAGCCGGGGTCACTGGGGCGGAACCCGGCTGACATCAGATCGGTGAACACCAGCTTTTCCTGCGGCACCGCTTGCAGCACCATGCCTTCGTTGGGAAATTCCTCGCCATTCGGGCCGTGCATCGTGCTGCGGAACCGGCCACCGGGGAACAACTCCAACACAACGTCGCTGACATACCAGGGTTTCGGGCAAAACCACTGCGGCAACAGCGCCGGGTCGGTCCAGCAGCGCCAGACCAGCGCCCGAGGCGCTTGCAGCCGGCGGACCAGCAACAGGTCATTGGGGCCTACCTGGTCAGACAGGTCAGTCGGGTCAGTCTGGTCAGTCTGGTCAGTCATTCGGGTTCTCCCTCGCCAGTTCGTCGTCTTGCGCCAGCCGCAGCGCCAACTGATCCAGCCAACTTTCCCACAGCTGCACCCACGCCGCCAGCCAGCATTCAATGAAGCGCAGCGCTGCCGGTTTCAAGGCGCAGGTGCGGACCCGCCCGGACTTGCTGGACCGGATCAGCCCGCTTTTTCCGTGACAGCCGTTCGACCATGGCGCGCTGGGTCGGGTCTGCCAATGCGGCAAAGCGGTGGTCGATCAGGTTTTGATACCTGATCATGTGACCAAGCAACATGGTGCAGCCGCAAGATCAACGGGATTTCCGCAACCCGCTGTCAGAACTTGCGCGGCAACAGCCCCACCGGGCGTTCGGTTTCGCGGGCAAAATCCAGCGGAGCCTTATCCAGCGCCGCAGTATTGCGCTTGAACTCGCAGACCAGTTCGCCGTTTTCCACAGTGGATGCCACCAACAGGCACTGGGTCATGTGGCGCGGGCCGTCATACAGATCGACCAGACCGCGCAGATGGGTTGAGTGGCTGGCATCAATCGACAGGCCGTTTTGCCAATAGCGCAGGATCGGGTAAACCGCATCGCCGACATGCACCGACATCCGCGACCGCCGCCGCTGCGCCTGTTTGCGCGCGGCTTCCAGACCGTCGCGCACTTCGCTGGACAGAAATTGCAACATCACACCACTCCTGTCCCCTGCCCGTTGGCAAGGGGACCCTCCCCCGACCGGCAGAATGCCTGACGGTTTGGTAAAATCAAGTTAACCTTTTGGACAGGCGGTTTTGCGGCACCAAAGTGGTGGAAAGGGCACTTTTGCCGCCAATCCGTGCGAAATTGCCCGCGGACAGCCGCAGATCACCACGACTCAGCGGCTTGCACCCAGCCGCCAAATCCTTATGCAGAAGCCGGAATTGGCGGAGCATCGCAGGTGGCGGCAGCAGACCCGAAAACCCGAGACCATGGCGGCGGCATCGATGCCGCCGCTGCCCGCCATGGCGGTGCGCGGGCCGATTGGCTGGACCTGTCCACCGGCATCAACCCGGTCGCCTATCCGGTCGGCCGCTTGCCCGCTTCGGCATGGACCGACCTGCCCGACGCCAACGCTGGTCAGGCGCTGGAGGCAGCGGCACGGACCTTTTGGCGGGTACCTGCGGCGGCTGGCGTTGTGGCGGCACCGGGGGCATCGGCGCTGATCGCGGCGATTCCGCACCTGATTGCCCCCGGTTCGGTCGAGATTGCCCAGCCGACCTACAATGAGCATGAAGCTGCCTTTCGGGCTGCCGGATGGGACGTGGGGCAACCGGGGCAACCGGGGCAGGCGGGGCAACCGGGGCAGGCGCGGGTGTTTGTGCATCCCAACAACCCGGATGGTCGGTTCTTTGCCCCGGATCCGGGGGGGGTGCTGGTTGTCGACGAAAGTTTTTGCGATGTCACCCCGGAGCGCAGTCTGATCGGGCTGGCGGTGCACCCCGGGGTGCTGGTGCTGAAGAGCTTTGGCAAGTTCTGGGGCCTGGCGGGTTTGCGGCTGGGTTTTGCCATCGGTGACCCGGAACTGGTGGCACGGCTGGCAGAGAGGCTGGGGCCGTGGCGGGTCTCTGGCCCGGCGCTGGCGATCGGGGCACAGGCGCTGGCGGATCATGCATGGGCTGGCGCAACCCGGGTGCGGCTGGGGGCCGATGCAGCCCGTCTGGACCAGATGGTTGGGGCCAGTCAGGACGGGGCACCGCTGGTCGGCGGCACCGGGCTGTTCCGGCTGTATCAGGTCGCCGATGCGGCGCACTGGCAACAGGCGCTGGCGGCGCACCGGATCTGGAGCCGCAGCTTCCCCTACAACCCGCGCTGGTTGCGGCTGGGTTTGCCCGGCACCCCTGCCGCCTGGACCCGGCTGGCGCTGGCCTTGGATGACCTGCGGGGCGGGATATGAGCCACGCCGCCCTGCTGGTCTGTGCCCTGCTGCTGGATGCGCTGTTCGGCGAACCCGACGGGTTATGGCGCCGGGTACCGCATCCGGCGGTGCTGATGGGGCGGCTGATCGGCTGGTGCGATACCAGGTTCAATCGCGGCGCCCACCGCAAGGCGCGGGGCACCCTGGTGATGGCGGTGCTGGGGCTGGGGGCGCTGGGGCTGGGGGCGGCGATTGCCGCCTTGCCGCTGGGTTGGCTGTGGCAGGTGTTGATTGCCGCTGTGCTGCTGGCGCAACGGTCCTTGGCGGACCATGTCGGCGCAGTTGCAGGTGCCCTGCGGCTGGGTCTGCCCGAGGGGCGGCGGGCAGTGGCGCGCATCGTGTCGCGCGATACAAGGGGGATGGATGGCACTGCCGTGGCGCGCGGCGCGATTGAAAGTGCCGCCGAAAACCTGTCAGACGGGGTGGTGGCCCCGGCCTTGTGGTTTCTGGTGGCTGGGCTGCCGGGGTTGCTGCTCTACAAGATCACCAACACCGCCGACAGCATGGTGGGCTATCGCACCCTGCGGCATCTGGAGTTTGGCTGGGCGGCGGCGCGGCTGGACGATCTGTTGAACCTGATCCCGGCAAGGGTAACAGCTTTGCTGATTGCGCTGGTGCATGGTAGGCCGGATGCGGGCCCGGTGGTGCGGCGCGATGCGCCGCTGCACCGATCCCCGAACGCCGGATGGCCCGAGGCGGCGATGGCGGTCTGTCTGGATCTGCAACTGTCCGGCCCGCGCAGCTATGATGGCGCAGTGCGGGACTATCCCCTGGTGCATCCCGAAGGCCGGGCCGCGATTGGTGCCGCCGAGATCGACGCCTCGGTGCAGGCGCTGTGGCGGAGCTGGGGGCTGCTGCTGGCGCTGGTGGTGGGGGTGGCGCTGATCTGACAGCGGCGGCGCGGGACCGTTGGTTTTTTGAGTATTTGTTCGAAAAACAAGCGCAAGAAGCAAAGAGAATCCGGGCGCCATTGCGGCTTTTCACTGGTGCCAAGCTGTTCTAGGCTGGGCAAAATCCCGGAGGACCCGATGAAGATTGCCCCCCTGTTGCTGAGTGCTGCGCTGTTGCTGACCCCTGCTGCGCCGGTGACGGCACAGCAGACCCCCTGTGGCGGCGATTTTTCCGGCTGGTTGGCGGGGGTCAGGGCCGAAGCGGTCCGGGCCGGCCACGATGCCGGGACAACCGACGCC
Organism: Paracoccaceae bacterium; assembly: GCA_043736155.1. Lineage (GTDB taxonomy): Bacteria > Pseudomonadota > Alphaproteobacteria > Rhodobacterales > Rhodobacteraceae > JANNRR01. Next base: position 36,579 of record JAYTDA010000037.1, on the reverse strand, counting down.
TTTTTCGCCGGTGCCCGGCCCGACGCCAGGGTGCTGAAAGCCGACCGGTCACAAGGGGTGTTTCGCAAGACCTTTCTGGAGTTTTCCCAGTCGCTGATTTCCGACAACCGGATGCAGAACGGCAAGGCCGCTGCCAGCAAACATGCTGCGGTGTTTCAGCGGATGCAGGCGGATTACGGCATTTCACCGGGGCTGATCTCGGCGTTCTGGGCGTTTGAAACCGATTTCGGTCAGGTACAGGGCGATTTCAACACCCTGAATGCACTGGTGACACTGGCGCATGACTGCCGCCGCCCCGATCTGTTCCGCCCGCAGCTGCTGGCGGCGCTGACCCTGTATGAAATGGGCGATTTCGACCCTGCCCGCACCACCGGCGCCTGGGCCGGCGAAGTCGGCATGGTGCAGATGCTGCCGCGCGACATTCTGGAACGCGGGGTTGATGGTGACGGCGATGGCAAGATCACGCTGAAAACCTCGATCCCCGATGCGCTGCTGTCGGGGGCCGCGATGCTGTCGTCCTTTGGCTGGAAACCGAACCAGCCGTGGATGCAGGAAGTGGTGGTGCCCGAGGGGCTGGATTGGGCACGGACCGGGTTGAACCGTGACCTGCCGGTCGGCCAATGGGCGGCGATGGGGGTGGAGGGGCGCAGTGGCCCGCTGGCCAGGGGGATGTCAGGCTCGATCCTGCTGCCACAGGGGCGCAACGGGCCCGCCTTTATCGTCTATCCGAATTTCAAGGTGTTGTTCGAATGGAACAAGAGCTTTGTCTATGTCACCACCGCCGCCTATTTCGCCACAAGGCTGGAAGGGGCACCGCCCTATGATGCCGGGTCCCCCGACCCGGCGCTGAGCCCGGACGACATGGTGGCACTGCAGAAAAAGCTGGCGGCGCGCGGCCATGATGTCGGCAAGATCGACGGGATTCTGGGGGCTGCCACCCGCATCGCCGTGCAAAAGGAACAGGCGCGGCTGGGGCTGCCCGCCGATGCCTGGCCGACCAGAAAGCTGTTGGCCGGGCTGTAGCGATGGCGCAAGCGGGGTTGCCGACCTGGGGCATCGTTACACAACTCAAGGCGCCGCTTGGGGCGGTTGAAACCTTTCTGGCCTGGCATCTGGAACTGGGGGCCGACTGGATCGCGCTGTATTTCGACGACCCCGACGACCCTGCGGCCAATGCCATTGACGGCATCGACCGGGTCAAGGTGTTGCGCTGCCACGACAAGCACTGGGCCAAGCTCAAGGGCTTTCGCCCCGATCTGAAAACCGTGCGCCAGGTCTATAATGCGCGCCATGCCTATCTGCGCGCCAAGGTGGACTGGCTGGCCCATATCGATTGTGACGAGTTCCTGTGGCCGGTCCGCGCCACCGGCGACACCGGGCCGTGGAGCCAGGCGATGGGCAGGCTGCTGGCCCGGGTATCCAGCCACCAGCCCTATCTGCGGTTGCGGCCGCACGAGGCGCTGATCAACCCGGATGGCACCGCCCCCAGCCATTTCCGCGCCCCGGTGCCGGGCGAGGGCCAGGGTGCGACGCTGCACGATCTGTTTGGCAGCCATGCCGTTGCCCTGAACCGGGGTATGCTGAGCCATTCGGTCGGCAAAGCCATCAGCCGCACCGGTTTGCCGGGGTTTCAGCCCCGGCTGCATGTCCCACGGATCCAGGGCAAGAAACTTCCGGGCATTCCGTTCTGTGACGAGATTGCACTGCTGCATTATCACGCCCATGACCGCGACGACTGGCTGACCCAGGTCGAATACCGGGCCCGGCTGGGGGCCTATTCCGGGCGGGACGAAAGCCGCACTTTCTATCAATCCGCCAGCCGTGAGGCGTTGATCGCCTTTCACGACGTGGTGCAGGTGGCGCATCCGGGCATGGTGGCAAAACTGGCGGCAGCCAACATGCTGCTGCGGGCCGACCCGCGCCTTGACGAGGCACGGGCCCGGGTTTTCAGCGGCAGCGCAGGGGTGCCGCAGTCCGCTGTCACCAGCCGATGAAGGTCTTGTATTCCCCGACCGAATAATCCCACCAGTCGACGACATCGGCGAAGTTTTCAGCGGTGATGCCGCCGCCCATCAGGTTCACATCCATCTCGATCTGGGCCGAGCCGTCTTCCATCGCATAGCTTTTGGAAAAGCGCTTGTCGGAGTCCCAGGCATTGGCCTGATCGGCGGTAAAGGCCGCATCCAGTTCAAATCCGGCGCTGAAGGCGATGGAGCGGCAATCCTGGCCATTGTCGTCACAGCCATAGAAATAGACATTGGTATTGGCCCCCGAGGATTTGCTGCGGATCACCGGGTCGCCTTCGTCATCGGTTTCCAGCCGTGCCGACAGGCCGTAGTCCTGCATCGCCAGCACCACCGACATCGGATCACCCGCTGTCACCATTCCGGGTGAGGCGGTGGCACCTTCGTCCGCCGGGGCGGTTTCATTGCCGGACAGCGCTTCAGTTGCGGCATCAACCGCCGCTCCGGCGTCATCCAGCGCATTGGCACCCTGACCGGCCGCCTTGTCCATCAGCTGCTTGATCGCGGCAAACGGATCGTCTGTTTCTGCCCCCGCCGGTATGGCTGTCGCCATTGCTGCCACCCCCACTGCCAGCACCAGTTTCCGCATATCCATCGGGACCCCCTTTTCTATGATCTGAACCAATGGGCCAAGGCTAATCCGCGCCTTGCCGCCGGTCAACATTTCTGGCGCGGTTCACGCCGGCGGGACCGCTGCCCGTTCACGGTCAACCGACACCGGTCGGCTGATCCCCGGTTCCGCCATGGTGACGCCAAACAGCCGGCCCATCCGGCCTGTCTTGACGGCTTGGTGGGTGGTGAGCACACAGCGGGTTGCGGTGCGGCGGGTCTGTTTACCCGGCAGATCGGGTATCGGGCCATGTCGGGAACCGGAAGCGCCTGACGTTTACTGCCAAAGGGCATGGGCTTTACTTTCCGGTAACGGATGGTTAGTATTCTGGGCATCCGATAGTCGAGTCTTTCAGGGTCATACCCTTGAAAACGGCCCGGCGGGGGTGCTTCCCCGCCGGGCCTCCTTCATTTCGGGCTATTGCCCGAGCCAAAGGCGGATAGCTGCAATGGTCAGCGTTCCCGCTGCAATCCACACCATCCATTTCCGATAGTCATGATCTTCCAGTTTACTCACCCCCTTACGCCGCGAAGGGTCGCGACAAGGCAGGGGTAGCTGTCAAATCTTGCGAAAATCTTAATCAATCTTGCCAAGACATCAATCCAGCGACTGGTGGTCCGGGGATCAACCCACATTCCTTACGCCACCAGTGCCTCGGCCCGTTTCAGATCGACCGACACCAGCTGACTGACGCCCTGTTCCGCCATGGTCACGCCAAACAGCCGGTCCATCCGGCTCATGGTGACGGAATGGTGGGTGATGACCAGAAACCGGGTTTCGGTGCGGCGGGTCATTTCATCCATCAGGTCGCAGAACCGGGTCACGTTGGCATCATCCAGCGGGGCATCCACCTCATCCAGCACACAGATCGGGGCGGGGTTGGCCAGAAACACGCCAAAGATCAGCGCCAGCGCCGTCAGGGTCTGTTCACCGCCGGACAGCAGGCTGAGCGTCGACAGTTTCTTGCCCGGCGGCTGGCACAATATCTCCAGCCCCGCCTCCAGCGGGTCATCCGATTCCACCAGCACCAGCCGCGCCTCACCACCGCCGAACAGATGGGTGAACAGCAGGGTAAAGTTGGAATTGACCTGTTCAAACGCGGTCAACAGCCGTTCGCGGCCTTCGCGGTTCAGGGCGGCGATACCGGCGCGCAGTTTCTTGACCGCCGCTTCCAGATCGGCCTTTTCGGCGACCAGCGTGTCATGTTCGCCCTGCACCGCCGCTGCGTCTTCGTCGGCGCGCAGGTTCACCGCCCCCAGCGCCTCGCGCTGGCGTTTCAGGCGGTTCACATCCGTCTCCAGCGCATGGGCATCGGGCATGCGGTCGGGGTCGGTGGCCAATTGGTCCAGCAGGATAGCGGGTGTGGTTTCCGCCTCGTCCTCGATGCGGGTGGCGGCCTCGGCCAGCAGGTCGCGGGCGGCCTCGGTACGGGCTTCGGCGCGGGCGCGGGTTTCGCGTGCCTCGGAGGCCTCGCGTTCGGCGTCGCGTTCCGCCTGTGCTGCAGTCCGCAGGGTGGTTTCGGCCAGCGCCAGTGCATCGGCAGCCTTGCGGCAGCGGATCTCGGCCCGGTCCAGTGCCTCGGCCAGGCCATCGCGTTTGCGGGCAATCTCGGGCGGTATGGCCATGGCTTTCGCCAGGTCCGCTGCGGTCTCGGCAGCCCGCGCCTCCAGATCGGCCATGCGTTTTTCCGCGGTGTCCAGCCGGTTGGCCCAAGTGGCGCGTTCACGGTCCACATCGGCGGCGCGGCGGGTGCGGGTGTCGCCTTCGCGGCGCAATTCTTCCAGGGCGGCGCGGCGCGCCATCAGGGTGGTCCGCGCGGCATCAACCCGCTGTTTCACCTCGGCCAGCGCGGTGCGGGCGGCCTCCAGATCGCCCAGACCGGCAATCCCTGCCTGTGCCTCGGCCATCAGGCCGCGCGCCGCCAGTGCCTCTGCCTCGAACCGGGCCTGTGCCAACCCTGCGGCCTCCAGTTTGCCGGCGGCAATCGCCTGATCGGCTTCGGCGCGCGACCCGGCGCGGTTGGCCTCGTTCAGCCGCCGGTCAGCCTCTCGCCGCGCATCGCGGGCCATCTGGTCGGCGCGGGCCAGATCGGCCAGCCGCGCCGTCAGCGCCTCGTGCGCTTGCCTTGCCCCGGTGGCACGGGCCGACACCTCTTCCAGGTCGCGCCGCAGCGCCACCAGCCGGTTGATCTGTTGCAGCCGCAGCGCGGCGGCCGAGGGCGCATCTTCGGCCCCGGCTCGAAACCCGTCCCAGCGCCACAGATCGCCCTCCACACTGACCAACCGCTGGCCCGGTTGCAGATGGGGTTGCAGCGCTGCCCCCCGGTCCCGGTCGGCAAGGCCGATCTGCCCGATCCGCCGCGCCAGCACCGGCGGGGCACCGACATGGGTCGCCATGGCTTTGACACCCGCAGGCAATGGGGGCACCGCGTCATACTCGGCCAATTCCACCCAGCCAGACGCGGCGTTGCCAGCGATCACCGGGGCGCGCAGGTCATCGGCCAGCGCCGCCCCCAGTGCCGCTTCATACCCCGGTTCCACCGTCAGCAGGTCCAGCACCTGTTGGCCGGCGGTGACTTCGCGCGCCACCAATTTGGCCAAAGCCGCAGCCTCGGCGCGCAGGGCATTGGCTTCGCCTTCGGCCGCAGACCGGCTGGCGCGGGCATCGGCTTCGCGCCCCTGAGTTTCGGCGCGGGCCACTTCGGCGTCACCCAGCGTGGCTTCGGCCCGTTCGGCGGTGGCGGCGGCCTGTGCCTGCAAGGCGGTGGCGGCGGCATGGTCGGTGGTGGCGCGGGCCAGCGCGGCCACCGCCTCTGCCTCGGCGCTGCGGGCGGTGGCTACGGCGGTTTCAGCCCGGGTCAGGGTGGTGCGGTTATCCTCCAGCAGCCGGTGCGCCGACTGGTGACGGGCGGCCAGCCGGGCGGCATCTTCGGCCCGTTGGCTCAGCCCGGTTTCCAGATCCTGCAGCGCGGCGGCGGCGGCGCGGGCCCCGGCCCCGGCCTGTTCCAGCCGGGCATCATGGCCCTGATGCGCCGCCGCCAGTTCCCCGGCTTCGCGGTCCAGCCGGGCGATCGACTCCGTGGCATCGTGGTTCAGCTCCAGTTCCCGGTCCCTGTCCTCTGCCAGTTGGCTGATGCGCGATTGCAGCGTGGCGATGGCTTCGCGTGCCCGGCGTTCCGCCGCTGCCAGGGTATCGCGTTCAACCGCCAGCCGTTGCAACACCGCGGCGGCGATGGTTTCCTCCTCCCGCAGCGATGGCAGCGCGGCTTCGGCGTCGCCCCGTGCCGTGGCAGCAGCGCGGGCAGCGGCTTCGGCCAGCGCAGCAGCACGGGTCCGCTCGGCCAGGTCGGATTCGGCGCTGGTCAAGGCGCGGTCAGCCTCGCGCCAGCGGCGATAGAGCAGCATCCCCTCGGCCTGCCGCAGGTCGGCACCGATTTCGCGGTAGCGCGCCGCCGCCCGCGCCTGCCGCAGCAGTTGCGCGATCTGCACCGCCAACTGGTCCACCACATCCTGCACCCGCGCCAGATTGACCTCGGTGCCCGACAGTTTAAGCTCTGCCTCGTGGCGCCGCTGATACAGGCCCGATATCCCCGCCGCCTCTTCCAGCACCCGGCGGCGGTTCTTCGGTTTGGCGTTGATCAGTTCGGCGATTTGCCCCTGCCGCACCAGTGCCGGCGAATGCGCCCCGGTCGAGGCATCGGCAAACAGCATCTGCACATCGCGGGCCCGCACCTCTCGCGCATTGGCGCGAAAGGCCGACCCGGCGTCGCGGGTGATGCGGCGGACAATCTCCAGGGTATCGGCGTCGTTGAAGCCTGATGGTGCCAGCCTTTCGGCATTGTCGAGGGTCAGCGCCACTTCGGCAAAGTTGCGGGCCGGGCGGGACGCGGCACCGGCAAAGATCACGTCTTCCATGCCGTCGCCCCGCATGGCGCTGGCGCGGTTTTCGCCCATCACCCAGCGCAGCGCCTCCAGCAGGTTGGATTTGCCGCAGCCATTGGGGCCGACAACGCCGGTCAACCCGTCGCCGATCATGAGATCGGTCGGGTCGACAAAGCTTTTGAAGCCATTGAGGCGCAGCCGGGTAAAGCGCAAATGGGGTTCCTGATTCCGTTTGGCGGCCATGGTTGGGGGTCAGCGCCGCCCTGTCAACCTTGTTCCACCGCCTATCGGGGCAGTGGCCCAGTTGTCCACAAGATGTTGCGGCATTGACGGGGGGATTGCCAACAGGTCATCTGTGCAAAACCGTGAAAGGCCCGCCCTTGCTGACAATTACCATCGAATCCCCGCTGTCACCCGATGGTCTGGCGTTATTGGCTGGCAGCGACACAGCCCTGGCAGCGGTGTTTGCCCCAGACGAGAATTTCACCCTGGATCCGCAGCAACTGGCGTTGCCTGCGATCCGGTTTTTCGTCGCCAGATCAAAAGGGGTGCCGGTGGGGTGCGTAGCCCTGATGCACTGTGGCGATTTTGGCGAGGTCAAGCGGCTGTTTGTCGCCCCCGCCGGTCGCGGTCTGGGGGTGGCCCGCGCCCTGATGGCGGCGCTGGAGACGGATGCAGAGGCACAGGGACTGGCCGAGGTATTGCTGGAAACCAGTGACAGGCTGGTGCCTGCGCTGGCGCTCTATACCAGCCTTGGCTACCGGGTCCGCGGCAGGTTCGGGGCGTATGAAGACCATCCGGCCAGCCTGTTCATGGGCAAGCAAGTCGGGGCGGCATGACCGGGGCCACCCCCTACCATGCCGGGTCCGGCACCGACTGGAGCGCGGTGCTGGCGCTGATCCGGCGCGAGTTTGCCTTTATGGCGGGGCGGATCGACCCGCCGTCATCGATGCAGGCCCTGACCGAAGCGGCGATTGCGGCGCAAGCGGTGGCAGGTGAGGTCTGGCTGATCGGGGCAGAGCCGTTGGCCTGCATGTTCCTGACACCCAAGCTGCCGTACCTTTATGTGGGCAAACTGGCGGTGGCCGGGTCGGCGCGCGGGCAGGGGCTGGCGCGGCGGTTGATGGAGGTGGCAGCGATGCGGGCACAGCTGCTGGGTCTGGCGGGGTTGCAACTGCAGGCCAGGGTGGAACTGGTGGAAAACCACCGGGCCTTTGCCGCCATGGGCTTTGTGCAGACCGGTGCCACCGCGCATGCCGGGTTTGACCGCCCGACAAGTCTGACCTTTACCAGGGCGTTGAACAGTGCCGGGCCGCTCCGGGCCTGACCCGGAGCCTCATGGACCGGCAAGGGAAGGGGGCGCTGCCCCCTCGCTGCGCTCACCCCCGGGATATTTGTCGAACAGAAAATGGACCGGGCGTCAGGGGCGGATTTCCACCGGGGTACCCAGGGCGGCAGCGCGCCACAGTTCCTCGATTTCGGCGTCTGACAGCGCGATGCAGCCCGCTGTCCAGTCGCGGTGCAGGGTGACGCCACCGGGCAGGGCATTCGGCTGGCCATGCAGAAAGATGTCGCCGCCGGGGTCATGGCCCGCTGCCTTTGCCGTCACGATGTCGGATTGTTGCGGATAATCGAGGCCAAGCGACAGGTGAAAGGCGCTGGCGTCGTTGCGGCGGTTGATGCGGAACAGCCCTTCGGGGGTGCGGCCGTCGCCTTGGCGCGTCTTGTCGCCCGAGGGGTTGGAGCCAAGGGCAACGCGGTAGGTTTTCACTATTTGGCCGTTGCGAAAGGTGGTCAGCCGTCGCGCTGCCTTTTCCACCAGAATCCGGTCGATCCGCGCCGTTGGGTCAGTGGGCTGCGCCGGGCGGTCCGGAGCATGCGGCACCGGCCCGTGGGGAGGGGTCAGCGCCAGCCAGACCGGCCCCAACAGCATCAAGGCCGTCAGCATCACCGATCCCCAAGGCCAGAGCCGCCATCTCATTGCAGATCGGCAAAGGCCTGTTGCAGCCGGTCACAGGCTTCGGCCACCCGGGCGCGCGGCGTTGCGATGTTGATGCGGAGGTGATCGGCACCGCCGGTACCGAAAGTGGCACCGTAATTCACCGCGATCTTCGCCTCGGTCTCCACCCGCCGGATCACCTCTGCCGCCGCCATCCCGGTGCCGGAGAAATCGACCCATGACAGATAGGTGGCTTCGAGTGGCATCGACCTGACCCCGGGGATCGCATTGATCGCGGCATCGAACAGGCGGCGGTTGCCATCGAGATAGCGCATCAGGTCATCGACCCAGGCCGCACCCTCGGGGGAATAGGCGGCGGTGGCCATGTGCATGCCAAAGGCATTGGGGGAAATGCCCAGCGCATTCATCCGCCCGGCAAAGCGGGCCCGGAGTGTTTCGTCGGCAATGATGACGTTGCCGGTATGGCAACCGGCGAGGTTGAAGGTCTTGGTGGTGGCGGTCATCATCACCAGCCGGTCGGTGATGTCCGGCACTGCGACCGGCATCGGCAGATGCCGGTGACCCGGCATCACCAGATCGTGGTGAATCTCATCCGATAGCAGCAGCAGGTCATGGGCGACACAAAACGCCGCCAGCTCCTGCAATTCCGCCCCGGTCCAGACCCGGCCGCCCGGATTGTGCGGCGAGCACAGCAGCACCAGCTTTTCCTGCCCGGTCATCATCGCGCCATAGGCGGCGAAATCCATCGACAGGCGGCCGCCGTCGTTCTGCAGCGGCAGTTCGCGCACCTGCCGACCGGCAGCTTTGATCACCCGGGCAAAGGCGTGGTACACCGGGGTAAACAGCACCACCGCATCGCCCGGCGCGGTAAAGGCATCGACACACAGTGCGGTGCCGTTGACCAGACCATGGGTGGTGAAGATCGACGCCGGATCAACCGCCCAGCCATGGCGGGTCTGCATCCAGCTGCAGATTGCGGCACGGTATTGCGCGTCATCGCCGAAATAGCCGAAGACGCCATGATCAACCATGCGCTGCACCGCCTGCGCCACCACGGCGGGGGGGCGGAAATCCATGTCGGCCACCCACATCGGGATGCTGTCATCGGGCGACAGGCCGTAAAGCGGCTGCATCATGTCCCATTTGGACGAATGGGTGCCACGGCGCTCGATCAGGTCGTCAAATGACATCGGGTTCCTCCATTGGCCGCAAGCTACCCGCAGCGATGGCAAGTGCAAGAGGATTGCGTGGCGCGCCCCGATCGCTTAAATCGCCGCAATGACCCTGCGATCCATCCTGTTGCATCCTGATCCCCGCCTGAAAAAGGTGGCCGATGTCATTACCACCGTAACCCCCGATCTGGCGGCACTTGCAGCCGACATGCTGCAAACCATGTATGAAGCGCCGGGGATCGGGTTGGCGGCGCCACAGGTCGGGACGCTGAAGCGGCTGATCGTGATGGATTGCGAAAAGGGCGAAGAAGCAGTGCCGCGCCCCATGGTGCTGCTGAACCCGGCGGTGATCTGGTCATCCGACGACCAGGCGGTGTACGAAGAGGGCTGCCTGTCGATCCCGGATCAGTATGGCGACGTGGAACGGCCTGCCGAAGTCAGGGTGCGCTGGATGGCACTGGACGGATCAGCGGTCGAGGAGCATTTCACCGGGTTGTGGGCCACCTGTGTCCAGCATGAGATTGACCATCTGAACGGCAAGCTGTTCATCGATTATCTGAAACCGCTGCGCCGCCAGATGATTACCCGCCGGATGGAAAAGCTGAAGCGCGAGCGGGCGCGTGGCTAGCCTATGGGAGGGGCCGCGATGAGCCTGTTGCCGATCGTGCTGTGGCCCGATCCACGGTTGAGCCGGCGCTGCCGTGTGGTCGGACCCGGCGAAGATGTCGCGGCTTTGGCCGCCGACATGCTGGAAACCATGTATCAGGCCCCGGGCCGTGGCCTGGCGGCACCGCAGGTCGGTGCAATGCTGCGGCTGTTCGTGATGGACAGTGGCTGGAAAGCCGGCACTGCGACACCGATGGTGTTGGTGAACCCCGAAATTCTGGACCTTTCCATCGATAGGGCGACCCGCAGCGAAGGCTGCCTGTCGATTCCCGGCATTGCCGCCGAGGTCAAACGGCCCACAGGGGTCACCCTGCGCTGGCAGGGCTTGGATGGCACCGTGCAGGACCAGGGATTTACCGGGTTTGAAGCCACCTGCATCCAACATGAGATTGACCATCTGGACGGGATTTTGACGCTGGACCGGATTGACCCCGCCGCAAGGGCCCTGCTGCTGGCGGACCGGGTCGGATGACGGCGCGCCTTTGTGTGCCCTGGCCCGACCCGGGTCTGCGCCGGGTGGCAGAGCCGGTCGCCGCCATCACCGATGTGGTCCGCGCGATCTGGCGCGACATGGTCGATACGATGGAGGCGATGCCGGGCTATGGGCTGGCGGCCCCCCAGATCGGGGTGGGGCTGGCGCTGGCGGTGGTGGATTGTTCCGATACCCGGGGGCAGGCGGTGCTGATGGCCAACCCGCAGGTGCTGCATGCCTCGGCGCAGCTGCGCGACCATGATGAAGCCAGCCCGAATCTGCCGGGGGTTTCGGCCCGGATCAGTCGCCCCCGGGCGGTGACCGTGCGGTTTCTGAATGCCGAAGGCGGGATGGAAGACCGCGATTTTGTGCTGCTGTGGGCAACTTCGGTGCAGCATCAGATCGACCATCTGCAGGGCCGGATGTATTTCGACCATCTGTCGCCGTTGAAGCGGCAGATGCTGATCGCCAGGGCGCAAAAACGCCAAAGGGCGCGGTGAGGGCGCGATGAAGGTGATCTTCATGGGAACACCGGAGTTCTCGGTGCCGGTATTGCAGGCGCTGGCGGCGCGCCATCAGGTGGTGGCGGTCTATTGCCAGCCGCCGCGACCGGCGGGCCGTGGCAAACAGGACCGGCCCGGCCCGGTCCAGGCGGCGGCAGCGGCGCTGGGTCTGCCGGTCCGCCATCCTTTGTCGTTGCGCGACGCAGGTGTCCAGGCGGAGTTTGCCGCCTGGGGGGCCGATGTGGCGGTGGTGGTGGCTTACGGGCTGTTGTTGCCGCAGGCGGTGCTGGATGCGCCGAGGCTGGGCTGTCTGAACATCCATGCCTCGCTGTTGCCGCGCTGGCGCGGCGCGGCTCCGGTGCAGCGGGCGATCCTGGCAGGCGATGCCGAAACCGGCCTCTGCATCATGCAGATGGCGGCGGGGCTGGATACCGGGCCGGTGCTGGCCCGCGAGGTGGTGGCGATCGGGGCCGAAGACACCGGGGCAGAGCTGCTGGCGCGGCTGTCGGTGCAAGCGGCGGGGCTGATCTGCGATGTGCTGGCACAGCCGTTGCCGGTGGCGGCGCCACAACCGGCGGAGGGGGTGAGCTATGCCGCCAAGATCGACAAGGCCGAGGCGCGGGTCGACTGGACCCGCAGCGCTGTGGAGATCGACCGCCAGATCCGGGCGCTGTCGCCGTTTCCGGGGGCTTGGTGCCTTGTGGAGGGTGAGCGGCTGAAGCTGCTGCGCAGCCGTGTCGCCGAGGGGCAGGGGGAGCCGGGGCAGGTACTGGGCGGGTTTCGGGTGGCCTGCGGCAGGGGGGCTGTTCAGGTGACCGAGGCACAGCGTGAAGGCAGGCGCCCGATGGCGACAGGGGAGGTGCTGCGGGGCTGGACCTTGCCGGACCAGCTGGGGTAAGGCCCGAATTTTCTGCGAAAATTCAAAGATACTCCCGAATTTTCGACGAAAATTCAAAGATACTCCCGAATTTTCGACGAAAATTCAGAGGCGTTTCGGAATGTTCTGCGAACAGTCAAATTGTTCCGAAAGCTGATGGAGGGGGGAGCGCAGAAAACTCGAAATCCGGGCCAATAGCGGCGTTGGCGGCAGCAGAAGATCAGTATTTTCACAAAAGAGAAGCCGGGGGGGTCAGTGGGCGGTGAACAGGCGTGCGGCGTCGCGCAGGCGGAAGGACTGATCGATCATCGGTTCCCAGAACAGCCGGCCCTGCCAGGCGGCAAACAGCATTTCAGCGCGGGCGTGGCCGGGGTGGCCCAGCTTTTCGCCCAATGCGGCAATCACCCGGTCGCGCCAGGCCGCGGCGCGCAGCCGCAAGGGGGCATCCAGCAGCTGGCCCAGCAGCACCGGCAGCTCCGGCGGCGGCAACGCCGGATCGGCAGGGGCGAGCGATTTGAGCAGCGCGGCAGCACCCTTGCTGCCCTTGCCCGTGGCGGAAATCGCCAGCGCCGTCAGCTGATCGATCCGGTCCCACCCCTCGGTCAGGGCAGCCAGCACCATCCGGTCGCGGCTGCCGTAGCGTTCCACCAGCGACGGCGCCGCCAGACCGGATCGCGCAGCGACAGCAGCAAAGCTGACGCCACGCGGGCCGTCTTGCGCCAGCATCGTGCGGATCAGGGCATAGACCGAGGTATCGGGGATGCGACGGGGGCGTGCCATCCGGTGAGGATAACCGAACGCCCGTTCGTGTCAACTTTTCGGTTTTGCCGGTTTGAACGGTGCCATCCCGGCCCGTGCCAGTTGATCGGCGCGTTCGTTCTCGGCATGTCCGGCATGGCCCTTGATCCAGCGCCAATCGACCTGATGACCCTGCCCGGCCGAATCGAGCCTGCGCCACAGATCCTCGTTCTTGACCGCTGACCCGTCTGCGGTGCGCCAGCCGCGCTTCTTCCAGGCGAACATCCACTCGGTAATGCCATTCCTGACATAGACGCTGTCGGTGACGATGGTCAGGGCGGTCGGCCGGGTCAGCGCCTCCAGCGCTGAAATCGCCGCCATCAGTTCCATCCGGTTGTTGGTGGTATCGGCGGCACCGCCGGACAGGCTGCGTTGCTTCACCACCTGGTCGCCATCACGCGCCAGCATCAGCACCCCCCAGCCACCGGGGCCGGGATTGCCGGAACAGGCACCATCGGTATAGGCAAACAGCTCTGGCATTGCAGGTCCTTTGCGGCGGAGGTTGGGTCAGACCGGGGTGCGCAGAATCCGCGGCACCTTGAATTCGATGGTCTCTTGCGCGGTTTCCACCCGTTCGACCGTGGTGTCAAAGCGCTGGCGAAACGCCTCGATCACTTCATCCACCAGCACTTCGGGGGCAGAGGCGCCGGCGGTGACACCTACCGCCCTGATCCCTTGCAGCGCGCGCCAGTCGATGTCCGACGCCCGCTGCACCAGTTGCGCATAGGGGCAACCGGCAGAGCGACCAACCTCGACCAGGCGGCGCGAATTGGAGGAGTTGGGGGCGCCGATCACCAAAAGCGCATCGATCCGGCCGGCAATCGCCTTGACCGCTGCCTGGCGGTTGGTGGTGGCGTAGCAGATATCCTCTTTATGCGGGCCGACAATGGCGGGAAACCGTGCCTGCAAGGCGGCAACCACCCCGGCGGTATCATCGACCGACAGGGTGGTCTGGGTGATGTAGGCGAGCCGCACAGGGTCACGCACCTGCACCTGCGCCACATCGGCGGCGGTTTCCACCAGCAGCACTTCACCCTCCGGCAACTGGCCCATGGTGCCGATGGTTTCGGGGTGACCGGCATGGCCGATCATCACCATCTGCAACCCGGCCTCATGGTGCCGTTGTGCCTCGTTATGAACCTTGGTCACCAAGGGGCAGGTGGCATCAACCACGATCATCTGGCGGGCGGCGGCGGCGGCAGGCACCGACTTTGGCACTCCATGGGCGGAAAACACCACCGGGCGGTCCACCGGACAGTCGTCCAGGTCCTCGACAAACACCGCGCCTTTGGCGCGCAAGCCATCGACGACATATTTGTTATGCACGATCTCGTGGCGGACATAGACCGGTGCCCCCCATTTTTCCAACGCCAGTTCGACGATGCGGATGGCGCGGTCGACCCCGGCGCAAAAGCCGCGGGGTGCTGCAAGATACAGGGTCAGGGGTTTGGGCATCTGGGTTCCGGGTGGTTGCCGGCAACTGGTATCAGCCGGTTGCAGGCGTTGAAAGCCCCAGAGACGTCAGCCTTGTCACCGGTTCCGGCACAGAATGGCCCCAGACCATTCCTGCCGGACCGGGATAGGGTTCCAGCGGCGCTGCGCTGGCCGAAGCATCATTGTTCGGCTTGCGGTGCCTCTTCCCGCTCAAACCTTGGTTCGCGCGGCGGTCGGCCCACCACATCGCGCAATTCATCCAGTTCGATGAAATTGTCGGCCTGGCGGCGCAGTTCGTCGGCGATCATCGGCGGCTGGCTGCGGATCGTCGACACCACCGAGACCCGGACACCCTGCCGTTGCAGGCTTTCAACCAGCGGGCGGAAATCGCCGTCGCCGGAAAACAGCACGATATGGTCGACACGCGGCGCCAGTTCCATGGCATCGACGGTCAGTTCGATATCCATGTTGCCCTTGACCTTGCGGCGGCCCTGACTGTCGGTATATTCCTTGGCCGGTTTGGTCACCATCGAAAAGCCGTTGTAATGCAGCCAGTCGACCAGCGGGCGGATCGGGGAATATTCGTCATTTTCCAGCAGGGCGGTATAGTAGAACGCCCGCAGCAGCTTGCCCCGGCGCATGAATTCCTGCCGCAGCAGCTTGTAATCGATGTCAAAGCCCAAGGCCTTGGCAGCGGCGTAAAGGTTGGAGCCGTCAATGAACAGCGCCAGCCTTTCATCTTTGTAAAACATCTAAAGCCCTTTCAAAATGGTCCCTGCCTATCGACTTCAGAGAGTGGAAATGCGACCTGAAATGACTTGCAGAGAAAGCGTGTTTTAGGAGGAATTCAGCGGTGGCTCAAGAGTCTCCAGCGTCAGGAAATGCCGTAAAGCAGCCTTTACGACAGGTAGCATTGGTGGCTTTCGGGGGGAACGTTGCGTCACAGTTCGGAAAACCGTTACAAACGATGGAACTGGCTTGCCAGCGGCTGGCAAGTGATTCGGTCCGGGTCGAGCGGGTCAGCCGGTTTTTCATGACACCCTGTTTCCCCATCGGTGCTGGACCCGACTATATCAACGCTGCAGCGATTCTATCAACAACTCTGTCCCCATCCGCACTCTTGGCGGTTCTGCACCAGACCGAGGCTGATCTGGGGCGGCAAAGGTTGCAGCGCTGGGGCAACCGGACGCTTGATCTGGACCTGCTGGCCTTTGGCGATATCGTCAGCCCCAGCGCCGAGGGCTACCGGCTTTGGCAGGTTCTGGCCCCGGATCAGCAAAAACTGCGGGCACCGGATGAATTGATCCTGCCGCATCCAAGGATGCAGGAACGCGCCTTTGTTCTGGTGCCGCTGCTGGATGTTGCCCCCGACTGGTGCCACCCGGTGCTGGGGCTGAGCGTGCGGCAGATGGTGGATGCCTTGCCGCCGGGCGATGTCGGTGCCGTTGTCCCGGTGCCCTGACATCGGGGGTGCGACGCCAGGGCGCTGTGGCCATGCCAAATCACGGCTTGTCAAGGCGCGCGTCGTTGCATAAGTAGACCCTTCCAACATTTCTGACGGATTGGATCTCTCATGGCCCGCGTAACGGTTGAAGACTGCGTTGACAAGGTTCCGAACCGGTTTGAACTGGTGATGCTTGCCGCCCACCGGGCGCGCGAGATCACCGCAGGTTCCCCTGTCACGGTGGACCGCGACAATGACAAGAACCCGGTCGTGTCCTTGCGCGAAATCGCTGATGAGACTCAAGGGGCCGACGCCTTGCGCGAACGCATGATCGAAAGCCTGCAGACCCAGATCGAAATTGACATGCCCGAAGACGACGAGATGGCCTTGTTGATGGGTGCCGAAGTCGACCGCCCGCAACAGGATGATCTGTCCGAGGAAAAACTGTTGCGCGCCCTGATGGAAGCGCAAGGCAACGGCTAGACCCTTCCGGCGGTACCAGAAGACGAAAGGGTCAGAAAGCGGCGGGAATGATCGACGTTGAAGACCTGATCGCACTGGTCCACAATTACAATCCCACAACCGATGCCGACCTGATCCGCCGGGCCTATGCCTATGGCCGCAAAATGCATACCGGCCAGATGCGCCATTCCGGCGAGGAATATTTCACCCATCCGGTGCAGGTCGCCGCCATCCTGACCGAACAGCGGCTGGATGACGCCACCATCGTCACCGCCCTGCTGCATGACGCGATCGAAGACACCAAGAGCACCTATGCCGAAATTTCGCGGCTGTTTGGCGAAGAGGTGGCAGAACTGGTCGATGGTGTCACCAAGCTGACCAATTTGCAGCTGTCGTCATCCGAAGCCAAACAGGCCGAAAACTTCCGCAAGCTGTTGTTGGCGATGTCGCGCGACCTGCGGGTCATTCTGGTCAAACTGGCAGACCGGCTGCACAATATGCGCACGATCAAAAGCCTGGCTGCGGACAAGCAGGCGCGCAAGTCGCGCGAAACCATGGAAATCTTTGCCCCCCTTGCCGGCCGCATGGGAATGCAGTGGATGCGCGAAGAGCTGGAGGATCTGTCGTTCCGGGTGCTGAACCCCGAAGGAAGGTCCAGTATCATCCGGCATTTCATCACCCTGCAGCGCGAAACCGGCGAAGCGATCCACAAGATCACCGCCGATCTGCATGCCGAACTGGAAAAGGCCGGGATCGAGGCGGATGTCTTTGGCCGCGCCAAGAAACCCTATTCGATCTGGCGCAAGATGCAGGAAAAAAGCCTCGGATTTTCAAGGCTTTCGGACATCTACGGTTTTCGGATCATCACCCGGAACGATGCCGATTGTTACCGGGTGCTGGGTGTCATTCACACCCGCTGGCACGCGGTACCGGGGCGGTTCAAGGACTATATCAGCCAACCCAAGACCAATGGCTACCGCTCGATCCATACCACGGTGTCGGGGCGCGACGGCAAACGGGTCGAGGTGCAGATCCGCACCCGCCAGATGCATGAAGTGGCAGAGGCGGGGGTGGCGGCGCACTGGTCGTACCGCGACGGGGCACGGGCACAGAACCCGTTTGCCGTCGATCCGGCGAAGTGGCTTTCCACCCTGACCGAACGCTTTGACCAGGGCGAGGATAACGAAGAGTTCCTGGAAAACGTCAAGCTGGAAATGTATTCCGATCAGGTTTTCTGCTTTACCCCCAAAGGCGACGTGATCCAGTTGCCGCGCGGGGCCACACCGCTGGATTATGCCTATGCGATCCATACCCGGATCGGCAATTCCTGTGTCTCGGCCAAGGTTGACGGCATCCGGGTGCCGCTGTGGACCCGGCTGAAAAACGGCCAATCGGTCGAAATCATCACCGCCGAGGGGCAGCGGCCACAGTCGACCTGGATCGACATTGTGGTGACCGGCCGCGCCAAGGCGGCGATTCGCCGGTCGCTGCGCGAAGAGGACAAGGGGCGGTTCATCAAGCTGGGTCAGGAACTGGCGCGGCTGGCGTTTGAACATGTCGGCAAGAAAGCCTCCGACAAGGCGCTGCGCACTGCCGCCAAGACGCTTGGTCTGGCCGACGCCGAGGATCTGCTGGCGCAACTGGGGTCTGCAGAGATTTCGGCGCGCAAGGTGGTGGAAACCCTGTACCCGGAACTGGCCGCCTCGACCGGTGCCGAAGTCGATGCCAAGCGCCCGGTGGTCGGCCTGTCGCCCGATCAGGCGTTCCGCCGCGCCGGATGCTGCCAGCCGGTGCCGGGGGAACGGATCGTGGGCATCACCTATCGCGGCCAGGGCGTGGTGGTGCATGCCATCGACTGCCCGTCGCTGGAAGAGTTCGAGGATGCACCCGAGCGGTGGGTTGACCTGCGCTGGAACTCCGGCCGCCACCCGCCGATTCACACGGTGTCTCTCAATATCGCGATCAGCAATGACAGTGGCGTGTTGGGGCGCATTTGCACCCTTATCGGCGAGCAGAAAGCGAATATATCTGACCTACATTTTGTTGACAGAAAACCGGACTACTATCGCCTGATTGTCGATGTAGACCTGCGTGACGTCGAACATTTGCATGCCGTGATGACCGCGCTGGAGGCGGAAAGCGACGTGGCAGGGATTGAACGGCACCGGGATCAGAGCAGGAAACCCTGATCTGGCGCGGCATGGGCGGCAAGGGAGGGGTAAGGTGGTCTTCAAGCGGCGCAACAGGCGCTCGGTTCTGCAGGTGTTGCGCGAGCTTTTTTGGCCGCGCGGTGGCTGGGCACGCGCTGCGACCTATGTCAGCCATCGGTTGCGCCGGTTGCCCGATGATCCACACCGCATTGCCCGTGGCGTGTTTGCCGGGGTGTTCGTGTCCTTTACCCCGCTGTTCGGCTTTCACTGGTTTTTGGCCGCGCTGATTGCCTGGGCCTCCCGTGGCAACATTCTGGCAGCGCTGCTGGCCACCTTTGCCGGCAACCCGCTGACCACCCCACTGGTGGCGTGGAGTTCGGTGGAACTGGGTCACTGGATATTGGGGTATCCGGCCGGCATATCATTGCGCGAAATCGGCGATGCCTTTGGCTATGCCGGAGCCGAGCTTTGGGCCAATGCCAAGGCGGTCTTTACCGCCGATATCACCCACTGGTACCGGCTGGGCAATTTCATCCGCACGATTTTCCTGCCCTATCTGGTCGGCGGTATCATCCCCGGTCTGGTGGTCAGCCTTGGCTTCTATTATGTTACGATACCGATTGTGCACGGCTATCAGAAGCTGCGCGAGGTCAAGCTGAAAGAGCGGATCGAACGGGTGCGGGCCGCCAAGGCGCGGTCCGAGGCGGAACGGGCGATGCAGCGCAAGGTCGATCAGACCTGACGCAGGTGACGGAGGCGAACGGGATGGCGGCGGGAAAACCTTTGGGGCGGCTCAGGCTGGGGGTGAATATCGATCATGTCGCCACGGTGCGCAACGCGCGCGGCTCTGCCTATCCCGACCCGGTGCGCGCCGCCGCCATGGCCGAAGCCGCCGGGGCCGACGGCATCACCGCCCATCTGCGCGAAGACCGCCGCCATATCCGCGATGAAGACATTGCCCGGTTGACCGCCGAGTTGCGGCTGCCCCTGAATTTCGAAATGGCGGCAACCGCGGAAATGCAGGCGATTGCCCTGCGTTTCCGCCCGCATGCCGTCTGTCTGGTGCCGGAAAACCGCGCTGAACGCACCACCGAAGGCGGGCTGGATGTGGCGTCCGATGCCAACCGGCTGGCCGATTTCATCGCCCCCTTGCGCGATGCAGGCGCCCGGGTGTCGATGTTCATCGGCCATGACCCGCGCCAGATCGAAGCCTCGGCCCGGATCGGTGCTGCCGTGGTGGAACTGCACGCCGGCCATTATTGCGACCTGCACCACGAGGCGCGTTTCGCCGAACGCGACGCCGAACTGGCGGCGCTGCGCCGGGGGGCCGCCTTTGCCCATTCGCTGGGGCTGGAGGTTCATGCAGGTCACGGTATCACCTATGAAACCGTTGGACCGATCGCCGCCTTTCCCGAAGTGGTGGAGCTGAACATCGGGCATTTCCTGATCGCCGAGGCGATCTTTGTGGGACTTGACGCGGCAATCCGGCAAATGCGCGCTGTAATGGACAAGGCACGCGAGGCGGCGGCGTGAGCGCGGATTTTGCACAAAATCCGGCCCGGAATTTATTCAAATTCCGTCTGTTTCATGTGGCCGCTGCCGCACCATGATCCTTGGCGTCGGCACCGACCTGTGCAACATCGAACGGGTGGAAAAGACCCTTGCCCGGTTTGGCGACCGGTTTCGCCACCGGGTATTCACCGAGCGCGAACAGCGCAAGGCCGAGGGCCGCCCCCGCGCCGTTGCCGCCACCTATGCCAAGCGCTGGGCGGCGAAAGAGGCCTGTTCCAAGGCGTTGGGCACTGGTCTGCGGATGGGGATCAGTTGGATAGACATGGGGGTGTCGAACCTGCGCTCCGGTCAACCGGTGATGCAGCTGACCGGCTGGGCCGCAGACCGGCTGGCCGCGATGACCCCCCCCGGCCACCGCGCCCTTGTGCATGTGACCCTGACCGATGACCACCCCTGGGCACAGGCTTTCGTGGTGATCGAAGCCCTGCCGGAAGCCGAAGCCATGCAGCGCAATGCCACCTTGCAAACTGCATTTCAGCGCGGGTTCAAAGATCTCGCGAAGCCGGAAACCTGACCGCGCGTGAACCTGCGGCAACTTGACTCGGTGCAGCCCAGCGATCATGTAGCGCCAAGGCGCAATGGGCAGGGCAGATGGCAAGCAAAGACACCAAGAGCGATGGCGGCATCGTCGAATTCATCAAGACCGTGGTCTATGCCCTGTTGATTGCCGGAGTATTCCGCACCCTGTTCTATCAGCCGTTCTGGATCCCGTCTGAATCGATGAAAGACACGCTGCTGATCGGCGACTTTCTGTTTGTCAACAAGATGGCCTATGGCTATTCGCGCTATTCCTGCCCGTTTGCCATTTGCCCGATCTCGGGCCGCCTGCTGGCGCGTGACCCGCAGCGCGGCGACGTTGTGGTGTTTCGCCATCCGGTGAATGGCGAAGATTTCATCAAGCGGCTGATCGGCCTGCCGGGGGACCGGGTGCAGGTCAAGGACGGCTTGCTGTATCTGAACGATACCGCCGTTCAGGCCGAAGCTGCCGGCCTGTTTGAAGAGGTGTTTGAACTGCAAGGCCCAATGGGCAGCACCCCACGCTGCCAGAATGCGCCGGTCGGCGTTGGCGGCATCTGTACCCGCGAGCGGTTCCGCGAAACCCTGCCAAATGGGGTTGTGCACAGCATATTGAACATCGACACCACCTCTGCCGACAATACCCCGGTGTTCACCGTGCCTGCAGGCCAATTCTTCTTCATGGGCGACAATCGCGACAACAGTCAGGACAGCCGGTTCAGCCAGGACAATGGCGGCGTCGGCTTTGTGCCGTTTGCCAACCTGATCGGCCGCGCCGACCGCATCATGTTTTCATCGGCCGGGCGGTCGATGCTGTTTTTCTGGACCTGGCGGTCTGACCGGTTTTTCAGGGCGGTTGAATGACAGCGCAGTCTGACAGGCGGGGCATCGCCCCCTTGGGCCACCCATGAAGCTTGCCGCTGAACTGACGGCTTTTTGCGACCGGATCGGCCACCGCTTTGCCCATGCGGACCTGCTGGTGCAGGCGGTGACCCATTCATCTTTGGCCACCGCCACCCGGCCGGACAATCAGCGGCTGGAGTTTCTGGGCGACCGGGTGCTGGGGCTGGTGCTGGCACAGGCTTTGCTGGAGGCGGATAAAGGTGCCAGTGAAGGGCAGTTGGCCCCACGGTTCAACGCTCTGGTCCGCAAAGAGACCTGCGCCGAAGTGGCGCGCGACATCGGTCTTGGTGATGTGCTGAAGCTGGGGCGCTCAGAGATGCTGTCGGGTGGGCGGCGCAAGGATGCCCTGCTGGGTGACGCGCTGGAGGCGGTGATAGCGGCGGTGCATGTCGATGCCGGGTTCGATGCGGCGCGGGCGATGATCCTGCGGCTGTGGGGGCACCGGATCGCTTTGGTGGCCGCCGATGCGCGCGATGCGAAAACCGCCTTGCAGGAATGGGCACAGGCCCGCGGGCAGGTGCCGCCGGTCTATCCGGAAACCCACCGCTCCGGTCCCGATCACGCGCCGGTCTTTACCGTCGAGGTGCGGCTCGCCTCGGGGCAGGTGGAGGTCGGACAGGCTGCCACCAAGCGGCAAGCGGAACAGGTTGCGGCGCGGGCGATGCTGGCGCGATTGGAGAAGCACGATGGATGAACCAGACCAGACACTGCCACCGGCAACCCCGTTTGAGACCCGCTGCGGCTTTGTGGCGCTGATCGGCGAACCCAATGCCGGGAAATCGACGCTGTTGAACCGGATGGTGGGGGCAAAGGTGTCGATTGTCACCCACAAGGTGCAGACGACGCGGGCGCGGATCCGGGGAGTGGCGATGGCGGGGGCGGCGCAGATCGTGTTTGTCGATACCCCCGGCCTGTTCCGCCCGCGCCGCAGGCTGGACCGGGCGATGGTGGCTGCTGCCTGGGGCGGTGCCGCCGATGCCGATCTGGTGGTGCTGCTGATCGAGGCGCACCGCGGCATCACCGAAGGGGTCAAGGCTGTTCTGGCATCGCTGCGCGATCGCACCGGCAATGCCGCCCGGGTGGTGCTGGCGATCAACAAGATCGACAAGGTCAGGGCAGAAACCCTGCTGGGTCTGGCTGCCGCGATGAACGAAGCCTTTGCGTTTGAACAGACCTTCATGATTTCCGCCGAACGCGGCCATGGCACCGACGCCTTGCGCGACTGGCTGGCGGGGCAGTTGCCGTTTGGCCCCTGGATGTATCCCGAAGACCAGTTGGCCGATGCGCCGATGCGCCACATCGCCGCCGAGATCACCCGGGAAAAGCTGACGCTGCGGCTGCACGAAGAACTGCCCTATCAGCTCACGGTGGAAACCGAGGCCTGGGAAGACCGCGAAGACGGCTCCACCCGGATCGACCAGTTGATCTATGTGCTGCGCGATGGCCACAAAGGAATCGTGCTGGGCCATGGCGGCGAAACCATCAAGGCGATCTCCACCGCGTCGCGGCTGGAACTGGCAGAGTTTCTCGGCCGTCCGGTGCATCTGTTCCTGCAGGTCAAGGTGCGGCCGAACTGGCTGGAAGAGGCAGAGCGCTATTCCGAAATGGGGCTGGATTTCAAGGACGGCAACTAGAGCAGTTCAGGCGATGCGAGAATCGCCTGAACTGCTCTGGCCTTTTGATTTTCCGCAAATCGGGCGGGAAAACCGGTTTCCACTTTTCCCTGATTTGCACGGAGGGGGCGGGCATGGCGGCACCAAGGCTGACGGCGGATTTCTGGGTCCATGCCTATCTGACCCGGCTGCGCCTGCACGACATTCCGGCCTTTGTCGTGGCGCATGGCGATGACACTGCCGGGGCAGTGCTGGTGAAATTGTCGACGCTGGATGGGCAGGCCCGCGCCTTTCAGCGGTCGTTTGACCTGATGACCGGTGGGCGGGCTTGGGTGGTGCTGGCACAGGGGGTTGAGGCGGCGGTTGATGCCGCCATTACCCGGCAGCGGTCGTTTGATCCTGATCTGTGGGTGGTCGAAGTCGAGGACCGGCAGGGGCGGCATCTGTTGGACGAACCGGGGTTGGCGGAAGGGTAGCGGGGTGACGCCCGCCCCGCTATCCCCCGCTCACCGCCACGGGGTCCCGGACGTTATCCGGGCCCCCGTGGCGGTGAGCGGGGTCAGTGGACCCGGGGCCCCGGGTCAGGCCCGGGGCGGCGGGAGTTTGGCGGAAGTGATGCGCCTGGCAGCCGACAGCCGAAGGTCCGCAACCCCTTGATCAGCGCTTGTCCACGGCCCTGACCTTCCCGACCACCGCAGCCGGAACAACGCCGCTTGCCGTCGCCTTGCGGCTTTGGGCAATGGAACCGATGAGGGCCGCACTGGGGCCCTCATCATACCAACGGCCCCATGAAGGGACGCTTCTTGATGGCCCAAGGTCGCACAGAAATCCCCTGCGCCCTTTTGGACGGGGCGCAGGGGTCAACCATACTACAGACCGGACACACAAGGGTGTCGGGCTTGCACGCATCATACCCGACAAAAGGTGCGTGCGAGCACGACACCCTAGGTTACATTCCGGACGGGACGCCAATCGGTCAACCAAAGGGGCTGCTGGTCGGACAGCTTTACACCCCGCGCCGCGCCAGCTTTGCGACAATCTCCGCCACGATCTGCGGCAGGGGCTGGTCGATATCAACCTGCACCGCATCTTCCTGCGGACCCGGCGGTTCCAGCGCGGCAAACTGGCTGACCAGCAGGCTTGGCGGCATGAAATGGCCGGTACGGGCATCCATGCGCTCTTTGATCACGGCATAGCTGCCATCCAGATGGATGAAGGTGACCGGGCCACCCGCCGCTGCCGTGATCTTGTCGCGGTAGCTGCGTTTCAGCGCGGAACAGCCGATGATCCGGTGATCGGCCCGGGCCAGCGCCTGCCCCACCGCCGCCAGCCACGGCCAGCGGTCGGCATCGCTCAGCGGCTCGCCGCGCGTCATCTTGGCGATGTTGGCGGGCGGGTGCAGATCATCGCCATCGGCATAGCTGGCACCAATCGTCGCTGCCAGTGCCGCCCCGACCGAGGATTTGCCGCACCCTGCCACCCCCATCACCACCATGCGCTGCGGCAAGGCGCTGGCATTGGGCCGGTTGGCGGGCATCGTCGATCCTTTGCTGCAATCAGGCTGACGCCAGTTACACAGGCACGCGGGCCGATATCAACCCGGTGGGGTCCCGCGCCACTGCACAGCCGTCCCGAATTTTCTGCGAAAATTCAAGCTCTGGCGTCTCGGGGGGGGCAGGATTTCGGGTCCGGATGGTTCTGGCTGGTGCAGGGGACCCCTGCCGCCGGGTCTGGCGCAAAAGCCGGCGGTGGCGCATCGTATTGGATCAGGGCAACCGGTGGCACAGGATCGATGATGCCAGCGATTGTTGCCCGGGCTGCCTGTGACCTGGCTATCGAAGCCCGGGCAGACGAGGGGCAGGGGCAGGTGCGGTTGGTGGCGGTATCGCCCGCTCGCCCCTGATGCCAATGGCGCTCTTGCCAGCCGGGACAGCAGAATCAGTGCCTGCCCCTGCGGTGCTGCGGCCCTGCCATGTCGTTGTCAGAGGCGGTGGCGGCCATTGATCCGGTAACGGACCGCAGCCGGGCGCTTGGGTGCAGATCGCGGTTTTTGGACAGTCTCGAAGATGTGAACCGGCTGTGCTGACCGCTGGCACCCGTGGCAAATCGGGTGTGGATTGGGAACATCCGGTTGCCGCCTTATTCCGCCCGTGGTTAGATCAAAGACCCGCTGCTGACCGGGTTCTGCTGAACAATCCGCTGAAACCCGGCGCCGGCGGTGCCGAATGTGCGGTGAATCACTGGCAAGTTCCGTCGAGATTGTGACCGCGCCCCCGCCAATGCCACTTTGGCGACATCTCGCCGACCGAGCAATGCTGGCGGAATTGGGGCATGGCCGCGCCAATAATGCCCTGCTAGTACCGCAATCGTGGGAATCAGGACAATCTGCCGCTGGCTGTTGCGGCAGAGGCTACAGAAAAGCAGACAACGCAGGGGCGCTTCGCTTTACGGAAACGTAAGCCGGCATTTGTACTTTGCAATCACCTCGAATCGAGGCGCGCCAACCTGTTGAATCAGTGCAGATATCTGCGGCTGGTTCTTGGAAGGCCAACAGGCGGAGACTCATGCCGGATCCGGCTGACCATCCCAAAAAGCGCAGGTCGCTGCACAGATTCGCCGCATCCGGAATCGCGCTATGGACTTGGAATTAAGACTTCTTTCATCGCGTGGCCAATGGTCACGCTTTTAACGCAATGCTGCCGTTCGAAGGTCGGAACCGTTTCGCAAGATTTGGCATCGAACGTCACTGGCATGTCGTGAAAAGGGTAAAGTATGGCGATAATCAATGTTTCGGATGCCGCAGGTCTGATGTCGGCTTTGTCGACAATTCAGGGGGGCGACACCATCCTGCTTACGGGGGGCGACTACGGCCTCCTCAAACTCAACCAATACAACAGTTTCAACGTCCAGTTCCCCTCGAACGTGACGATTGCCTCGGCTGATCCGGCCAACCCTGCGAGCTTCTCCGGCCTGGCTCTGTCGATGGTGAAGAACCTGACGTTTGACGGTGTGGTGTTCGACTACACCAACAATCCCACTGACCAATGGTATACATCGGATTTCCTGCTGTCAGGCTGCACCAATGTCGCCATCAAGAACTCTGTGTTTGACGGCGATCTGGTGACAACCGGTTCGGCCAGCAACGTGGGCTTTGGCATGGGCACCGCGCTGGATATCCGCAGCAGCACCGGCATCACCGTTGAGAATACCGAATTCTACGAATTCTACCGTGGGCTTTCGGTGGCCAGCAGCAGCAACGTGCTGATCAAGGGCAACGACATCCACGACATGCGGTCCGAAGGGATGAACTTTGCCGCTGTGCAGAATGTCACGATCGACAGCAACACCATCCACGACTTCCGCGCGTCTTACGGCGCAGGCGACCACCCCGACATGATCCAGTTCTGGACCGCCGGAACCAAGGTGCCCAGCACCAACATCAACATCACCAACAACACCCTGGACATGGGTGACGGCAGCTGGACCCAGGGCATCTTCATGGGGAACGAAGTGGTCGCCCAGGGGCAGGCCGGTTCCAGCATGTTCTATCAGAACGTCAATATCTCCAACAACACGATCTACGGCGGCCACCTGAACGGGCTTTACATCGGCCAGACCAACGGTCTGACCATTGCCAACAACTCGGTTCTGCGGGTTGTGGATGACACCAACCCGGCGCAAGACGGCTCTGCGCTGTGGATCCCGCAGATTCAGGCCGCCGGCAACTCGACCAACGTCTCCATCACCGGCAACATCACCTCGGCGCTGGCCGGGTACAATGGTCAGGCCGGCTGGACCGTCGGCAACAATGCGATCGTACAGGACACCAACCCGAACCTTGCCAACCATTATGGCAACCAGTTTGTCGACTCGACGCTGTCGCCGAAACCGAATGGTCTGCATGATTTCGGCATTCTGCCGGGCAGCACGCTGGACACCTCGGGTGTCGGGTCCACCGCCAACAACTATCTGTCGGCAACCGCCAACTACAATCCGGAATACAACGTGATGACCGTGAGCGGCAATGGCGCCGCCCGGGTGTTTGATGCCACGATCTCGACCGGCCCAGGCGGCAAGCTGCCGCCCGGCACCCAATATGACTGGGATTTCGGCGATGGCACCGTGGGCACCGGCAAGATCGTGCAGCACTCGTTCGGCACCGGCAGCACCTTTGACGTCAAGCTGACGATCACCCTGCCCGATGGCACCATTGTCAGCGATAAAGCCGCCGTCGGCATCGCCGGTTCGTCGGTTATCGGGCTCGACAGCCAGGGTTCGTTCCACGCCTACGGCTTTGGCAATGACACCATCGCCTCCAACCCGACATCGGTGTTCAAACCGGTTCCCGGTGGCAATACCATTGATCTCGGCAAGGCAGGCACCGCGGTACTCATCAGGGCCGTCAATCTGAACAACATGCGCGGCGCTGACAATTTCGACATCTCGATGACGCTGAAAGCCGACACCATCGGCAATATCGGCGAGATTTTCCGCAGCAACTCCCATTTTGTCGCTGCGGTGAATTCGAAAGGCGAGGTGCAGTTCACCATGAGCACCAACAGCCAGAACAACGTCATTCTGGTGTCCAACGGGGTGAAGATCAACGATGGCAAGGCGCATACCGTGTCTTTCCACCTTGATAACGGGCTGTTGGAGCTGATTGTCGACGGCAGAGTGGCGGCTTCGACCCCGGTCACCGGGGTGATGGCCCCGTTGGGGTTCAACGACCTGGTCTTTGGCAACCCCTATGGCCAGAAGAACTTTGATGCCAATCTGAGCGCCTTTGGCGTCACCATGGATGCCAATGACTTTACCCCGGCAGGGCTAATTGCCGGGGCCTCTGCGACCCTGCTGAACCTCCTGGCACAGCAACCGGTTGATCCGACCGCCGGGACGCTTGATCCGGCGACGCTGGTGACGGATCCCTGGTCAGTTGCCACCACGGGCGGGACGACTGGCGGCACGACGGGAGGGACGACTGGCACCACCACCAGCACCACCACCAGCACCACCACCAGCACCACCACCGGCGGGACGACTGGCGGGACGACTGATACTTCGGGCGGGACGACTGGCGGCACCACGGGTGGAACAACCGGCGGAACAACCGGCACCACCACGGGGGGAACCACCGGTGGCACCACGCCGCCGCCGATTCCCGCCCATACCTCTGCAACCGACGATCTGCATGCCAGCGACTTTGATGGCTTTGTGCTGGACATCGCCGGGCAAGCCACCACGCGGACTGCCCGTTTCTTTGACGGGGCGTCGCTGGTGACCAATGGCAGTGAAACCGCAATCCAACTGGACGGCGACAAGGACTATGTCGACCTTGGCCGCTTTACCCAGTTCGAACAGTCGGACAAGCTGGCTTTCTCGGTGGACTTTACCCGGGAAAATCCCGGCAGCGCCCCGGAAAAGCTGATCTGGAACAACACCAAGATCGGCCTGACCATCCGGGATGATGGTATCTCGGTTGGGGTGGCCACTGCCAATCAGGGCTTCAAGACCTATAATATCGGCGGTCTCGGGCTGGATGACACCGAAGAACATCAGGCAATCATCATGCTGGATGCGGCAACGGACCGGCTTCAGGTGGTTGTCGATGACCATATCGTGCTGGATATCACCGGCGGCGCAGACTTTCTGCGCGTAGGGGCCGGCACCTGGATGGTCGGGACACCGTGGAACGAGTTCTATGAGGGCGAAGTGTCCGATTTCCGCATCGGTGACCGGTTCGAATTCCTGACGGAATATGTACCGCCGACCGCAACCCCGATCGGCTGATCCAGCCACCGGACCCAGATCAGAACGGCGCGGGAAACCGCGCCGTTTGGCATTGCGCCTTGCTGTTCAGCTTTTGTCAGGGTCGCGCGGTCGGGTGGGGAATCTGGTATGGCGCTGACCCTCGTCTGCTTCGGTTTCCGGGCTGGCCTGCGCAGGGCGGGTGGCTGGTCCCGCAACCAGGGTCGTCTTCAATGTCTGCAGGCTTCGGGTGTGGCCAAGGGTCGGGCCGCTTGCGACCACAGGCGGCGGCGCAACCTCCCGGGAGACGGCCGGAGTTTGCGCCAACGCGCGGCTTGTCACCGGGGCAGTCCGCAGCTGCGGCCCCGCTACGACCGCCGTGCTATCGGCAGTGACCGGCCGATGCCCGACCAGCCACATCCCGGCACCGATGTGGAAAAAGATCACTGAATAGATCTCTGACCAGACGTGCACCGTGATCATCGTGAAGGCGAGACTGAAAAGGGTGAAAACCCAGGCCAGCCGCAACTGCAGCAGCACGTCGTCACCGTCACCGAGTTTGGCACGAATGACCTGCCAGACCGCAACGCCATAACCCGCCGCAACCAGCAGAAATCCCGGAATCCCATGGCGCATCGCCATCAGCAGCCAGTAATTGTCGACGGAGCTTGATCCCATCCAGGACGGGCGTTTCCAATAGTTGAAGCCGATCCCGAAGATCGGATTGGCCCAGACGTTTTCCATGCCGAATTCGTTGATGTTCGCCCGCCAGTAGGCATTCGCCGCCGAAAAGGTCGCATAGGACATGAAGACGCGGTAGGGGGTGCGGTTCGACAGCAGGTCGATCGTCACATAGCAGAATGCCAGCCAGGCCAGCAGATACCACCAGCGCCGGGCCGACTTGCGAAACAGATAGGCCCAGATGATGAAGAACAGCTGCAGCATCACCGGCAGCAACGCGCCGCTGGACAGCGACAGGAACACGCAGGCAAAGATCACCAAAGTGACCAGATAGCGCTTGAACCCGACATAAACGCTTTTCATGCCGAAATAGCAGAACGAGAACATGATGGTGCAATAAACACCGTAGTGAATCGGCGTGGCAAAATCCATCTGCACCCGATTCAGCCCCATGCGCATCAGGCTGTCGTCCTTGACCGGGCCTTCCACCACCGGCAAGGCCCGCAGCACTTCGATTATGATGGACCGGCCTGTCAGGGTCTCGTGGATCGCGAACGGCAGCGTCAAGGCGATCAGCAGCGCCGAAAACCGGATCAGGCCGATCATATCCGCCTTGCTGCGGATGAAGGTCCGGCCCAGGAAATAGCCGCCGAGAAATTCCACCCCGGTCGCCCCGACATTCTGGATCATCGAGTCCGGGTTGGTGATGCCGATGGTGACACCCATCCACAGCCAGTGCAGAAAGAACAGCACGTCGGTTGGCAGCATCTTTCCGGCCTTGCCCGCGATCAGCCGCACCGCCATCACCGGAACCAGGAAGATCAGCACCAGCCGAACCCCGGTCATCACCACCGGGCCAAGGCCAAAGGCAAAGGGCAGAACCACGCAGACCAGGAATATCTTGACCGGCAGCGCCAGTGTCCCGGTATGCAGCGCCGGGCGCAGGGCCGCTGTTGTGCGCCCCCGTGGCAGGTCGAAACCGCTACGGTTGTCGGTCAAGGCCAAGCTGTCAATCCTGTCACTGCCGGTTTCACCAGCGGTCTCCATCGTCCGCCAAAGGGATGAACAGGTCCCTTATCGCGCAAATCTGGCTTCATTGCTATGCAAACTCAGCGCTGACATCTGCCCGTCCAGGCTCTTTTGGCCAAAGGGATTGCCCAGGCTGAGACCCCAGCTTTGCAGCGGGCCCACGGGCCCAGTGGTGCGGCCGGTGGATTTCAGCGCACCATCGACCCATATTCCCACCTTGCCCGCCATCGAATCAAACCGCACCTCCAGGTCATGCCATTGCCCGTCATGCAGGCGCAGCGGCGCGGTTTTCAGCACTTGTGGCTGCTTTGCCCCGGCTGCAAACAGTTGCAGTTCAGCGCCGCCGTTGGGCGGAACCGACAGCACCATCAGCTGATGCACCCGCAACAGTTCGCCAGCGGCGCGGGGTGCCCCACTGGTCCTGAACCGCAGTTTCAGGGTGAAATCGCTGGCACCAAACAGGCCACCAATCAGGGCCGGCGCGATCTGATAAGGTTTGTCGCCGCCCAGAACCAGCGCCTTGCCACCCATCGCATCGGCCACAGGCAGGTCAGTCAGCGTGGTTTCGCCCTTTGGTCCCTGTGCCAGAATGGTCCCGGTGGCGCTGTCAAACTGCAACACCCCGGTTTTTGGCACATCGACGGTTGCGCTGGCCTCGTCGCTTTGGCCATCGGCCATGCGCAACACCAGCTTTGCCAGGTGCGGTCCGGGGGTGGCAAAATCGCGCTGCACCACCGGACCCGTCGCCGATTCTCCGTCAATCTGCCAATCATAGCTGGCGATGCCACCCTGATCGGGGATGAAGCTTTGGCTGGCATCAAAGCGGAACCGGTTCAGGTAGCGGTCATCCGGAATGGCCTGCACAAAGGCGGTCAGCGTCGTGGTGCCTTGTGCAGGCAGGTTCCCCGATGCCACCACCGGCCTGGACGTGCCGACCGAGGCCGAGCCGGTCAGCCCCGAACCGGTCGACGCCGGGCCGGTCAATCCCTCAATCCGGTCGGGCCGCAGCGCTGCGGCACCATAAGTCGCGCCATCGGCAGGGCCACCGGGGCGGTAGGCATAGATCGAAATATCCGCAGGATCGCCGGTGCGTGCCGCCATGAACACCGTGTCATAATAGCCCGGGGCACCCGCGTTGCGATCCTGCACCGTCAGATTGCCCTGCATCACCCAATCCGCCCGGTTGCGCTGGGTATAGGGCTGGTCACTGATATTGCCGGTGATCAACACCTGTTCCGACGCACCAGAGACATTGATCCGGGGCACCCACAGTTTCGGATTGTTCTCCGGCCCGTCCGAGGCGCGGTTGTGGATCAGGGTGTTGTTGCGGATCGTCAATCCGATCGATTCACCCAGGGTGATACCGTGCAGATGCGCATTGATGATGACGTTCTGTTCAATCAGCACATCGCTGTAGAACATCTCCTTGCCGGCCGTTTTCTGATCGACCAGTTCGTTGCGCATGAAGATCGACTGGGTGTAGTAGCCGGTACCGCTGTCAAGCAGGTTGCCGCGGATCGTGATGCCTTTGCTGGGGCTCTTGGTGCCTGCGGTCCAGAACTGCACCATGTCGGCATGGTCCTTGGAACTGAGCGACCGTTTGAAGTCATGGATATGGTTGCCTTCGATCAGAATGCCGTTGATCGCCGCCAGATTCATCCCATCCATCCGGATCGAGTGGATGTCGTTGCGCAGCACTTCCACCCGGGCGCTGCTGTCGATCGCCAGCGCGCGGCCCCACAGGGTAAAAGTGTTGTTTTCCAGCGTCAGCCCCCGGGTGCCACGCACCACCAGCCCGGTGGCCGTCGGGAAACCCACGTCAAAAGGGGCACCTTCGGTGGCCAGATCGCCGTCAAACAGCGAATTGCGGATGATGATGTCGGTACTGCCCAGCACCTGAAACGGCCAGTTGATCCCCTTTTTGTCGGGGGCGTTGTCGCCGGGGGCAAAGCTATAGTCGAACACCAGCCCTTCCATCACCAGACCAACCGCACCCTTGACCTTCATCCCGGTCAGAACCGCCGGATTGGCCGGATCTTGGGACCGGATGGTGATCGGCTCCCCCCCCGCTTCACGACTGGCGGCGGTTTTCAGATCGGGGGCACCATAGCTGCCGGGGGCCAGCACCAGTACATCGCCGGAATTGGCGCGGGCCAGCGTCTCCCGCAGCTCTGCCGTGGTGGCAATCACCACTTCGCCACCGGCAATCGCCGTGGCGGCCATCATCCACAGGCCAAAGCCAAGGGCGGCAAGTGCCGAAACCAGCGGCAATCGGTCAGCTATCCGGCGCACCAACGCAACCATTGCAACAATCCTTTGGAACCGGCCCCATTGGCCGGGAAAACTGCTCGGCCACAGGGAATCGCGGCCAATAATACGTTCAAGAACATGGCTCTACAGCGGAGTACGCGAAAAAGGCCCAAATGGCAACGCACCTTGCCGCGATGCTATAGGCTGGCCCCGCAGACCGCGAGTGCGTGGCTTGGCCCTTGGTCTGGCGGTCAGCACGAAGGGCGCTGCACCATCCGGCCCCTGGGGGGGCTGCTGCCCGAGGAGCAATGTCGATGATGATGGGAATGGCACTGAGCATGGTCGCAAGGCTGGCAACCGGTGCCGCCGCGGCCCCGTCGCCCCTGACATCGGTGGCCGCAGACGGCTGGCAAGCCAGCTATCCCGCGCCGCCCCCGTCTTTCAACCCGGTGACTGCGCCGGTAACCCTTGCCGTCACACGCCCGGGGTTCACCACCGCCGCCACTGCCACCACAGTGCCGGACCAGGTCACCATCATGGCGCGCCTGCGCCAGCCCTATCCGGCACAGGCATCGCTGACGGCGGACAAGGTGGTCTTGTCGGATTTTGTCTATGCCGCCGATACCCTGCCTGTCGGTGTCACCAACCTGTCGGCGTTAAGCTATCCGCGCCCGATTGCCTGTTGGCTGACCCCGGATCTGGAACGGGCACCGGGCAGCAGCTTTACCGCGCGGCTGGCGGTGGCGCATGCCTATGCCCGGAATGGTCAGCCCGTTGCCGCCGTCACGTTCATCGCCTCAGATGGGTCCAACACGGTGCAGCAGACGGTTTCGGCCCAGTCGTCGCGGCAATGGGGGTCGGGGCTCTTTGCGCCCTATTTCGAATGTGCGATTCCGCTGGCAACATTGAACCAAGGGGCGCTTTGCACGCTGGATGTGGTCATTTACCCGTGGGTCGGTGCCGCCTGGCAGGCATCAGTCAGCGGTGCCAGCTATCCGTCGATCAATTTCACCGTGCTGAAATTCCTGAATGACCGCACCGGCGGCTATGGTCAGGCCTATGCCTATGTCAATGCTGCCACTGGCAATAACGCAACAGCCGTTGTATCAGCCGCCCCCGTCTCTGCGGCGGCATCCCCCTATCTGACGGTTGCGGCAGCGGCAGCAGCGATCCGCACCTTCAACACCGCCACCTATGGCCGCAACAACGCCAGTGGCGGCACCATCCGGCTGGTGGCGGGCGAACATACCCACGCCAGCTTTCAGTCGGTGACAATCGGGGAAATTCCGCTGGTGATCGAGGCGGAAAACCCGGCGCTGAAATCCACCACGATCTACAAGGACAGCGGTGTCACTGCGACCAACAGCACACCGCAAAAGCTGAAGTTCCGCAATCTGACGCTGAAAAAGGTCGGCGTGTCGGTGACGATGCTGGACAATTCGGCAACGCTGGCCACGCTGGACCGCATGCTGGTGCTGGAAAACGTGGCGATCGACCGCAACGGCACCTCTTTCTACGGCGCATGGATCTACAGGACCGGGCGCTGCTGGATGATCGATGTCAGTTCAGCCACCAACTTGGGCGGGATGCTTGACGACTTTTCCGGGGTCTGCAAGGAAATCATCGCCATCGGCTGTTCCGGCCCGTTTGCCGGCACCAGCATCTTCAATGCCATTGCCTGCAAGTTCACCGGTGGGTTGCGGCGGGTGCCGTCGGCGGTGAATGTCGAACAGGGGGCGGGGCAGATGTTCAGCCACAGTCACATCACCCAGACGGTTGATGGCAGCCGGGCGCTGACCTCCAGCACCGGCAGCATCGATGCGCGCGGCTTTGCCGTGGTGGGCTGTGTGCTGGAACAAACGGCGGGAGAAACCGCGCCCAACTTTTCGTTCCATGCCGATACCGATGTGCAGGCGGTGGAAAACGCGCTGTGCATCGGCACCACCGTGGTCGGGTCCCGCACCAACTGGCTGTATCAGGATACCGGCACCGTCACCGTGGCCAAGCGCGGCTTCATCCGGTTTTC
The DNA here is from genome assembly GCA_043736155.1 of Paracoccaceae bacterium. Taxonomy (GTDB): domain Bacteria; phylum Pseudomonadota; class Alphaproteobacteria; order Rhodobacterales; family Rhodobacteraceae; genus JANNRR01. The sequence goes on along the minus strand of JAYTDA010000037.1, from coordinate 1,791 downwards.
CGCGCTGCGTCAGCGCAATACCAAGACCGATGTCTTTGGTGCCAACGCCAATCTGGTGGGCAACTGGCCCGCCAGTTTCAATGTCGGTGCCCGGGCCAATGCGGTGATCAGGGGCAGCAATGACGGCAACTCGGTTCCCGGGGTTGGCCGCTGGCTGGGTGAAGTGGCGGCGCTGGGCGATGCCTATGGGTCGCTGGCGGTGCCGCTTGCGGTCAACTGGGTGAGCGACCAAAGCTTTGACGGCACCGGTGCCGGCAACGGCGATTACACCCCGGGTGCCGGTTCGGCCCTGCCGTTCATCCCGGCTGGCATGGCCCCCTATGGCATCGACATGAAGGGCCGGGTGGTCGCCAATGACGGCACTGCCCGGATCGGTGCCATCATGGTTTGACCATCTGACCGGCGCGCCCATTGCCGCAGTGCCAAGTCAGGTCACGCCGCCGAAAAAATCACGGTCAGTCGCCGTGATGGGTCACGACCCGCGCCAGCACATAGGACCGCAGCTCTGCCATGGCAACCGGGGTGGCGATCAACAGCGCCAGCATGACCCATGGCCAGAAGTCGGGCAATTCCCCCGCAGCCCCCAAACCGGTCACCCCCAGCATCACCAGCACCAGCGCCAGACCGGGCACCATCGGCCCCAGCCTGATTGCGACCTGCCGTTGCAGCAGCAGCAGCGACACACCGAGGCCGATGAATTCGCCGATGATGCCGATCCAGATCACCGTGATGATGTCGCCGCCTGCCAGTGCCACCGCAAAGGCTATCGGCATGGTGGCGACCCGCAGGATATTGGCGATCATCCCATTGGCGGTGCGGCCCTGTGCCAGCGAGATGGTGGCAGCGCCGCCCTTCATCAGTTTCAGCGCCTGCATCACTGCCAACAGGTTCAGCAGCGGCAGCACCGGCTGATATTTCGCCCCCAGCACCAGTTCGACAAACGGCCCGCCGCCGATCACCACAGTGGCGACCAGCAGGGCCCCGAACATCAGATGGCTTTGCAGGCTGACGGCAGACAGAAACTCGAACCTGGTCCGGTCGGACCCAACCGAGAGTTGTGGCAGAAAAAACGACGAGGCAGAGCGTTGCAGCACCAGCGCCGGGGTCAGGGTCAGTGTCACCGCCATGGTGAACAGGGCCAGCGGCTCCATGCCAAAGGCACGGCCGACAATCACCTTTTCGCCATTGAAAATCGCAAACAGCAGCAACCCGTCGATCAGCAGCGGCCATCCGAACCGCAGGCTTTGGCGCATCACTTCACGGTCCAGCCGGATCCGGTAGGGCCGTTCCGCCACCAGATGCGACACCAGCGCGGTGGCTGCCGACTGGATGATCAGCGACCACAGCATCACCTGATAATCACCGTAGATCTTGTGCAGGGGCCAGATCGCCGCCAATGCCGCCAAGGGTGCCAGCACCGCCGCCATTGCTGCGGGTACATACTGCATCCGGCGGCCAAGGCGGTACATGTCAAAATGCACAAAGCCGTTCATCACCAGAATGACGGCAACCAACTGGTGCGCCCAGGTGACCTGTGGCACCCCCATGAAGCTGGCAAACGGCCCCGCCAGCGCAAACAGGATAGCGGCATTGACGATGCCGCGCAGAACCTGAAACCCCTGCAACGCCGCCTGAAAATTCGGATCGTTGCCGCGCTTGTCCTGCACCAGCTGCTGTTGCAGGCCAAAGGTCGAGGTCATTTCGATCACCGCCAGCGCCAGGCTGAAGGTCGCGGCGATCCCGTAGTTTTCCACCGAAATCAGTCGCGCCACCAACAGGTTGCGGATCAAC
>JAYTDA010000036.1:0-4115 GCA_043736155.1 Paracoccaceae bacterium | reverse complement strand
GATGCCCTGCACCACAATCGCGAAGGTGATGGTGCCGACAAATATTCCCGTCACGGTCCCGAAACCGCCGGTCAGAAGTACTCCGCCCACGACCACGCTGGCAATCGTGTTGAAGATATAGCCCATGCCCCCCGACACCTGCGCCGAGTTGAACTGGATCGCCTGACACATGCCGACGAAGGCAGCGCTGGTCGAGCACAAGACAAAAAGACCGATGGTCAGTTTGGTGGTCGGAATGCCCGCGTTGCGAGCCGAAACTTTGTCGCCGCCCATGGCGTAGATCCAGTTTCCGATCGGCGAGCGGTGCAGGACAAAGGCGAAGACGACGGTCGCCAGCAGCCACCAGAGAATGATGATCTGATGGCTGCTGCCGATAAAGCTGCCAAAGGCGGTCTTGGCCCAATCAGGTGCTGTCAGCGGCACACTGGCGTTGCCCGCAAGGAAGACGGCGGCGCTGAGGACGATGCCCTGCATGGCGACAAGCGTGCCAAGGGTAATAATCAGCGACGGCACAGTGGTCCGCGTGGTCAGCACCCCGTTCACCAGACCCACGATCACGCCGATGCCAAGTGCACCCGCCATGCCGACATAAATCGGCATGCCGTAATGGCCCGAGATGATCGCCGTTGTGATCGATCCCGCCGGGATCATCGCGCCGATGGAAATGTCGATCTCCCCCGAAATCATCAGCATCCCCACCGGTATTGCGACGATCCCCAGATTGGCCGCGAAGTTCAGCCAGCTGGCCGCACCGGCCAGTGTACCCAGATCGACCCCGCCAAAGATGACGTAGAAGGCCAGAACGCCGACAAGGCTGAGAATGGCACCCGTGGCCGGTCGGCGCAGAAGTGCGTTGATCATGTCCATCTTGCGGCGCTCACTTCTTTTTCGCGACATAGCTTAGCGCGGCGGCGCGGAAGCTGTCGTTGGACAGGACGGCGATCAAAAGAAGTGCTCCGATGATGATCGACCCGAAGTTGGGATCAAGACCGGAAAAGAAGATGCCCTGATTGACGATGGAAAAGGTCATGGTGCCGAGGACGATGCCGATGACCGACCCCGCGCCGCCGTTCAGCAGCACCCCGCCGATCACCACGCACATGATCGAGTTGAAGATGAAGGAATGACCCGCCGCCACCTGCGCACCCGAAAAGGTCATCACCTGCAGCACGCCGACAAAAGCCGCGGCAAAGCCGGACATCATGTAAAGCTGGACGGTCAGCCGGTTGGTCGCGACCCCGGCGTTACGGGCACTTTCACGGCTGCCGCCAAGCGCAAAGACCCAGTTGCCCCAGGGGCTTACGTGCAGCAGATACCAGGCGACCACCGCAAAGGCGGCCCACCACAGGATGCCAACCTGAAACATACCACCGATGGCAGAGCCGAGCAGCAGTTTAGAGACCGGATCCGTCACATAGAACAGGCCCGTTGACCCCGCGATCATCACAGTCAGGCCAAGGGTAAAGCCCATGACCGCAAACATCGTGCCGATGGTCACGATCAGCGACGGGATGGTTGTCCGGGTCACCAGCAGACCGTTCAGGAACCCCACGAGCAGCCCGGCGGACAGGGCAGCTATGATGCCGACATACGTGGGCAACTCATAATGACCCGAGACGATGGCCAGCGTCAGGCTTGCCGCCGGAACGATCGATCCGACCGAGATATCCAGATCACCCGAGATCATCAGCATGCCCACCGGCAAGGCAATGATGCCAACTTGCGAGGCGGTGTTCAGCCAGCTTGACCAGCCTGGCGCGCCGACAAAGATAGCGCCGCCAAGGGTGGCGAAGAAGACATAGACAAGGATCAGCCCAAGTACGGCTCCGGCTTCCGGGCGCCTCAGTATCCGACCAAGCGTTCCGCCTTTCGGCGACGTCAGTTCTGTCATGATCCCCTCCTCCCCATCAGCGCTTGGCACCGATCAGACCGCCCGGAATGTCCGGGCGGCCTCGTTTTGCGTTTTGCCGATCAGCGTTTGCCGACGCTCGCACCGGCCAGCACGGCGTCGATGTTGCCGGCATCGACAACGCCCGGACCGGTCAGAATTTCGCGGGTCGGGATGCTGACGCCGTAATTGATCCAGCCATTCAGGATCGACACAGCGTAAAAGCCCTGCTGATAGCCCTGCTGGTCGATGGCGCAGTTCTGCTGTCCTGACTTGATCTGCGCCAAAATCGCTTCGTCAAAGTTGATGCCGCAGAGCTGCACGGCCCCGGCCTTGCCCGACTGCGCGATCGCCTGCGCAGCACCCACCGCGTCAAGGTTCGCAGTTGTGAAGACGGCGTCGATGGTCGGGTTTTGCAACAGATGGGCCTTCAGGGCCTCGGACACGGCGGTCACGTTGCCTTCGGCGGTGGCGGGCAGTGGCAGAACGGTGCCGGCAGCACCGCCTTTGACCAAACCGTCAACATAGCCTGTGCAGTAGGCTTCGATGTTGGCGGCACCCGGCAGTGAGTTGACGCAGACGCCGTTCTTGGCACCTTTCGCGGCGGCAAATTCACCACCGGCAACACCGGCCAAATAGTCGACCGCGCCGACGTAGTTCATCGCGCCCAGACGGTCGGCAGCTTCAAGCCCCCCGGCGTTGTAGACGATAAACGGAATGCCTGCTTCCTTGACCGCAATGAACGCCGGGTCCATGGCTTCGGGAACCCAGTCTGGGGCCACGATGCCGTCAGCGCCCTGGTCGATGGCCTGCCGGATCAGTTCCGCAGCATCGACGCCCAGGTTGTCATAGTTCTGCGGGCCAAGCCAGGTGACAGAGCCGCCCTGCGCGGCCACAACCAGACCGGCGTCCTCGGCACCCTTTTTCACCACGCCCCAGAACGGGTCGTCAGGCTTGCCGCCGATGACGAAGATTTTCGCGCCTTCCGCCATCGCCATTCCGGCGAAAAGGGTCACAACTGCTGTCGTGGCCAGAATATTACCAAGTTTCATTTCGGGTCTCCTCCCTGAAATCAGCCGCTTCCTGCGGCCCGTTGATGTGCTTTCCCTGCGCTATTTGGCCGGGGTCGCTTCGTTGCCGATCTTTTGGGCCAGACGTTGCTTCTTCTTGCGGAAACGTTCCTTCATCTGCTCGTCGGCCTCTTTCGTGCCGTCGTGCCAAAGGCCAAACCACTTATCGAGCGGTACAATGCCGTCGGCGCCGTAGTTCACCTCGAAGTATTTGTGGTGCAGGTGGTGGGCATAGGCGTGGCTGTCGAGCGCTGTAGCGTCAGTCAGTTCCAGCTTCTCGAACCCGATGTGACCGTTGATCGCGCCGAAGCCGGTGCCATGCAGTTGGAAAAGCGCGACCACCGGGTTGGACGGGATCAGCACATGCCAGAACATCTCGCTGAAATACAGCACGTGCTCGATGGGATGCATCGACAACGACGACCACGGGCTGGGGTTGATCGAGTTGTGATGGACCGAGTGAACCCACTTATAGAACACCGGGATATGAATCAGTCGATGGATGCAGAAAAAGTGAACCTCGTGGATCGCCGGAACCAGCAGGGTCAGCACCACCAGCCAAAGCCAATGATCCTCCCATGTCACCCAGTTGCCCCACGAATTTGCCCAGGCCCAAAGGACAATCACCTGAACAGCAGTCCATATTGGAATGCCGGACAGGAAGCTGCGCAGGAAGTTGTCGAGGTTCTGGCTTTTGAACCAGAACACATCCGAAGGGTTCTCGGACGGGAACTTGTGGTTGAACTTGAACCGCGTGCCCTGAATGCGCCTGACGTAGTAGAACAGCTCCACCGCGCCATACATCACGAAGATGCCGGCGGCATTGACGACGAACAGCCAAAGCGCCCAGCCCCATGACAGCGTTTGCAGGGTTGCGACGTCAGGGATGATATACGCCCAGTACAAAAGGGCGGTCGCCATGTGAAAGGCGTTCCAGGGCCAGATGTAGTCGATCAGGAACCGGCCCATTTGGCCGAAGCGGCCTTCCCAGAACGGCGCGATCGTCAGCTTGCGGTTCGGTGCCCAATTGCCGCGCTTGTCGCGCGTGCCGTACTTTAGATCGTCCACGCTGCCTCCCCCCGATAGAATGCGAGATCGACTCGCATAGCAGAATGGAACGTTCATACCATTGACAAAGAAACCTGCATGCACAAATC
>JAYTDA010000035.1:0-15747 GCA_043736155.1 Paracoccaceae bacterium | reverse complement strand
GTGATTGCGGTGGGCAATGGCGCGGAACTGCAGGTGGATCATGGTCGCCGTTCAGCCATCCGCGCCAACCATTCGGCGACGCATCTGCTGCACGAAGCGCTGCGCCGTGCCCTGGGGGACCATGTGGCACAGCGCGGCTCGTTGAACGCCGCCGACCGGCTGCGGTTCGATTTTTCGCACTCCAAAGCGCTTTTGGCGGGGGAATTGGCGCAGGTCGAGGCCGAGGTGAATGACTATATCCGCCAGAACTCGGGCGTCGATACAAGGATCATGACGCCGGATGATGCCCGCGTCATCGGGGCGCAGGCTTTGTTTGGCGAGAAATATGGCGATGAGGTCCGGGTGGTATCGATGGGTACCCGGCCGGGATCGGGAAAAGGGGCGGGGCAGGCGACCTATTCGCTGGAACTGTGCGGCGGCACCCATGTGCGCCGGACCGGCGATATCGGACTGTGCGTCGTATTGGGCGACAGCGCTTCGTCTGCCGGGGTGCGGCGGATCGAGGCTTTGACCGGGGCGGGCGCTTTGGCGCATCTGGCGGCACAGGCCGGGGTGCTGGCCGAAGTGGCCGGGGTGGTCAAGGCGTCGCCTGCGGAACTGGTGGACCGGGTGCGGGTGCTGGTGGACGAACGCCGGACGTTGCAGAACGAGGTGGCGCAGCTTCGGCGTGATCTGGCGATGGCGGGCGGCGCAGGCACTGGCCCGGAGCGGCGGTCGGTGGGTGGCATAAGTTTTGTGGCGCAGGTGCTGAGCGGGGTGTCGGGCAAGGACCTGCCGGTGCTGATCGATGGCATCAAGGCCGAGATCGGCTCGGGCGCGATGCTGCTGATCGCGGGGACCGGCGGCAAGGTGGCAGTGGCGGCGGGGGTGACGGCAGACCTGACCGGGCGGCTGAGCGCGGTGGATTTGGCGCGGGCGGCGGCGGAGGCGATGGGCGGCAAGGGCGGTGGCGGCAGGCCGGACCTGGCGCAGGCGGGGGCGGCGGACATTGGGTTGAGCGCTGCGGGAATTGCGGCGGCAGAGGCAGTGATCGGGGGGCTGACATGACGGGGTCTGATGTGAAAACAGCTTTGTGGATCGCCCATGTCGAGGTGACGGATGCTGCGGCCTATGGCCGTTATGCCGCGATAGCCACCGAGGCGATTGCGGCGCATGGCGGGGTGTTTCTGGCACGCGGCGGTTCTTACCTGCAACTGGAAGGCCGCGACCGGGCGCGCAATGTGGTGGCGCGGTTCCCATCCTTGGCGGCGGCGGTGGCGTGCTACAATTCGCCGCGCTACCGCGAAGGGCTGGCCCATGCCAAAGGGGCGGCGGTGCGCGATCTGGTGGTGGTCGAGGAGGCCTGACGCCGGTCTTGTGGCGCGGGCGGAACCTCCGGCGGGGATATTTTTGAACAGAAAATGAGACTTGGATCGGCTTTGGAATGCAAAACGCGCCCGGATCAGGGGCGCGTTTTTTGTTTGGGCGGGTTGATTCGGATCAGCTCGCCTGGCGGCTCTGGCGTTTGCGTTCGTGCGGGTCGAGGAAGCGTTTGCGCATCCGCACCGCCTTGGGGGTGACCTCGACCAGTTCATCATCGTCGATATAGGCGATGGATTGTTCGAGGTTGAGCCGCACCGGGGTGGTCAGCCGCACCGCTTCATCGGTGCCAGAGGCGCGGACGTTGGTGAGCTTTTTACCCTTCAGCGGGTTCACTTCCAGATCATTGTCGCGCGAATGTTCGCCGATGATCATGCCCTCATAGACCGGTTCCTGGGCGCCGATGAACAGATGGCCGCGTTCTTCGAGGTTCCACAGCGCATAGGGCACCGAAATGCCGTTTTCCATCGAGATCAGCACGCCGACGCGCCGCCCTTGAATCGGGCCCTTGTGCGGCTGCCATTCGTGGAACACCCGGTTCAGCACGCCGGTGCCACGGGTGTCGGTGAGAAACTCGCCGTGATAGCCGATCAAGCCGCGCGACGGCACATGGGCGATGATCCGGGTCTTGCCAACCCCGGCCGGTTTCATTTCCGCCAGTTCGCCCTTGCGCGGGCCGGTGATCTTTTCGATCACTGCACCGGTATATTCGTCATCGACGTCGATGGTGACCTCTTCAACCGGTTCATGCCGGACGCCATTGATGTCGCGGAAAATCACCCGGGGGCGCGAGATTGACAGCTCGAACCCCTCGCGGCGCATGTTCTCGATCAGCACGCCCATTTGCAGCTCGCCGCGCCCCGACACGTCGTAACTGTCGCCCGATGCGGTGTCGGCGACCTTGATCGCCACGTTGATTTCCGCCTCTTTCATCAGGCGTTCGCGGATGACGCGGGACTGGACCTTGTGGCCATCCTTGCCCGCGAGGGGCGAATCGTTGATGCCGAAGGTCACCGAAATCGTTGGCGGATCAATCGGTTGCGCCGGCAGCGGGATATCCAGTTCCAGCGCACACAGCGTATCGGCGACGGTGGGTTTGGTCATCCCGGCAAGGGTGACGATATCGCCCGCCTCTGCCACTTCGATGGCTGTCGCCGTCAGGCCGCGGTAGGCGAGGATTTTCGACACCCGGAACTGTTCCAGCTTTTCGCCGCTGCGGCTGAGCGCCTTGATGACCTCGCCAGCCCGCAGGGTGCCGGATTCGACGCGCCCCGTGAGGATGCGGCCGATGAACGGATCTGCCGACAGGGTGGTGGCCAGCATCTGGAACGGCTCACCGCGGCGTGCCACCTGTTTGGGCGCGGGCACATGATCGATCACCATCTGATACAGCGCATCGAGGTTCTGGCGCGGGCCGGTCAGGTCAAGGTCGGCCCAGCCATTGCGACCCGAGGCGTAGAGCACCGGGAAATCCAGTTGATGGTCATCGGCACCGAGGTTGGCAAACAGATCAAACACCTCGTTCAAGGCCCGGTCGGGTTCGGCGTCGGGCTTGTCGACCTTGTTCAGCACCACGATGGGCCTGAGGCCCAGCGCCAGCGCCTTGGCGGTGACGAATTTGGTTTGCGGCATCGGCCCCTCGGCGGCATCGACCAGCAGCACCACGCCATCGACCATCGACAGGATGCGCTCGACCTCGCCGCCGAAATCGGCGTGGCCGGGGGTATCGACGATGTTGATGCGCAGGCCGCCCCATTCGAGGCTGGTGCATTTCGCCAGAATGGTGATGCCGCGTTCGCGTTCGATGTCATTGCTGTCCATCGCCCGTTCGGCAACCGACTGGTTTTCGCGGAACGAGCCGGACTGCTTGAGCAATTCGTCCACGAGGGTGGTTTTGCCATGGTCAACATGCGCGATGATCGCGATATTGCGAAGGTCCATCGGGGTCTCTTTTCGGTTGGGATGCGGGACAGGGTTCCGTTGCGGCGTGGAGTACAACACGGCGGGGCAAAAGGCCAGCAGCGAGTCGAGCCGATGCTGCACAGCGGCATGCCATGCAAAAACGCCCCCGTGCGGGGCACGGGGGCGTTATTTGGTTGGCCTTGCAATCAACGGCGGCGGTGAGTCAGCCCGGCGTAAGCGCGCCCTTCATCACGGTGCACCCCGCCGCGCACCGCAGCAACGGTGGCCGCCGCTGCCGCCACCAACGATGCTGCAGTGATCAGGAAGGCCGTCAGAACCGTGCTGACCCGTGCGGTTTCTGCCACAGCGATCGCCGTGGCCTTGGCCTCTTCGACTGCCGCGGCGGCATCCGCGCTCAGTTTCCGGGCCGAGGCGATGGCGGCGTCGACCCGTGCGGTCACTTCGGCGGGTGCGAGGCCGGTCTGGGCAGCCACTGACGTTTCCAGATAGGCCCGGTCGGCGTCCGAGATTTCGCCGGTGGCGGAGAGGTTCGCAAGGATGCCACCCGCCTGCCGCGTGACGTCCGCCGGTGACGCCCCGGTCAGCGAGGTCGGACCCGGACGCAGCAGCGTGTCGGTCATGAACGACATGGCACTGCTACCCGCATTTTCCGGCAGCATCGCCCCCGCAGCACTCATCGCACCTTGCGCCAGGCCGCCTGCGGCAGACCCGGCGGCGGTTGCGGCGGTGCTGGCGGCACTGCCGACAGCCGCAACGACATTGCCGGCCGCGTTGGTCAGAACCATCGCGGTCAACAGGATTCCAACCGCCCAGACCGCCAGCCCGTTAAACCCGTCGCGGACCGAAACCTCGTCCGCCGTCGCCTGATCGACGCGGCGGCGCATCCGGCCGGCGACGTAGCCACCGGTGCCGTAACTGACCACCAGCGCCACAACCGACCACACCGCGCCAAGGACCATGGCCAGTGTCCCCGACCCCTCACCCGGTTCGGCGGAAACCGCCGACAACCCGAGCGCCGCGCCAAACGCGGCCGCCAGCGTTGCGATCGCCGCCGCGATGGCCGCGCCCGCCAGAATTGCCGACCAATCGACATAGCTGCCCGATGAGTCATGCACCGGTGCAGCCGCCGCCGTCATCGCCTCGGTGCGATCCGAGCTCATGCCCAACGCCATGATCAACGAAGCCCGACGAACGACAGGACCGCCAGTACGACGACCACCAGTCCCACAAGATACACGATGCTGTTCATTGAACATGCCTCCACTGATCAGGACCACCTGTTGGCCCCCTCTGTGGTCAAAACGCGGTGATATGACTTTGGTTCCAAATGAATTTGCGATCAAAGGCGCAGGGTGGCGGCGGGGAACCCAATTTGGCGCGGCCGGGGTTGCAGCGGCGGTGTTGCCCGCAGCCCTGCGGATGCTGCGGGCGGGTCTGGTCGGGTCGGCGATGCCCGCACGGCGCATATCGGCCCGCGCCCGGGGCACTTTTGACCTGCGTGTGGCGCGCAGGCCAGCCGACCCGGTTGATCGCTATCCGACAAGCGCCTTGTTCAGGTTCTGGTCGACCTTTTCCAGATAACCTTCGGTGGTCAGCCATTTCTGATCGGGGCCGACCAGCAGCGCCAGATCCTTGGTCATGTCACCGGCTTCCACCGTGGCGACGGTGACTTTTTCCAGCGTATCGGCAAAGTTCAGCAGCGCCGCGTTGTCATCCAGCTTGGCGCGGTGGCGCAGACCGCCGGTCCAGGCGTAGATCGAGGCGACCGAATTGGTCGAGGTCGCCTGGCCCTTCTGGTGCTGGCGGTAATGGCGCGTCACGGTACCGTGCGCCGCTTCCGCCTCGACGATCTTGCCATCGGGGGTCATCAGCACAGAGGTCATCAGACCCAGTGAACCAAAGCCCTGCGCCACGGTGTCGGATTGCACATCGCCGTCATAGTTCTTGCAGGCCCAGACATAGCCGCCCGACCATTTCATCGCCGACGCCACCATGTCGTCGATCAGGCGGTGTTCGTAGGTGATGCCTTTTTTCTTGAAGGCATCGGCAAATTCCTCATCGAACACCTTTTGAAACAGGTCCTTGAAGCGGCCGTCATAGGCTTTCAGAATGGTGTTCTTGGTGGAAAGGTAGACCGGCCAGCCAAGGTTGAGGCCATAGTTCAGCGAGGCGCGGGCAAAGTCGGTGATGCTGTCATCGAGGTTATACATGGCCATGTAGACGCCGGACGACGGCGCGGAATAGACGTCTTTCTCGATCACGGTGCCATCGTCACCGACGAATTTCATCGTCAGCTTGCCGGGGCCGGGAAAGCGGAAATCGGTGGCGCGGTACTGGTCGCCAAAGGCGTGGCGGCCGACCACGATCGGTTTGGTCCAGCCTGGCACCAGACGCGGCACGTTCTTGCAGATGATCGGCTGGCGGAAGATCACCCCGCCCAGAATGTTGCGGATGGTGCCGTTGGGCGATTTCCACATTTGTTTCAGACCGAATTCTTCGACCCGCGCCTCATCCGGGGTGATGGTGGCGCATTTCACCCCGACGCCGTAGTGTTTGATCGCGTTGGCTGCATCGATGGTGATCTGGTCGTTGGTGCGGTCGCGCTCCTCGATCCCCAGATCGTAATATTTCAGGTCCAGGTCGAGATAGGGCAGGATCAGCTTTTTCTTGATGAAATCCCAGATGATCCGGGTCATTTCGTCGCCGTCTAGCTCGACCACCGGGTTGGCTACCTTGATCTTGGTCATGTCTGGCCCTTTCGCGTTGAGATGATCTGCTGTCCTTGTCGGGGCTTTAGTTGAAAAGCCGGTCTAGGGGAAGCTGGTATGCGATTGTATACCGCTTGGGCCGCAAACGGCAGGCGCACCGGACCTGAGTCAGTGGCCGTCGGCCGAGGGCATCTGTACCCGTGGCAGTTCCGGTACCGGCAGGTCCGGGTTTTCGGCGCGGGCCATCACCTGCCCGAGATAGGTCCGGCCGCGCTGATCGGCCAGGCGAATGCGCATCGCGGTGACAAACGCCTCTTGTGACGAAGGCGAATAGGTGCCGATCACTTTCGCTACCCGCTCCCACAGTTCCAAGTCACCCAGTTTGACCATCGCCGCCATCACATCGCGGGCCAGATCATCGGCCAGTTCTTCACGCGTCGCCATGGTTCAGCGCGTCCCTTCGGTCAGCCGACGCTTCACATAGCCGGAAACCGAGGCGATCATCGGGTCCATGTGCGGGTCTTCAAAGAAGTGGCCGGCACCTTCGACCTGTTCGTGCGAAATGGTGATGCCCTTCTGCTCATGCAGTTTGTTCACCAGAGCGAGCGTGTCTTTTGGCGGCGCCACCCGGTCGGCCAGCCCGTTGATCACCAGACCCGAGGCCGGGCAGGGCGCGAGGAACGAAAAGTCATAGAGATTGGCGGGGGGAGAGACCGAGATGAAGCCGGTGATTTCCGGCCGCCGCATCAAGAGCTGCATCCCGATCCAGGCCCCGAAGCTGAAGCCTGCGACCCAGCAATGTTTGGCATTCTGGTTCATCGATTGCAGATAGTCGAGCGCCGACGCGGCATCCGACAGTTCGCCGATCCCCAGATCATACTCGCCCTGCGACCGGCCCACCCCGCGAAAGTTGAAGCGCAGCACGGTGAAACCGAGGTTGTAAAACGCGTAATGCAGGTTGTAGACCACCTTGTTGTTCATCGTGCCGCCAAACTGCGGATGCGGATGCAGCACGATGGCAATCGGTGCGTCGCGCTCCTTTTGCGGGTGATAGCGGCCTTCTAGGCGGCCTTCCGGCCCCGGAAAAATAACCTCGGGCATCTGCCTCGCCTGCTTTCTGTAGGTCCGGCGGTTATTCTTGACGAAATCGCTCAGACAACCTAGAACTGTTCTAAACACGGCATCCCATCGGGTTGCCGGTCGGGTGGAAGTGAGTTAAGCGCCCTTCCGCTGTGCGTCAATCTCTTTGGCAGCAATTGCCACTGAAAAAGGTCCGGTTATGAAACTATCGACCAAAGGGCGCTATGCCGTTGTTGCCTTGGCGGATTTGGCAGCGGCACGCGGGCCGGAACTGGTGTCACTGTCGGAAATCTCCCGGCGCCAGGATCTGTCGCTGCCCTATCTGGAGCAGTTGTTTGTCAAGCTGCGCCGGGCCGGGCTGGTCACATCAGTGCGCGGCCCCGGTGGCGGCTACCGGTTGGCGCGGTCCCCCGAGACGATTCGGATTTCCGAAGTGATGGCGGCGGTTGAAGAAACCGTGTCGGCGATGCATCAGGGGGCCGGGGCAACGGGCGGCCTGTCCGGGACCCGGGCGCAATCGATGACCAACCGGCTGTGGGAAAGTCTGTCGGCGCATGTCTATGTGTTTTTGCACCAGACCCGGTTGAGCGACGTTGTGGGCAATGAGTTGACCCCGTGTCCGGCGGTGCCGACGCTGTTTCAGGTGGTGGATGAATGACCATGGGTGTGTTGGCAGAGGGGTTGGGAGCCTCCGGCGGGAGTATTTTGGCAAAGAAAAAGCCGCTTGGCAGGGGTTTGGGATGAGCCGGGTCTATCTGGACCACAATGCCACAGCCCCGTTGCGCCCGGAGGCGCGGGCGGCGATGCTGGCTGCGATGGACCTGATCGGCAACCCCTCGTCGGTGCATGCCGAGGGGCGGGCGGCGCGCGGGCTGGTGGAGCGGGCGCGGGCGCAGGTGGCGCAGGCCTTGGGCGCGGACGGGGCGGATGTGGTGTTCACCTCGGGGGCCACCGAAGCGGCGGCGCTGGCGATGGCGGGGCGCGGGCTGGCCTGTGGTGCGGTCGAACATGATGCGGTGCTGGCCTGGGCCGGGGCGGATTTGCCGGTAGAGCCGTCAGGGCGGGTGGTGGTGGCGGACCCGTCGCGGGCGGCGCTGCAGCTGGCCAACAGCGAAACCGGGGTGGTGCAGGTGGTACCGGAAGGGTTGGCGGTTTCTGACCTGACCCAGGGCTTTGGCAAGTTGCCGCTGGCGTTCAACTGGCTGGCGGTGCAGATGGCGCTGGTGTCGGCGCACAAGTTGGGCGGGCCCAAGGGGGTTGGCGCTTTGGTGCTGCGGCGCGGGACCGCGCTGGCGGCGCAGATCCGGGGCGGCGGGCAGGAGATGGGGCGGCGCGCCGGAACCGAGAATCTGGTGGGCATCGCCGGTTTTGGGGCCGCAGCCGAAGCCGCAGCGCGCGATCTGGCGGCGGGGCTTTGGGACGCGGTGGCGGCACGGCGCGATGCGATGGAGGCGGCTTTGCTGGCACTGGTGCCGGAAGCGGTGATTGTGGGCCACGCGGCGGCGCGGTTGCCCAACACCTGTTGCCTGCTGCTGCCGGGCTGGAAGGGTGAGACGCAGGTGATGCAGATGGATCTGGCCGGGTTTGCCATATCGGCGGGGTCGGCCTGTTCGTCGGGCAAGGTGCGGACCAGCCGGGTATTGCGCGCCATGGGATATGATGAGGTGGCGGCCGCTTCGGCGATCCGGATATCGATCGGGTTGGAGACCAGCGGCGAAGACTTGCTGCGCTTTGCCGAAAGCTGGGCAGCGCAATGGCACAGACAACGGGCACGCGCCGCATGAGAATCGCGGAGCAAAGCCCTGATGGGAATTGGAAAAGACGATGGACGTGATGGATGATACTGCGGTGGCCGAGGTGCGCGACGGGGTTGACCGCGAAACGGTCGAAGCCGTGGCAGCGATGGCCGGCAAATACAAGCACGGCTGGGCCACCGAGATCGAGACCGAATATGCCCCGAAAGGGCTGAACGAGGACATCGTCCGGCTGATCTCGGCAAAGAATGGCGAACCGGGCTGGATGCTGGACTGGCGTCTGGCGGCCTTTGCCCGCTGGCAGGCGATGGAAGAGCCGCGCTGGGCGATGCTGCACTATCCTGACATCGATTATCAGGATCAGTATTACTATGCCAAACCGAAAAGCATGGATGGCAAGCCCAAGAGCCTGGATGAGGTCGACCCCAAGCTGTTGGCCACCTATGCCAAACTGGGGATTCCGCTGAAAGAACAGATGCTTCTGGCCGGGGTTGAAGGTGAGCCAGAGCCGCGCCGGGTGGCAGTGGATGCGGTGTTTGACTCGGTGTCGGTCGGCACCACCTTCAAGGCGGAGCTGGCCAAGGCGGGGGTGATCTTTTGCCCGATATCAGAGGCAATCCGCGAGCATCCGGAGCTGGTGCGCAAATATCTGGGAACCGTAGTGCCGGTGACCGACAACTATTTTGCCACGCTGAATTCCGCCGTGTTTTCAGATGGGTCGTTTGTCTACATTCCGCCGGGTGTGAAATGCCCGATGGAGCTTTCGACCTATTTCCGGATCAATGCCGAAAACACCGGGCAGTTTGAACGCACCCTGATCATCGCCGACCGGGGGTCGTATGTCAGCTATCTCGAAGGCTGCACCGCGCCCAAACGCGACACCCATCAGTTGCACGCCGCCGTGGTGGAACTGGTGATCCTGGAAGATGCCGAGGTGAAATATTCCACGGTGCAGAACTGGTACCCCGGCGACGAAAACGGCAAGGGCGGGATTTACAACTTTGTCACCAAACGCGCCGATTGCCGCGAGGCGCGGGCGAAAGTGATGTGGACCCAGGTGGAAACCGGGTCGGCGATCACCTGGAAATATCCCAGCTGCATCCTGCGCGGCGATGATGCCCAGGGCGAGTTCTATTCGATCGCCATCACCAACAACTGGCAACAAGCCGATACCGGCACCAAGATGATCCATCTGGGGCGCAACACCAAGAGCCGCATCGTGTCCAAGGGGATCAGCGCGGGCCACGCGCAAAACACCTATCGCGGCCAGGTGACGATGCATCCGCGTGCGAAAAACAGCCGCAATTTCACCCAGTGCGACTCACTGCTGATCGGCGACAAATGCGGGGCGCATACCGTGCCCTATATCGAAGTGCGCAACAATTCCAGCAGGGTAGAGCACGAAGCGACCACGTCCAAGGTCGATGAGGATCAGCTGTTCTATTGCCGCTCACGCGGGATGGATGCCGAGGCGGCGGTGGCTCTGGTGGTCAACGGCTTTTGCAAGGATGTGCTGCAGGCGCTGCCGATGGAGTTTGCCATGGAGGCGCAGGCGCTGGTGGCGATCAGCCTGGAAGGGTCGGTGGGATGAGCCGGGCGCCAAAAACAGCCAGGTCGCGCCAGACCGTCGAGCCGGAACCTGTAGCCGCCGTGGCAGCCGAAATGCCCGCGGATGCTGTGGGCAACCTGGCGGCGCACCGGCGCAAACGGCGGGGCGTCTATGTCTCGCCGTTGGCACGTATCGTGCGCTGCACAGTGCATGGCCAGACGGTCCAGTTTACCGTGGTCAATGCGCGCGACGAGATCCAGAAGCATCACTTGCAGGGCGAATTCTATGAACCGGAAGAACTGGCGATCATCGCAAGGCACTTCCCGGTGGGCGGAAATTTTTGCGATATCGGCACCAATGTCGGCAACCACACTGTTTATGTGGCAAAGTTTCTGCACGCCACGCGGGTCGTGGTGTTTGAACCCAATCCGGCTGCGATCGCCATTCTGGAAAGCAATATCTTTCTGAACAACATCCATGCGGTGGTGGATCGGCAGTATCTGGGCATTGGCCTGTCGGACAGACCGGGCAGCGCTGTGTCGATGCGGGTACCAAAGCGGAATCTGGGGGCCAGCCGGGTGGTTGAGGGGGCGGGCGACCTGCGGCTGGAAAGCGGGGATGCGCTGTTGACGGACCAGCGGTTCGACCTGATCAAGATCGACGTCGAGGGGATGGAATTGAAGGTGCTGGCGGGGATGAAGGATCTGGTGGCGCAGACCCGACCAAAGATATTCATCGAGGTGGATCAGGTGAACCAGGCCGGGTTCGACGCCTGGATGGTCGAAGCGCAATACGAGGTGATCGAGCGGTTTCAGCGCTATGCCCGCAACACCAATTATCTTGTTGCGGCACGCGGATAGGGGACGCTGGTGAGGGTCTTGGCAGCAATTCTTACGCATGAAGGGACAGCCGGAAAGGACCGCCGGTTGGCAAGACTGCGCGCAGCGTTTGGGACATGTGTCACCGCAATGGTTCACAACCGCCCGGTCGATCTGCTGACGCCCCTGCAGGTGGCGGACCAGACCCGGCGTCGCAAGATTGCGCAATCTGCCGCGAAGGACTATCTGGCAAGCCTGCCACCAGGGATGAAGTGTGACCGATGATGCGACAACTGGCGATCATCCGCACCCACCGTTGGGGTGAAGAAGAAGAACGGGCGCTGGCCGCGCTGCGCCCGGCCTTTGGCGAGGATGTGGTGGTGGCCTACCACAACCGCAAGCGCGGGCAGAAGCTGCCGATCCCGGTGGTCGATGTCACTGCCGCCTGGGTTGTCACCTCGGGTCTGCGGGCGGTGCCGGACTATGGCTGGCGCTGCGGCGATTATTTCTATCATGCCACCCGTCAGGCCCGGCCGGACTATGATTACTATTGGATGATGGAACCGGATGTGGGGTTCACCGGCGACAGTGCGGCGTTTTTTGCCCGGTTTGACGATGCAAGCGAAGATGTGCTGGGCCGGGGGCTGAAACCCTATGAGGAGGACATCCCGTTTATCCGTGGGATGCCGGGCGTGCCGCACTGGAAGGCGATCTTTCCCTTTACCCGGTTTTCCGGCCGCGCCCTTGATCATCTGCGCCCGTTGCGCTGCGCCTATGGCCAGGGAACGGTGGGCAACCGGTTTTTCACCAATGACGAAATCTTCTGCTTTACCACCATCATGAACAGCCCCGGCTTCACCGGTGCCCCGTTGGAGAAATATGCCGCCGACTGGCTGGAAGACAGCAGTTTCGACACCAATCCGACGATCATGCTGGAGGCGGTACTGGCCGATCCGCCGGTCAACAAGGTGATGCATCCGGTGCGGTCGCGCTATGAGTTCAAACGCGCCATCGCGGCCCGGTTGGCCTCGAACACCGGATTTCTGCGCCGGATGCGCTATTCGCTCACCCATTTGTCCGATGAAGATTTCAATGAGATTCTCGCCGATGCCATGGTCGAACTGCGCCGCTCGCTGAACGAGCATCGCGACATCGGGGCGCAGGCGATCCAACGGCGGCAGGATTGGACCGGGTTGGTGAACCAAGTGCCGGTAAATCAGGAGCCAATGAACCAGGAGCCAATGAACCAGGAGCCGGTGAACCAAGTACCGGTGCAGGCTGATCTCCGAACCGGGGGCCCGAGGGAACATGCTGCAAATCAGTGACCAGCGCAGGACCCGGGAGGGTGCCATGAAGCCAGTGCAAAGACGAGCGATCCCGGGGATTGCGCCGGACCGGATGCAGGTGACCGTTAGGGAAACCTGCTTTGGCACGTCAATTCCGCTTGAGCCGTTCCCGGGATGTGCTGGTGGTCGGATGTCGGGCGGACCGGCACCGGTGGCAGGCTGTGGACCGTCAGCGCTCAGCCGCAGCGAATGGGTGGGCTGAAAATTGCCGGATACCGTCGCCACCGCACCGCACCGACCAGACCTGACCCTGCCGCCGCGCGAGGCAGCAGCTTTGCGCGCCCGCTATCAGGCTGCGTTGGTCGTGCTGGAATATGGCTCTGGCGGGTCAACCGTAATGGCGGCAGAGATGCCGGGCAAACGGGTCTGTTCGGTGGAAAGCGACCCGGTCTGGGCCGCCGGGATACAGGCCTATCTTGACAGTGCCGGACTGGCGGCACAGGTCGCGCTGCATGTGGTCGATATCGGACCGACCGGCGACTGGGGGGCACCGGTCAGTGACACGGGCTGGCGGCGCTATCACCACTATCCGCTGTCGGTCTGGGACCGCGCCGATTTTCAGCACCCCGATGTGGTGCTGATTGACGGGCGGTTCCGGGCTGCCTGTCTGCTGACCACCTTGCTGCGGATCGAACGGCCGGTAACGGTGCTGTTTGATGACTACAAGGACCGCAAGGTCTACCACCGGGTCGAGGCTTTCGCCGAACCGGTGGAGATCATAGGCCGTATGGCGCGGTTCGAGCTGGAACCACGGGCGTTTCCCAGCCGGGACATGACTCGGATATTTGATCTGTTTACCCGGCCAAACTAGGCCATCTGCGAGGAAATATGCTGGAAATCAACGATCTGCACGTCAAACTTGAAGCTGAAGACAAGGTGATCCTGCGCGGGGTCACCCTGAAGATCGGCGCCGGCGAAGTGCATGCGATCATGGGGCCGAACGGGTCGGGCAAATCGACCATGTCCTATGTGCTGGCGGGCCGTGAAGGCTATGCGGTGACCGGCGGCAGTGCCACGCTGGAGGGCCGCGACCTGCTGGCGATGGCACCCGAGGAACGCGCGGCGGCGGGGCTGTTTCTGGCGTTTCAGTACCCGGTCGAGATTCCCGGTGTTGGCAACATGGTGTTTTTGCGCACTGCGCTGAATGCGCAGAAAAAGGCGCGGGGCGAGGCCGAGGTCAGCGCCGCCGCATTCCTGAAACTGGTGCGCGAACGCGCCAAGGCGCTGAAGATCGACGCCGAGATGCTGAAGCGCCCGGTCAATGTCGGCTTTTCCGGTGGCGAGAAAAAGCGCAACGAGATTTTGCAGATGGCGATGCTGGAACCCAAGATGTGCATTTTGGATGAAACCGACAGCGGCCTGGATGTCGATGCGATGAAACTGGTGGCCGAAGGGGTCAACGCCTTGCGCTCCAAGGGGCGGTCGTTTCTGGTTATCACGCATTATCAACGGCTTCTGGATCATATCGCACCTGATTTTGTGCATATCATGGCCGATGGCCGCATTGTGCGCAGCGGTGGCCCTGACCTGGCGCTGGAGGTCGAAACCAACGGTTATGCCGGGATTCTGGCAGAGGTGGCGTGATGCAGGCAGCACGACAGATGCCGGTGGCGCGGCCGCTGCCGCAGGGTGGCTGGTCTGGTCCGGCCCGCGCTGCGGCGCTGGCGCGGTTGCAGGCGATGGGGTTGCCCGGTCGGCGCGATGAATATTGGCGCTTTACCGATCCGGCGCGGCTTTTGACCGAAAGCGTCCATGCCGCCCTGTTTGATGCCCGCGAAGCGCCGATATTCGGCAGCATTGACCGGTTGCAGGTGGTGTTTGTTGATGGGGTGTTCGATCCCGACGCCTCGGACGATCTGGCGCTGGCCGGGCTGGAAATCAGCCGTCTGGCCGAGGCCGGGCAGCATGATATCCACTGGGCCCGCGATCTCTTTGGCGTGCTGGAGGCGCGCGGTCAGTCCCCGGTGCCGCGTCCGCTGGCGGCGCTGAACTCTGCCTATGCAACGGATGGCATTCTGATCCGGGCGACCGGCCGCGCGGCAAAACCAGTTTCTCTGATTTATCACCATAATTCAACCAGTTCCGATGCCTGTCTGCACCATTGCATCAAGCTGGAACCGGGCGCCGATCTGACGGTGCTGGAAAGCGGTCCTGCTGCTGCACGGCTCAACAAGGTGATGGAGGTTGATATCGGCGATGGTGCCGCGTTCCACCATATCCGCACCCAGGGCCGCGACCATGAGCGGCTGGCGGCGACCCATATCTTTGCCCGCCTTGGCACCAAAAGCCGGTTTCGCAGCTTTACCCTGACCGCCAATGGCGCGCTGACCCGCAATGAAAGCGTGATCGAACTGACCGGGGCCGATGCCTCGGCGCACGTGGCGGGTGCTGCCCTTGGCGACGGCGATTTTCATCAGGATGACACCGTGTTCATCACCCATGCCGCCCCCGGCTGCGAAAGCCGTCAGGTGTTCAAGAAGGTGCTGCGCAATGGGGCCACCGGGGTGTTTCAGGGCAAGATTCTGGTCAAACCCGGGGCACAAAAGACCGATGGTTATCAGATCAGTCAGGCGCTGCTGCTGGACGGCGATGCGCAGTTTCTGGCTAAGCCGGAACTGGAGATCTATGCCGATGATGTGAAATGCTCGCATGGCTCAACCACTGGTGCGATTGATGACGAGGCGCTGTTCTACCTGCGCAGCCGGGGCGTGCCGCTGCGCGAGGCGCAGTCGCTGCTGGTGCTGGCCTTTCTGGCCGAGGCGATTGCCGAGATCGAAGACCCGGAGATTGCCGCCGAAATCGGCGAACGGCTGCAAGGCTGGCTGGCGCGGCGATTGAAGGCATGACCATCACCGCCGACATTCTGGCGACCTGGCGCGGCCCGCGCGCGGTGGTGCGCGGCAAGCTGGCGACAGGGCCGCGCGAGGACCGGGCGCTGGCGACGCTGATCGGGGCCTGCCTGCTGATCTTTGTTGCCGAGCTGCCGGGGCTGGCGCGGGCCGCGCATCTGGACCCGTCGGTGCCGCTGGATGCCCGCATTGGCGGCGCGCTGCTGGCGACGCTGTTTGTGCTGCCGCTGCTGTTCTATGCGCTGGCCTGGGTCAGCCATCTGGTGTTGTGGCTGCTTGGGCGGCCAGGGTCAGCCTATGGCGCGCGGGTGGCGCTGTTCTGGGCCCTGTTGGCGGTGGGGCCGGTGCTGCTGGTGCAGGG
>JAYTDA010000034.1:0-1974 GCA_043736155.1 Paracoccaceae bacterium | reverse complement strand
CCGCCGCCAGTCTGGAACACCGCCTTGTGCTGGTGACCGGACCTTCCGGTGCCGGCAGGTCCACCGCGATCCACGCGCTGGAGGATCTGGGCTATGAGGTGATCGACAACCTGCCGCTGTCGCTGGTGCCCCGGCTGATCGACGGCCCGCCGCTGGCCCGGCCGATTGCGCTGGGCCTTGATGTGCGCAACCGCGATTTCAACTCCACCGCGCTGATCGAGCTGATTGATTTCCTGACCCGCGACCCCCGCGTCACGCTGGAGCTGTTGTATCTGGACTGCGCCCCCGCCGAACTGATCCAGCGCTACAACCAGACCCGCCGCCGCCATCCGCTGGCCCCGAACGAAACCCCGACCGAGGGCGTCGGGCGCGAGATTGATCTGCTGGCCCCGGTCCGCGTGCGCGCCGACCATCTGATCGACACGACCGACATGTCACCGCACGATCTGAAGGCCGAAATTGGCCAGTGGTTCGACAGCAGCCCGACCGCACGGCTGGCGGTGTCGCTGCAGAGCTTCAGCTACAAGCGGGGTCTGCCGCGCGGGGTGGACATGATCTTTGACTGCCGCTTTCTGTCCAATCCCCATTGGGTGGCAGCCCTGCGCGACAAGGATGGCCGCGACCCGGCGGTGGTCGCCCATGTCGAGGCCGACCCGAATTTTGCGCCGTTCTTCCAGAGGTTGCAGGGTCTGGTCGAAATGCTGCTTCCGGCACAGCTGGACGAGGGCAAGGCCTATCTCGCCATCGGTTTCGGCTGTACCGGCGGGCAACACCGCTCGGTTGCAGTTGCAGAAAAACTGGCCAAGGTCCTTGCGGAAGCTGGCTGGCCGGTGTCAAAACGTCACCGGGAACTTGAGCGCCGTGCGGCCTCCGGCGCCCTTGCAGCATCGGGATGAGACGGGCTTGATCGGGATCGTGATCGTCGCACATGGGGGTCTGGCGCGGGAGTACCTCTCGGCGGTGGAGCATGTCGTGGGCCCCCAACAGGGGATGCGCGCCATTTCCATAGAAGATTCGCATGACCGTGGCATGAAGCAGGCTGAAATTTGTGAAGCCGCCGATGCGGTCGATGCCGGCGACGGGGTGGTGGTGGTGACCGATCTGTTCGGCGGGTCGCCGTCAAACCTGTCGCTGATGGCCTGTTCGGGCGGCTCGGAACGGCGGATCGTCTACGGGGCCAACCTGCCGATGCTGATCAAATTGACCAAATCCCGCGATCTGGCGGTGCCGGAAGCGGTGGCGATGGCGCTCGACGCCGGGCGCAAATACATCAACGCGCTGAACCTCGGCAGCGGGGCCTGAGATGCCGACCGAGGTGCTGCAGATCATCAATGAAAAGGGTCTGCATGCCCGCGCCTCGGCCAAATTCGTCGAGGTGGTCGAAGACTTCGACGCCCGCGCCTGGGTGGTCAAGGACGGCATGAAGGTCTCGGGCGATTCGATCATGGGGCTTTTGATGTTGGCAGCCTCGCGCGGAAGTTCTATTGAGGTCACGACCGAGGGACCGCAGGCCGAGCCGCTGGCCGGGGCGTTGCGGGCGCTTGTTGCCAACCGGTTCGGGGAAGACTACTGAGGCGCAACCATCACAAGGCCCGTTCCGGTGACTGACAGCCCAGAAGTGAAACCCCATGGCGCCGCAGCGGTCGCAGCACCCTCGCCGCGCAAATACGACATGCGCCGGTTGTCCTATGCGGGGACATTCACCAATCCGGTCAAGGCAACGACGATCCGGGTGATCGAATGGATCACCGCAAAGCTCTATCTGCTCAGCCTGATCCGCAAATTCGAGAAAACCGGCGCGCCGGTGGGCTCACCCTTCTGGCCCAAGGCGATCCGCCACATGGGCATCCGCATCGACACCCCGGCAGAGGAGGTCGCCCGCATCCCGGCAACCGGCCCGCTGGTGGTGGTGGCCAACCACCCACATGGCCTCGTCGATGGGATGATCATGGCGGAACTGGTGAACCGGGTGCG
>JAYTDA010000033.1:0-2521 GCA_043736155.1 Paracoccaceae bacterium | reverse complement strand
GCTTGGCGCGGGCGCGGAGGGCGGTCACTATGTCGACCTGACCGAGTTCTTCAAGACAAATGACCTGGGCAACGTCATGGCCCCGGCGACGGTGACCTATTACGCCGAATATGCCGGCAAGTTCTGGGCGATCCCGATGGAGGCCGACGCGGCCGGCTGGTCCTATCGCAAGGACTGGTTCGAGGATCCAAAGGAAATGGAGGCGTTCAAGGCGAAGTATGGCTATGATCTGGCGGTGCCCACCACCTACGCGCAGATGACCGACATTGCCGAGTTCTTCCACCGCCCGGACGAAAACCGCTATGGCATCGCGATCTACACCGACAACGTCTATGACGGCCTCGCGATGGGCGTTACGAACGCAATGTATTCCTTCGGCGGCAGCCTTGGCGACTACAAGACCTTCGATGTCGATGGCATCCTGAACTCCGACAAGAACGTGGCGGCGCTGGAGGCCTACAAGAAGCTTTACTCGTTTACCCCGCCGGGATGGTCCAAGACCTTCTTCGTCGAGAACAATCAGGCGATCACCGAAGGCCTGGCCGCAATGTCGTTGAACTACTTCGCGTTCTTCCCGGCGCTGGTGAACCCGGCGACGAACCCGCACGCGGCAAACACCGGCTTCTTCGCCAACCCGGCGGGCCCCGATGGCGACCAGTTTGCGGCACTGGGCGGCCAGGGCGTCTCGATCGTGTCCTATTCGGAGAATATCGACGAATCCTACAAGTTCCTCGAATGGTTCATCAAGGACAGCACCCAGAAGCGCTGGGCGGAGCTGGGCGGCTATACGGCGTCGGCAGCAGTTCTGTCGTCGGACGAATTCCGCAAGGCAACGCCTTACAACGAGGCCTTCTATCAGACCATGTTCAAGGTAAAGGACTTCTGGGCGGTTCCGGAATATGCCGAACTTCTGACCGCAGCGAACCAGCGGCTCTACCCCTTTGTGGTCGGCAACGAAGGCACTGCGAAAGAGGCGCTCGACGCGCTGGCGGTCGACTGGGCCGAAACGTTCAAAAAGTACGGCCGGACCAAATAGGCTGAAACATTATCGTGGCGGGAGCGCAGACGCGCTCCCGTCAAACCGACCCGGGGCAGGAGAGAAACGTGACCGAAGTATTGAACAGGCTCAGGCCCGACAGCCGTGCCGCCGGGCGCGGATTTTCCGACCTGACGATCCGCAACCTGTTCATCATCCCGACAATCGCCTTTCTGATCATCTTCAACGTCTTTCCACTGCTCTATTCGCTCTGGACCTCGTTCACCGATTTTCGCGCCTCGACCTCGGCACCGTCGAACTGGGTCGGTCTTGCGAACTACCGCGAGCTGCTGGGCGACGATTTCATCTGGCGGAATTTCACGATCACCGCGAAATACGTGCTTATTTCGGTCACGGGACAGGTCTTCGTAGGCTTCGGGCTGGCGATGCTGCTCAACCGAAAGTTCCCTTTCAAGGGGCTGGTCTCGACACTGCTGCTGCTGCCGATGATGCTGTCGCCGGCGGTAGTGGGGCTGTTCTGGAAACTGCTTTACGACCCGAATTTCGGCATTATCAACTACTTCCTCGGGCTGGGAAAATTCGAATGGCTGGCCGATCCGCAGATGGCGCTTTATGCCGTGGCCCTCGTCGATATCTGGATGTGGTCGCCTTTCGTGATGCTGTTGTCGCTGGCCGGGCTTTCGGCGGTGCCCAAACACCTGTACGAGGCGGCCGAGATCGACCGGGCGGGATCATTCTACACCTTTTTCCGGATCACGCTGCCGCTGGTGGCACCGATCCTGATGATCGCGATCATTTTCCGCACGATGGAGGCGTTCAAGACCTTTGATCACGCCTACATCCTGACCTCGCAACCCACGACCGAACTGATCGCAATCCGGCTTTACAAGATGGCGTTCCAGGAATGGCAGACCGGCATGTCCTCGGCCCTGGCCTATATCGTGCTGATCATGGTCATCGTCATCACCAACATCTACGTGAAGTACCTCAACAAAGCGAAGGCGCGCTGATATGGCCGAAGTCAAGACCAAGGGCGAGATCTTCGGGAACCGGGCCGCCATCGTCGCAGTGATCGTGGCCCTCATCATCATGCTGACGCCGATCTACTGGATCGCCTCGACCGCATTCAAGCAGCGAAACCTGACGACGACGATGCCGCCGACAGTGTTCTTTCAGCCCGAGATTTCGCCGTTTGTAAAACTGATGGTGAAACGCAGCCAGTTGCGGGAACAGCCGCCCGAAGATGTCTATGCCGCGGCACCCTGGTGGGAACAGACGGTGATTGATGGCGGCGAAAAGGTGGTACGGACCGGCAAGGGGGAAGTCCAGCTTTCGGGATATCCAAACCGGTTCCTGAACAGCCTGATCATTGCGATAAGTTCCACTGTGCTGGCGGTGTCGATGGGCACGCTGACGGCCTACGGATTCTCGCGCTTCAGGGTCAAGGGAGAGAGCGACTGGCTGTTCTTCATCCTCAGCACACGGATGCTGCCGCCGGTGGTGGTGGCGATCCCGATGTTCCTG